>CAZPQB010000116.1:0-8319 GCA_964588605.1 uncultured Dehalococcoidaceae bacterium | reverse complement strand
CGCCAGTAAGGTATTTCATCAAGCGTGAGGCCGGCCGCCAGCTTGGACGATATCAGGGCAATGGGAAAGCCGGTAGCCTTGGATGCCAGCGCCGAGGAGCGCGATGTACGGGGGTTGATTTCAATGACGACAACGCGGCCGGTCTTGGGGTCGTGGGCAAACTGAATGTTGGTGCCGCCGATTACCTTTATAGCCTCCACTATCCGGTACGAGTAATCCTGCAAACGTTGCTGCAGTTCTGGACTGATGGTCAGCATGGGCGCCGTACAGTAGGAGTCGCCGGTATGCACTCCCATAGCATCGACGTTTTCAATAAAGCATACCGTTATCATCTGGTTTTTGGCATCGCGCACCACTTCAAGCTCAAGCTCTTCCCAGCCCAGCACCGATTCCTCAATAAGCACCTGACCTATCAGACTGGCGGCGATGCCGCGACTGGCCACGGTGCGCAATTCCTCAATGTTATAGACGAGCCCCCCGCCGGTCCCGCCCAGGCAGTAAGCCGGGCGCACCACAACGGGATAACCAAGTTCGGAGGCGACCCTCTCGGCATCTTCAATGTTGTAAACAGCCTCGCTGCGCGGCATATCTATACCAAGATGGTTCATGGTTTCTTTAAAGGCGATTCTATCTTCGCCGCGAATGATGGCATCGACTTCAACGCCGATAACTTTAACGTTATATTTCTCCAGCACGCCGGCCTGCGCCAGCTCGGCACTGAGGTTGAGCCCCGTCTGCCCGCCGAGATTGGGCAGCAAAGCATCCGGCCTTTCCTTTTCAATGATTTTCGTCATGGCCTCAAGATTGAGCGGTTCAATATAGGTAACATCGGCCATGCCGGGGTCGGTCATAATAGTAGCCGGGTTGGAATTTACCAGAACAATCTCATAGCCAAGGCCGCGGAGCGCTTTACACGCCTGGGTTCCCGAATAATCAAACTCACAGGCCTGGCCGATAACAATCGGGCCGGAGCCGATAATCATCACCTTCCTGATATCGTCCCGCCTGGGCATACGGGTCTCTCCTTCATCAAGTAGTATTACAGCGGTCTGGCTGATTATAACATATTTTGAGACGGTTGAAACGGAGCCACCGTGTATGGACACGCGCACTTTTTATCTATATTCCGCTCTATGTTAAAGAAATCCAGTTACCGGAGAAAAACAGGTGTTGTCAGAAGCTATCATAATAAGCGATAATAAGGCTAACCGTGGATATTAACCTGAGCTTTCTGGGCGCAGCCCGCAACGTGACCGGTTCCCGGTATCTGGTAGAGGCCAATAACGCCAAAATCCTGATTGACTGCGGCCTTTACCAGGAAAGGGAGTTCCAACACCGGAACTGGGAACCTTTCCAGGTCCCGCCACAAGAACTGGATGCCGTCCTGCTGACCCACGCACATCTCGACCACTGCGGGCTGCTCCCCAAGCTGGTAAAAGAGGGGTTTAAGGGCAGGGTCTACTGCACTCCAGCCACAGCCGATATTACAAAAATCATACTGCTTGACGCCGCCAAGCTGCAGGAAGAGGATGCTGCGTACAAGAAGAAAAGGCACATCAGGGAGGGGAGAAAAGGGCCTTACCCGGAAATCCCGCTTTATACCATCGAGGACGCCGAGGCTGCCCTGCCACTGTTCGACACCGTGGGATACGAGGAGCCCTTGCTTATCGGCGAAGGCATCGAAGCCACTTTCCATGATGCCGGTCATATCCTCGGCTCATCCATGATAAAGGTGCGGATAAGCCAGGGAGAAGAAAAAAGGAGTATTATCTTCTCCGGCGATGTCGGCAGGTGGGACCGCCCGATACTGGAAGACCCGAGCGTTTTCAGGAAAACGGACTACGTCGTCGTTGAATCCACATATGGCGACAGGCAGCATGAAGGCTCCAAAGATATTAGCGACGACCTTGCGGAAATCATAAACACAACATACGAAGCCGGAGGGAATGTCGTTGTTCCCAGCTTCGCTTTACAGCGGGCGCAGGAAATCCTGTACTATCTGAACAAGCTGCTGATGGAAGAACGCATACCGGACATAAAGGTATATCTCGACAGTCCGATGGCCATAAAAATCACCGAGGTATTCAAGCGCTACGATGAACTGTTCGACCGTGATATGAAAGAATTATTACGCCAACACCAGTCGCCTTTCGATTTTCCCGGCCTGACGATGGTGGAAACGGTGGAGGAATCCAAAGCCCTGAATACGCTTACCAAACCCGCCATGATTATCGCCGGCTCGGGGATGTGCACCGGCGGCAGGATAAAGCACCACCTGGTCAATAATATTTCACGACCGGAGAGCACCATCCTTTTCGTAGGTTATCAGGCGGAGGGCACACTGGGCCGATATATACTTGACGGCGGCAAGAGCGTCAGAATCCACGGGCAGCCGCGTTCTGTCCACGCCAGAGTAGCCCAGATACATGGCTTCTCGGCACATGCGGACAGAGACGAGCTTCTAAAATGGCTCTCCAAACTTTCGGTTAATCCCAAGCATGTTTTCATTACTCACGGAGAGGTAAAGGCGGCCGAACGATTTCAGGAATTCCTGAGAGAAAAGACCGGCTTCGAAACTTCCGTGCCGGGGTATAACACTAAAGTTCGTCTGGAATAAAGAGATTTAATACCGTTATGCAATATGCTGGAGGAATGATGAAGAACGAATATGAGATTAACCAACTTGCCAAAGAGGAGTCGTGGCGGCTGTTCCGCATTATCGGGGAGCTGGTAGAAGGTTTTGATAGTCTGGCAGATATTGTGCCGGCAGTAACCGTCTACGGGTCAGCCCGACTTAAGGCTGATGACATATTATATTCACAAACCGAAGAAATCGCCTATATGCTGGGTAAAGCCGGTTTCTCTATCATGACCGGCGGCGGACCCGGCGTGATGGAAGCTGCCAACAAGGGCGCCAACAAAGCAGGAGTCAAATCCGTCGGGCTGAACATCAGGCTGCCCGAGGAGCAGGTATGTAATGACTATGCCAACAGGTCAATAACGTTTCATCACTTCTTCATACGCAAGGTGATGCTGGTAAAGTACGCTACCGCCTTCATCATAATGCCCGGCGGGCTGGGTACCCTTGACGAATTAACCGAAGTATTGACGTTGATGCAAACACAAAAGATAAAACCCTTCCCGGTAATACTGTTTTCAAGCCAGTACTGGTATGGTTTACTCGACTGGTTAAGGAGGACCGTTCTGACACACGGCGCCATCTCCGAGGAAGACTTTGAACTACTGCGCGTCTTCGACTCCCCCGAAGAGGTCGTCAGCGCTGTTCAGAACTGGTATACCAGACAGGAAATTACCGGCAAGAGGGCGTTGCAGGAATGATATCCCACTCAGTAGTATTCTATCTCGGTATCCTTTAAAAACTGGAGAATATTGATTACCTTGCCAACATCTTCCCAGCCCCGGCTCCCTTTCATATTACGGGCATTTTCAAGCACGTCGATTAACCAGCCGGGCCGGTTGGCCGTGAAATTCTTAAAGTCCTCCTGTATTACCGGCCATAATTCAAGCAAAGTACGCTGTTGTTGATTCTTCCTAACTAACCTCCGGAGGGAACCCGGGTGATTTTGCCAGATATATTATTCAGGTAAATTAACAATTGTCCAGGCGGTTATTCGTATTCAATACCGAACAGCTGATGGAAAATAGCTCTTCCCTCGGCCTGCAATGACTCGGCTTCTATATATAGATTCCGGATGATATCTGCCTTTTCCTCAACTAAGCCAACCCTTTTTCTCCCGGATGAACCCTTTATAAAAGACGCTATAAGTTCTTTCATTCGTGTATCCAAATCCAGCTGCCGGTTGATATTTTCAAGAAGCTCGCTTAACAGCAGGTCCCCGCTCTTTTCCTCAGGCTCTTTTCGTCTTTTGTTTTCCATTTTCCCACCCCCCATTTCTCATTTACGTTACCCCTGGTTAATACCGCTTTTCCAGGTCTCGGCCCTGTGCATAAGCTCCCTGGCAGCGTTGAGTGAGTTCGCGGCATAACCGGTCCCGCCAATCATCACGGCCAGCTCATTCAAACGTGACTCCCCCTGAAGTGCGTTAATAGTGGAGACCGTACGGCTGCCGGCGCTCTGTTTGCTAACGTTATAGTGAGCATCAGCGAAGGCCGCAATCTGCGGCAGGTGAGTAACACAGATTACCTGGTGGTTCCTGGAAAGGTTCCAGAGCTTCCTGCCGATGACCTCTCCACTCCGCCCCCCGACGCCGACATCTATCTCATCGAAGATAAGCACAGGAATGGTATCGGCTTCAGCCAGGGCGCTCTTTAGCGCCAGCAGGAACCGCGAGATTTCGCCGGTGGAGGCTATCCTGGCCAGCGGCTTGAGCGGTTCGCCCGGATTCGTTGAAGCCATGAACTCGACGTTATCAGCCCCGCTGATGTCAAACTGGTACAGCTTACCGTCGGGAAATGGAATTCCGTCGGTGGAGAGTTCCCGGGCAACCGAAACGTCAAAATCCACCTGCGACATAGCCAGGTCGGCAAGCTCTTTTTTAACCGCGGCTACGAGCTTTCCGGCCGCCTGACTGCGTTCCTCGGAAAGTTGAGAGGCAAGAGTGCCCATCTCGGCCTTCAATCGTTCTATTTTTTCTTCCAGCTGCGCCCGCCGTTCACCGGAATAGTTGAGTCCTTCCAGCTCGACCTCTGCTTTTGCCAGGTAATTCAGTGTCTCGTCAACAGACCCCCCGTACTTTCTCTTCAGACTCCTGATAAGTTCCAGTCGAACCTGAACCTCCTCAAGACGCTGCGGGTCGTAGCTAAGGTTTTCCCCATACGAGCGGACTTCCCGCGACAGTTCTTCCAGGCCGTGTACCATCTTCTCCAGAGAATCGAGTCGTGATTTCAGGGAGGGGTCGGTTTCGGTCATCTGCTTGAACACAGGGAGGGCTTCATTGATTCTGTCCACGGCTGAGGACGAAGCCAGCATGTTTTCATCTCCGTAGATTATCCTGTAAACTTCGTAGGAAGCTGCTTTCAGCTTTTCAGCGGAAGTCAGGAGAGCCAGCTCTCTTCCCAGTTCCTCTTCTTCGCCCGGCTGTAATTCAGCCCGTCTGATTTCATCAATCTGGAAATTCAAGAGTTCCATCTGCCGCGACATATCCTGCTCGGTCCTGGACAGCGCCTGGACTTCCCGCTCCGCCTGAGATAGCTCTGAGGCCATGGCGCTGAAACTGCGCCTCAGTTCCCGGGTACGTGCGTAGGCATCCAGGAACTCCAGGTGCTGGTCTTTATTAAGGAGAGAGAGATGCCCGCTCTGACCGTGGATATCAACCAGTGAAGCGCTGATGTCCCGAAGCAAAGACCTTGATACCGCCTGCCTGTTTACCCTCGGCGAGGAACGACCCTGCCGGCGAAAATTACAGGTAACAAGCAGGACATCTTCATCAGCTTCCAGCCCCTTTTCCGCGAGCAGTGACCTGAGTTGTCCCTCTCTTTCGTTCGGAGCCGTGCGAAAAATACCTTCAATCTGGGCTTCACTAGAGCCGTGGCGAATATCCTCTTCCTGCACCTGGCCGGATAGAAGGGCCTCAACAGCATCGACTACCAGCGATTTACCGGCACCGGTCTCCCCGGTAATCACGTTCAGTCCTTCCGCCGGTCGCCAGGCGATTTCCTCAATGATACCGAAACCCTTTACCGTAAGCTCAGACAGCACGTCTTGCAATCTCCCTTACTTATCACTTTTACTCTCGTCTTCCACGATATCAAAGCTCATCGGTATTTTCTGGAAGGACAACTGTAACGCTTTTTTCAGGTCGGCGGCGTTGCGCGGCGCATAGCCCTGCCAGTGGTTGTTGAAGAAAGCGAACAGCATACGGGCTTTTTCCCCGGCGGTTTTAACCCTGTCTGTAAGCTCGACGATTTCCCCGGATGAATAGAGATACTTGTAACGCGTTTCGCTGTCGCCCGTCCACCAGTCTTTAGCGTTTCTGCCGTGAAAGCGGAAATAGGCCATGTCCGCGGTAACGGGGACTTCCTGAGCTACCGATGTACCGAATTTCGGCTCGTCAATCTGCACCCAGGCCACATTATGTTCGGTGAGAAGCCGGGCGGTATCGTCATCATCGCTCCAGCTCCGGTGTCTCAGCTCCACGGCCAGGGGGTACTGCCCGAAAGTTTTCATCACCGCCATGAGTATCTGCTGTCCGTAGCTGTCATTTTTAAAGCTGGGCGGGAACTGAGCCAGCAGCGCCCCGATCTTCCCATACTTCGCCAGGGGCTCCAGGCTGCGGTTAAACTCGTCGACATCAGCCTGGGAGATTACGGCTTCCTCCCCGGTGGCTTCTTTGTACATTTTGGGATGGGTGAACTTTTGCCACAGCTTGACCGTAAAGAGGAACCCCTGCGGAACACGGCGCGCCCAGTTATAGACATAGCCGGGGTTGGGTGGACGATAGAAGGAACTGTTTATCTCCACGGTATCGAAGAACTGGCTGTAATATTCCAGTTCATTTATCTTCCCGGTGGGGTAAAAATAGCCCTTCCAGGTGCCCAGGCCCTTTGGATAAGACCAGCCGGATGTGCCGATGTAGACTTTCGCCTTAGAAGGCATCAACGTCCTCCTGAGGTCATTATACGAGAATGCTTGCAATTTTTACACCGTCGACAGAACAAGCTTACCCTACCCCCTTTATCCCCCCCTCCAAACAGTGGGAATAATTTTAAGAGAGGGGCTTCGCCCATCACCGCAGGCTATACTCGCTGATTAAATCCCTCTCGGTCTCCCTTTACGAAAGGGAGAGGATGATTGTGTAAACTCATATATCAACGCCTTAGCCCAATCTGTCTCCCTCCTTCGTAAGGAGGGAATAAGGGAGATTTTGATCCACGGGATTAGCCACGAATGATACGAGGGCGGTGGGTGGGAAAAGATATCTTGGAATTGGGGGTTGAGGTGGGTAAATCGAAGACCAGAATAAAGGGAACCGCCGGGCAGCAGATACCACCGCGATGGCTCCCTTAACTTCTATTACCTTAAGCACCTACCCTGCTACTCAGCCGGGAGCAGAGGGCTATAGAGACCGCCTTTAAGGATGACATAGCGCAGCATGACGCCGCCGATAATAGTGCCCACCGCCGCCACGGCGAAGGCCGCCGTGGAAGCATTATCCGCCAGAGAAAAGGGGGCGACTAAGGCGATAGGGACGATGATGCCCAGGAGCACCATGCCGAGCCAGAAAGCCGGGGCGATATTGCCCCGCAGCACTCTTACCACAGAATCGCGGGTGGTGACACTGCTGTAGGTAGCCACCCAGAAATATATCGCCACAAAGATGGCGTAGGCCACCAGCGCCGCCAGCAGGTAATCCGCTACGGAAAGCAGGGTGTCGCTGCTTTTATTGAAGCTAACCAGCAGCAGTACCGCCAGCCCGCTGGTAAGCCCGCTGATGACATACAATATCGGGATAACCGCCGAATTCCAGAGCTTGATGGCACCGACATAGCCGACGACGAAACCGCTGTAGATGGCAACACCGAAGGCCATAATGCCAGCCAGTACCTTGAACACGGTCTCGGCGGTTCCCGGCGCCCATTGCGATAAAGCGAGCTGTATCATAGCGGCACCGAGGAATAACCATATCAGGATAAAGCCGCGGGAAATCCAGGAGCTACCGGGTTTAAGCATCATACGCCAGAACCTCATCGGCTTGCTTAGATGCAGCATATCCGTGCCGCCCGCTACCATCGCCAGCAGCCAGGCAATGAACATGCCCAGCATGTTATCGAAGACCAGAGAGGCCAGATAAAGGCCACCGCTGATACCGCCGAAGAACATAGCGAAGGCAATTAAGATCCCGTGCCCTTCAATCCAGTCTCGTTGCGGTGTATATTTTACCATAAATTCATAAGGTCTTGTCTGAATCATCGCCCCAGACCTCCTTAATTGATTAGTTGATTATTCAATCAATATAGTATATTGATGGATCCGTGCCATATTCCGGGTGAAAAGGTCTTCCTTTCTTTTCCTTGATGAGCCGGTTAATATCGCTATAAGGGTCATCAAGGTCGCCAAAGTGCATTGCTTTAGTCGGGCAGTTGATGACACAGGCGGGGGTGGCCTCGCGGTCAACGCCGGGTGTTAACCCCGCCGCCAGGCCAGCATCGATTCTCTCCTTGCAAAAGACACACTTCTGAACGACACCCGTCTGGTGAGGGTACAGGACCTTGCCTATTTTTTCGTGCTCGGTCAGCTCCTGACCCGGGAAGTACCCTTCATTGCCGTTCTCATATATCGTCCTCATCTGGTAGGGACAGGCAACCATGCAGTAGCGGCAGCCCACGCACTTGTCCTCA
>CAZPQB010000115.1:0-8363 GCA_964588605.1 uncultured Dehalococcoidaceae bacterium | reverse complement strand
GCTGCGGCATGGGGTATACATACCTGATAACGGATAACGGCGCCGAAAGACTCAGTAAAATCGACCTGGCCAGAGATTTGCTCGGTGATGAGCCGTAATGGAAGCCGGCTGGCCAGGCTATTAGTTCAGAATAAACATAGAGAGCACTGATTCTAACCCTGAATGTAAACTCCGCCGGTACCGGCGGCGAAGTGGAAAATGGGTCTATCCACCCTCCTGATGACCAGCGGGCAGTGTTTCATCCCCCTGGGCACATAGATGATACAGCTTTTGGTGAGGATGTGTTTTTCATCTTCCAGCCATAGTTCGATTTCTCCGCACAGGTCATACGGCTTTTCGGGGTCGGTCCCGAAGAAAGTAATCACTTCGTTATAATCGTGCGTGTGCGCTCTCGGTTCGGCCTGGGTGGGGTAGAACTCGGTCCCCGGCCATATCCAGGTACATTCTACATAGAAAGCCCCTTTGATGATATCATCGTCCAGATACAGCAGCGGTAAATGACTCTGCATGGCGGTGGGGTCTTCAGGGGCCTGTCTGGGAGTGGAGCGCCCGGAAGGGGGTTTTAGCTCTGTAATGATGTGTTTACCGTATTTCGATTCAGTCATCTTTTTCTATTCTCCTCATTAAGTGGTCTTTATATAGAAAGTCTGCATATCACGGTCGTTAACATAGCTTATACGGGCAGGAATCCCCCGATACTAGATAGCCCGGGCGGTACGCGAACCAGCGGCAATGGCGTCTACTATCAGCAGGGGCTCCCGGCAATCGCCGATAGCATAAACCTCGTTCACTTTCCCCTCAAGGCTTGTGAGCAGTTCGGAATCCGGCTTTAGTGGCAACGCCGGTATAATGCTGTCGGCTTCAATCGTCTGCTTATTTCCGTCTTTATTGATTATGGTCAATCCTTTATCTGTTATCTCCACGTACTCTTTAACCCCGGATATCGTGGCGACACCTTTTTCTCTGAACCACGTAAAAAGATACCCCAAAGCGACGTCCACCATGCCTTCCCCAAGGTTATCGGCGGTGTCCACGATGGTGACCTTCCTGCTGCGCTTGGTCAGAAACTCGCCAAGCTCGCAGCCCTGTATCGCGCCGCCGATAATGACGACTCTTTTGCCGACGGGCATCCAGAATTTCGTCAGCCACCTCAGGGTGTTCGGTCCCAGAAACCTCAAATAGAACTTCAGCTTGCGATGCAGGTCGGCGTTGCTGATAACGCGGCGGTTATCTATTCCCTTGATATCCGGAAGGAAGGGTATGCCTCCGGTGGCCAGGATAACCACATCGGGCTTAATCTCTTCTATCGTAGCCGGGCTGACTTCTCTGCCGAGGTTAATCTTTACGCCCAGCCTGGTCATCTGGCGTCTGAGGTAGCGGACTATGGCCGGCAGGTCTTCAGGGTGGTTTCCCTTAACTAATGTAGCCACCGGCAGCAGGCCTCCCAGTTTGCTGGCTTTCTCAAAGAGCGTAACGTCGTGCCCGCGTAATGCGGCCACCCTGGCCGCCTCCATTCCCGCCGGCCCACCGCCGACCACCACCACCTTTTTCATCTTCTCCGCTTTTTCAAAGGTATTATGTTCCGTCCCCACATTGGCATTTATGCGGCACCGCCGGCTCCCCAGGCAGTTGTCACAGGCCGTGCAGGGGGCGATATCGCCTATTCTTCCGGCGGCAATCTTGTTGGGGAGCTCGGGGTCGGCTATCAGACGCCTGGTCATGCCAATAAAGTCAACCTTGCCTTCTTGTAGGGCCTGCTCCCCGAGCTCAGGGTCGAGCCTGCCGACAACCATGACCGGAACAGATACCGCCTTTTTTATCCCGGCAGCCAGGAGTAGATTAGCCCCCGCCCCGCGGCGGCTCCAATCGTATTCCCCGGGGAATTCTTTCAGGGGGATGGGGGGCTCCGGATAGCAGAACAGTTCAGGGAGATAGGCGGCAACGTGGCGTCCCAGCCAGTGGCTCCTCACATGAATGTTATCGGCACCGGCTTCCTGCAATACCCGGGCTATCCCCCGGCTGTATTCGGCCGTCATGCATTTTTCATCATCAATCCCCGCTATCCGGCCGATTTCGAGACCGTTGATACATACGGAGACGGGGAAGTCCTGCCCCAGGCGCTTTTTGATTTCCTGTATGATTTCAACCACGAACCGTGCCCTGTTTTCCAGGCTCCCGCCGTATTTATCCTGTCGCCGGTTCCAGAAGGGGGAAAGGAAGTTATGTCCCAGGTGGCTGCTGGCGGCGTTGATATCCACCCCCAGAAACCCCGCCTTTTCCGCCCGTACCGCGGCACTGGCGAACTTATCGACAATCTCTTCGATTTCTTCAATGGTGAGTTCTCTGGGCACCTCGTTATGAAAATCATTTTCCGATTTCATGCTCACCGCCGAGGCGGCAATCGGCGGACCGGGGGAAAGGGCCGTTGGCTCGAAGATTATTCTCTGCCACGGTCCGTCATGGTTCATCTGCATGAAGGTCGGACAATCGTGTTTGCGGATGACCTGAACCAGTTCACTGAGTCCCCTGATGTATTTGTCGTCGTCAATGCGATACCGCGGCCTCCAGCGTGCGCCCAAAGGGTAATCAACAGTAGGAGATTCCACTATCAGCAGGCCGACACCGCCTCTGGCGATACCTTCATAGAAGGCCTTAATCGCCTCGTTCATGTGGAGCTCGTCTTCGTGCCACATGAACATCCCCGCACCCGTTTTTATAATCCGGTTCCTCGTTTTCACCGGGCCAATATGATAAGGTTCAAGCAGCTTCTCAAATTTCGTATTAGCAGTCAATAACCCTTCTCTCCTTCTGACCAATATCGGTTTCCGCTTAATATAACCTGTTTTATCTTAAGAAGTCAAAACAAACGGGATACCCGTATAGAGACGAGTCGACACGCTGACTGCCGCTAATTTACTTATTTGAAATCCAGTATTGCTTCTATCCGTCACCCAAAATACCTCTCATTATTATGAAAAAGTTAAAATCCTACTCATTTCTAACCGAATTCTTACACATATCACCCAACACGCTGCTAGATTAGTTATGTAACTGCCTCGGTCGGATGAATCTGATAAGTTTAGAAGATAAAATTAATTAAAGGTTACAGGCAGTCATGAAAATCAGTGTTATCGACCCTACCGCAGATGAGCGGTGGGACCAGTTCGTCGCTAATCAGGCGCAGGGTACGATTTTTCATACATCTGCATGGGCGGCTGTAATCAAAGAAGCCTATCACTATTTACCACGAAGTTACATCCTCGAGGATGAGGCTGGCCAGATCAGAGCCGCCATACCTTTGTACGTTGTCAGAAGCTGGCTGACCGGGAAGAGACTGATCTGTCTTCCCTTCTCCGATTCCTGTTGTCCTCTTGGCAATAACGCTGAAGATATCGCATTTGTTCTCAATTCAATCAAGAATGACATTAAGGCGGGGGTAGCTTCGTACCTGGAGATGAGGGGATGGCAAAACGGTGTAATCCCGGCTCAGCTGGAGCTGATAAAACGCGATTATCATCTCTCACACCTCCTTGATCTGGAGGGCGGTGTTGATTTGTTGAAGGAACAGTTCCACCACAGTATCAGGAAAAACATCCATCAGGCGGAGGAACGCGGCGCAACAGTTCGTGTAAGCCATGCCGAAGCCGATATGGATTATTTCTATGAGTTACAAGTCGCTACCCGTAAGAAGCTCGGCGTATTACCGCAGCCGCTCAGTTTTTTTAAAGCGCTGCACCACCACGTGATTTCGCAGAACCTGGGCTTCCTCGCCGTAGCTGAATCAGAGGGAACGCCTATTGCAGGAGTAGTGTGTCTTACCTATAAAGACACTATTTATTACAAGTTCAATGCTTCTGATGAGAAGTACCTGAAAAAACGTCCCAATCATTTACTTATCTGGGAACTAATACAGTATGCGTGTGACACTGGCTATAGATACTTTAGCTTCGGACGTTGTTCGCCCGAGGACGAAGGACTCCGGATTTTCAAGTCCAGATGGGGAGCGAAGGAACGAAAGTCGCCTTACTTCTATTATCCGGAGGTTAAAGGCTTTGCCAACGTCCCCGAGGATAGCCGGAGATACCGGGCGATGCAACTATTTTCCCGTGTGATGCCTGAGTTTGTGTTTAGAATAGCCGGCTCGTTATTCTACAGGCACCTTGCATGACATAAGGTTTAGGCCGCGGGGCTCTATCCTGTATATAACACTCTAGCTACTGAACTAGGTGAGCCAAGCGATGTAACGGGAGGTTCGGTCTATGTTGTTGAGGTTTTTCAGGAAAATTATCTGCGCCGTCACGCTTCTCAGGGTCGGCGCGCTCAGAGTGTTCATAGAACAACTGCGAGGGAGCGCCAGCCGTATTAGCATCAAGGAATAAAATCATGAAATCCGATAATAGTTTAATAAGACGACTTAAAAACCTGGCTAAAAAAAGCCAGCTCATTGTCACATTGTATAGCTGGTTTCAATTATTAAGAACCATTCCGGTCAGAGACTTCTTGAACCTGGGTAAAAATATAAGAAAGACCAGGTCAATCCTGACCGTCAAGCCTTACACGTTGTTGAATTATACAAAATTATCAACGCTTTATGAATTGGCCGAACGCTTCGAGAGAGCTGAAATAAGCGGTAGCTTTGTCGAGTGTGGCGTCTATAACGGTGGCAGTGCGGCTATTATGGCTGCTGTTGCTAAAAATAACATAAACCGGCATGTCTGGCTTTTCGACTCCTGGGAGGGATGGCCTGAGCCAGACGAAAGGGACTACAATAACTATATAGAGATGGTGCCACGGAAGGGAGGTTGCCTCGGCTCTGAAGAAAGAGTCAGGGATATCCTGTTCAGGCGGTTACAACTGGATAGTGACAGAGTACACCTTGTCAAAGGATGGTTTGACGATACCCTGCCCAGGAAAGAGACCGGTACGATTGCTCTGCTACACCTGGATTGTGACCTGTATGAATCGGTTAAATGCTGTCTAGAACAGTTATATGACGATGTCATTGATGGCGGCTGCATCGTTATCGATGATTACTCATGCTGGGAGGGTTGCAAAGAGGCCGTCACTGAGTTCATTGACCGAAGGAAATTGAAAGCGGAGCTGATCAAGGTTGACTTCGAGGGTGTTTACTTTTACAAAGAATCCTGAAGTTGGCCGAACGTATTTGACTTTGCCAGACGTCCTTAACCAGCTACCGCTGAGGATAGTCAAGGATAATCGCCCCTAAATCAGGTGAGCCAGGCAATGTAAGGAAAGGTGCGACTGATGTTGATGCGTTTTTTAAGAAAAATAAGCTGCGCTATTACACTTCTCAGGGTCGGCGCACTTAAGGTGTTCTGGGACCAACTGCGACACCAGATTTACAGTAGAGACGTACATATAGGCATAGCAAAGAGCCTGGATAGTCTTGAAAAGAACCCGATTGAATGCCCGGTCAATTATAATTTACGAGAGGCTTCTAAAGAGGATATAAATGAGGCATTCGAGATGGTAAAAACAGAGAGCAAGGAATCAGCTCAAATGCTGTTGAACCGGAAGTGGCTGTATGAATGCGGCTGCGGTAAGTGGTTTGTGGCCAGGACCACGGATAACGATGACCTATGTTATTTTCAGTGCGTCATCAGCGCGGAGGATAACGAACGGTTAGACAAAGGCTTCAGGACCTGGTTTCCCAGATTGAAAGAAGGCGAAATTATATTTGAGGGTGCCTACACTTTTGAAAACTACCGGCGAAATAAACTAGCCGGCTCAGTGCTGTTTGACTTAATGGAGATTTATAGAAATAAGGGCTCCAAGCGAGTGATAGGTTATATAGACAAGAAAAGTGAGAGTCAACTAAAGAGAACCGAAGCGAGGGGATTCATCAGGTTCGAAGAGGTATCCTTGATGAAAACCATGTTTTCCAGTAAAAGAAAGTCCAGGCCATGTTAGCGGCCAGAGGAAAATCATGAAATTCGGGATCAATTTAAAACAGCGAATTAAAAATCTGGCTAAAAAGAGCCCACTTATCGTCAGATTATACAGCCCGATTAAGTTCTTTCGCAGAGTTTCCGGCAAAGAGCTATTGGACTTGGGTAAAGACATAAGAAAGACCAGGTTAATGCTAACCGTCAGGCCTTATACAATGATGGATTATCCGATATTATCGATACTCTACGAATCGGCCTGTAGCTTCGAGAGGGCCCAGATAAGCGGCAGCTTTGTCGAGTGCGGCGTACGTAACGGCGGCAGTGCGGCTGTTATCGCGGCCGCGGCTAAAAATAACACCAGCCGGCACGTATGGCTTTTTGACTCCTGGGAGGGATTTCCCGAGCCGGACGGAAGAGACATTACCAGTGATTTGAGAAAGCCCCAGAAGGGCGGGTGCCTTGGTTTTGAAGAAAGGGTAAGGGAACTACTCTTCAAGCGTTTACAACTGGACGATAGCAGGATACACCTTGTTAAAGGATGGTTTGCCGATACCCTGCCGATGAAAGAAATCGTGCCGATTGCCCTACTGCACCTGGACTGTGATCTGTATGAATCTGTCAGGTATTGCCTGGAAGAGTTGTATGATGACGTAACCAATGGCGGGTGCATTTTCATAGATGATTACCGGTACTATAAGGGATGCAAAGAAGCTGTCCACGATTTCATCGACCATAGAAAATTAAGGGTGGAGCTGGTCAAGTATGGCGGCGGTGGGGTCTACTTTTATAAAGATTCCTGAACTTGATGAAATGCCTGGGTCGAAAGCGGTATGGAATAGACAGGTGTCTTTGTAATAGAGGTCAAAGAACGGTGATGTGGTTCCTTTGTTGAGCCGGGACTTATCGGCATGATGAAAAAAAGTCGGGACAAATATGTAGCTCAGGAGTTTGACCAGGCGGCCAGGTCCTATGATGAATCGCGGAATTAAGCGCTCAAGCAGCCAGCCGGTAGGTTGATATATATCCGGTTAACAATCAGTAAAGACAGACAGGCTCAAGTTATCCACCTACCACCATCATATTCAGTTATTCCGGTGGCCTGGGTGACACCAGCCGCCTTCTCCATCGCAGGAGACTGATTTTCCATTTACCGTTTTCCCGGATATATTCCATTTCGTAATATCCCTGCATCCACTCCGGGGCATCCGCGTCGGCGGTGGGCGCAGGCCAAATCTGAATTTTATGGGGCTGGGAAAACATGGTGTAAAGAAGCCAGCTACCCCTGGCTTTATCTCCGTCAACCGAGATAATGGGATGTACGACATAGTTACCTTCCATGCCGATATGGGTTATCGTAATCTCCCCTTTATAAAACCTGGCGATTTCTTCTCTGCCCCTGGCACCATTTGATAAATCCACAAAGCCATTTTCGGCAAAGCAGTCCACCAGTGTATCCCAATCGCAGGTAGTCAGGCAGTTGACATAACGTGCCTGTAGCTGCTTGATTTCCTCAATATCCTCCAGAGTCCTGAGCCTTTTTTCCAATTCTTCCAGTGTCATGATAAATCTCCATTAATTATCGCTATGAGAACGCTGCGAAGAATAAAATTCTCGCTCGCCTTTCAGCCAGAGCATGATTAACCGGATTTCTTCTGTTTTTTATCGTATACGCGTGCCGGCCCCGCAGAGAAATGAAAGATAGGCTTATCTATTCTCCTGAGAATCATCGGGCAATGCTTCAGCCCCTTTGGAATAAACACCATGCAACTCCTGGTAAGGATATGTTTTTCATCACCCAGCCAGAGCTCTACCTCTCCGCATAAATCATGGAAGTCTTTCGGGTCACTGCCGAAGAACGCCAGGATTTCATCAAAGTCGTGTGTGTGAGGCTCTACCTGGACGTCTGAAGGGGTGTGAAACCACATACATTCGGCGTAGAAGCCGCCATTAACCATGTTGTTGTCCAGATAAGCCACGGGAACGGATATCCGGGGAAGTACCTTCATAAATTCATCCTCATCCCGACAATCGCTCTCGGGCCTGCCGCTGTAGTCCGTGATAATGCATTTGCCATATTTCGTTTCTGCCATCTCAATTCCCTCCTGTTTTTATAGTTAATATATCCGGCGTATGATTGCTGGCGTATATACCGGCATTACTTCATAACCTACCACAGGAGCCGCTATTCATTTGTTCGGCACGTCATGGCGAGGTCTTCTGAGTGATTATTATAAGCTAAAATCTGACGCCGCGTCTCTGCTTCTTCTTTGCCCTCACCTCCGGGGACGGGAAAAAACGTAATCGCAATAGCCCCTGTAAATCCCTGACGACGGTCCGGGTTATGTTTACGGTAGTCTTGGCCGCTTCCGTCCACACTACGGGGACTTCCTTAACATGATAGCCCAGGACTTCTGCCAGAAGCAACAGCTCGGTATCGAAAAACCAGCCATTATC
>CAZPQB010000114.1:1532-8532 GCA_964588605.1 uncultured Dehalococcoidaceae bacterium | reverse complement strand
CATTTGTTGCACACTGCACGAAGATGAGTTATTGCGAGCAGCTAGATAATCTCCCACTCGCAGTAGGGGTCTCCAGCGGCGATACACTTTACTTCTCGGATGTGCTGGTTCTTAACTGCGGAAAAGAGACCGTTGAGGAAGCCGGTGGTAAAGTTACATGAATGCTGCCCAGCTTCCAGCCCGAAGCTCTCACAGTTTTCCCACATCCGTATCGTCTCACCCGAGTTAATTTTGCCCACCTTGCAGTAGTCCATGAAATCAATCACCCGCTTTATGGCTTCATCACCCGTTAACCCGGCTTCTATAAGGTGCTCGCCGACTTCCTTCCCAGCCCTGGCGCCACCCATCCTCAGCGCCACACGGTATCTCTCGCTGAGCAGGGCCGGTACACCGGTGACGTGGTGCATCTCCTCATAAATGATTCTGCTCCCCACGGTAGGTCGCTCGGGCAGGGGCTTGCCATGGACCAAAAAACCGATGAGCTGCTCGATCAGGCAGTCATGAACCTTTGCAACAACGTCGCTGTCAATGGCTTCCAGAGAGCCTTTCAGCTCACCAATCGGTCCCGGTACGAACTTAAATTCACAGTAAGGGTCGCCAAGCCCTATGCTTTTCGTCTCCACGACATTCCAGTCCCGTTCTATCTTTTCCAGTATCATAAATAATCCCGCCCACTCACCACACTGGTGGAAGCCCAGTCCTGCCCCAATATTGTCAAAACCCCAGCAGCTACAGCATTCATCTACCCGGAAATAGTGCTCATCCTTCTTAGACTTGTCCTCTAAATACTGAACGGTGCCGTAACCAGCGCTATTGAATCTCTTTAACATACGCGGCAGGATTCTTTTCAAGTCCTTGATTTCGCTAAAGCTCTTGGGCAGGAACAACTTAAAAAATAGCTTCGTGTACCACGGAAGAAGAGAGAGCAACTCTCTTGCCCTAGCGTGTGCCTCCTTGTCTAAATCGTATGCCATCGCCGGGAACCTCTTTGGGTCCCAGAGCATGCCGCTCCAGCAGGCAAGGTTCTTCCAGAATACATTAATATAGTCGTCCTGAAGCTCGGTTCTCAGGGGCTTATCGGGTCCGGAAAAGGCAGCCTTTATCTGGCCCTTGATTACCCTGTTGTCGAATCTCTCATGGGCGAGTACCGGGCTCCAGGTCATCGGGGTCTCAATCCTGGTCGGCGCTATCCTGGGGTGTTTGACCACGTTGACAATCCTTGAGCCCTCCTTTACCTCCATCCTGAGGATGCCGTCGGCAACGCTCATCATGGCTCCCAGGTCTTCCTCCTTGCTACAGCCCTCGTCCATAAGGGCGACTACTGAGTTACCCTCGGCAGCGAACCTGGACAAAAACAGCCTCATGAACTTGGTAACCTCAGCGCCGCTGAACAGGTACGGGGATGTCAGCGAGTCAAAGGCAAGCATTATGTCTTTTCGCCCCAGTCTCTCCTGTAACCTGGTGGCAGCCATGCTGATGCTGTTCAGGTCCGCGCAGCTGGCACCGATAGTGTCAGGGCGCTCCGGAACCGCCAGACCCACCGTCTGAGCGAAGGCATCGACAAAGCCCAGGGTCCCGGGGGCGGTCTCGCCCATGCCTTTCTCTCTTAGCAGTGCCGCGACGGCAGAAGAGCTTTGCTCGGTGGTTATGAATATAACGGGTTTTTCCGCCGCCATGCCGTTGAGCACTATCTCCCGGCAGAAGGTTGATTTTCCCGTCCCGGGAGGCCCGACCACGAGTGTCAGGCACTCTTTCGGCACCTCCTGTATTTCGGCTAGTGACAAGCCTTTTCTCTCCATGTTGCACCTCCCCCCTCTGCAACTGACTAAACAATCTCCCACTCGCAGTAGGGATCACCGGCAGCGATACATTTTATTTACCGGACATGCTGGTTTTTAACCGCTGAGAAGAGGCCGTTACGAAACAAGCGGTTGAGAAATAGGAAGTCTCCTCAAGTCTCTTTAGCAAATTTTCCACATACGCCATTGTTATTTCCGACCATAGTATAAAACTAAAATCAAAGCCTATCAAATAGTGAAATAGTTGTCTCTGGTGTCCCGCTTTGTTTACAAGCAGATCTACTGCGTCTAGAGGGAGAGGAAAATCTAGCTGGGTTTTCAAATATGACAAAAGCCCCTTTTGTTTTATAATGGGGGATTTTCATTGTTTACTGCGTTTAAGTAGTGTTATACGCGAAGTTGCGGATTGCGGGTGGAAACGGAAAAATTTAAGGCTATGATTAACGGATACATTAATACAAACAACATTGTAGTAACTGTCAAGGTAAAGCCTGCTTCTATGCTGAATTGAACACTTGGTGTATAATAGACCGCAAATGGATTCTAATGAAGCTCGACAGAATCAGATACATGATTTTAAACCGGCGCGGGACCATTTTCGCACCGAGGTCTTGAGCGGGCTGCGAAAAGCGCATAAAGAACTGCCTTCCAAGTATTTCTACGATGAACACGGTTCGTATCTGTACGAGCGCATCTGTTCTCTGGATGAATACTATCCGCCACGTACGGAAATAGCAATTATGAAGGCCCATATCAAGGAAATAGTCAAGCTGCTGGGGACGAATGCCCACCTTATCGAGTATGGCTGCGGCAACTGCGTCAAGACGCGCATCCTCCTGGACCACCTGCCGGACATCGCCACGTACGTGCCGATTGATATTTCCGTTAAGCAGTTGCGGCGTGTCTCGCAGGAGCTGACATCACATTACGCAGGGTTGGAGGTATCACCTGTTTGCGCCGATTACACGGGTGATTTTAAGTTACCGGCTCCGAAGAGACCGGGTGACCGTATCGTAGTCTATTTCCCGGGGTCTACAATTGGTAACTTTGACCCTATACCGGCCAGAAATTTTCTGGAGCACATTGCCCGTGTATGCGGGCCGGGCGGCGCTCTACTCATCGGCGTTGACCTTAAAAAGGACCCCAACGTGCTCCACCGTGCTTACAATGATCGGGAGGGCGTCACCGCCGCTTTCAATCTGAATCTATTGGAACGGATTAATCGGGAACTTAATGGAGATTTTAAACTAGATAACTTCCAGCACTATGCTTTCTATAATCCCAGGGAAAGTCGGATTGAGATGCATCTGGTAAGCCTCAGAGATCAGATTGTTCATCTAGGTGATTTAAGCATTCCTTTCGCTAAGGACGAAAGCATCTGGACGGAAAGCTCTTATAAATATAATCTGGACGATTTTAAACAACTGGCGGCAGATGCCGGATTTCAGGTAGAGAAAGTCTGGACTGACGAGCGGCAGTGGTTCAGCGTTCAGTACCTTGTGAAAACCACTAGTGATAACGTGTAAGGAGCCGAGTCCAGAGTTCTCGCTCTATTTACACGGTATCAGCCGCACCGTGTTCTTCTCCTCCAGTACCTTGGCCAGTGCGGCTAATGCCTCCCTGATATCTTCTTCCGTAGTGGCACTGGAGAGCGAGAAACGTACCGAGCAGTGAGCTTCCTGTTCCGTCCTGCCCATAGCCAGGAGCACGTGTGTTGGCTCCGGGGAACCTGATTTGCAGGCCGAGCCCGAAGATAGGGCGATACCATGCTGGTCCATAGCGATAACAATCGATTCACCTCGGAGTCTGGGCAGGGTTAGGTTAAGCGTATTAGGCAGGCGTTTTTCGGGGTGGCCGTTTAAGCGAGCATCCGGTACTAGCTTCCTAATGCCTGCCTCAAGCCCGTCACGCAGGGTCTTTATCCGCTCGGCATCCTGCAATATGTATGCCGCTAACTCAGCCGCTTTACCAAGGCCCACAATAGCCGGGACATTTTCGGTGCCTGCCCTGAGTCCACCTTCCTGGTTGCCGCCGTGAATGAGCGGCTCAAGCTCGACACCCTTCTTCACATACAAAGCGCCAACACCTTTGGGGGCCTGGAACTTGTGACCAGAGATGCTGAGCAGGTCAACGTCTAGATCCATGACATCTACCTTAATTTTGCCGATTCCCTGAACAGCATCGGTATGAAACGGGACACCCTTTTCGTGGGCGATGGCACACAAATCCTTGATGGGTAAAATGGTACCCACTTCATTATTCGCTAGCATAATCGAGACCAGGATAGTATTATTGGTGATAGCTTCTCGCAACCTATCCGGGGCCAGCCAGCCATTGTCATCTACTTCAAGATAGGTAACCCGAAAGCCTGATTTCTCCATAAATTTACATGTGTTCATGACAGCGGGATGTTCAATGGTGGTGGTTATGATATGATTGCCCCGGTTACGTCGGGCCAGCGCCACGCCTTTGATGGCCAGGTTATCAGCCTCGGAGCCACTGCCGGTGAAAGTAATTCTTCTTGGCGAGGTGCTAAGTAACCTGGCTACCTGACGGCGAGCTTTGTCAATGGCCTCTCGGGCATCCCTGCCCGTTCCGTGGATGCTGGACGGGTTGCCGTGAGCCGCACCCAGATAAGGCAACATCGCCTCCCTGACTGTTTCGGCTATCGGTGTGGTGGCATTGTTGTCAAGGTAAATCTGTTTCTTCGGTTTTATGCACCGGTATGCAGACCTGGAAGCACGAGAGGGATTCGCCGCTGCTGTCTTTTTGACTTTATTACGGCCTGCTTCAGTGCCTGGCTTGATTCTGGCGACATCACAGAGGAGAGCCTTATAGACCGGGAAACCCGAGATAGCTTCAAGATTTTTAATATCGGTCAGTTCATTGACATTCCATTCCCGCCAGGCTTCAGGTCCCACTGGCGTACCGCCGCCAAGGGCACATTCAATAGTCCCCGGCATGATATCATCACTGACCCGGGCTCTAAACGGGATACTACCCCGGGGCGTCATCACCTTCACCAGGTCGCCGCTTATGATATCTCTGGCGGCGGCATCATACGTATTGATATCCACCATAGGTTCGGGATAATCTTCCATCAGTCCCGGGATATTATGGTGCTGGGAGCAAAAACTGTTCCGGGTACGTGCCCCGGAGTTGAAAACGAGCGGGAATTCCCCGACCAGGGCAGGGCTGCTCAGCGGACCTTCTTTAGGCTCAATGTATTTGGGCAACGGATCATAGCCATATTCTTCAAGAACAGTCGACCATATCTCGAACTTGCCGGTAGGCGTGTCAAAACCGGGTTGGCCGTCCGGGCGCAGGCCGCCTTTTTGCCATTTCTTATACTCCACCAAGGGGGTAGACAGCTTCACCCAGCCACCAGCATCTTTAACGTTTTCAAGGGTATATCCTGAGCCCTGGAGAGCGTGGCGGATCATCTCCTCCTCGGTCTGGGGGAACAGGTGGCCATAGCCTAAACGCTTGGCTAGTTCGGCCATGATCAGGTAATCATTACGTGCTTCTCCTTGAGGCTCTATGATTTTCTCCCGCAGGCGGAAGATTGGCCCGTACACCATGTAGGACTCATTCTCGAACATCGTCGTTGCCGGCAGTACTATGTCGGCATAGGCAGCATCGGCCGTAAGCTGGCGGTCAATGCAGGTCAGGAAGTCCAGTTTTCTGAGCGTCTCGCGCCAGACGGGGGTCTGCGGCCAAGAGGTGAGTAGAGAAGCACCGTGTATGAGCAGAGCGCGGATGCGATATGGCTTGCCTTGAAGTACTGAGTTCACCAGTCCAACGGCATGAGATTCGCCGCGATAGCGGCTGTAAATGGGAAACTCCTCCCGTCCGATGGCTATTTTAAGATTAGGGTTCTCCTGATTGCAGGCACGATTTATCGGAAAGGTATTATTGAGTGTGGTAAGCACGATGCCGCCGGGCACATCAAGCTGGTTAGCCAAGGCGAACAGGGTAAAAATGGCACGGACCGCCGGCACGCCGCCATTAGAAAACTCCAGTCCGGTATACATCAGGGGACAGGCTCCGTTGGCTTGAGCAATACGGTGCGCCAGGTCGTGTATTGTATTGGCTGGTACACCGGTAATCGTCGCCACTACCTCGGGGCGGAAGTGCTGGGTATAGGTCTTCAGGGCATCAAATCCACAGCACCAGTTTTCGGCAAAGTCTTCATCGTAAAGCTCTTCATCAATGATCACTTCAATAAGGGCCAGGGCCAGGGCACCATCGGTACCCGGGCGGATTGGAACCCACTGGGCATTGGTTTGGGTTACGGTCTCGGTGCGGCGTGGGTCAATGACAACAATATCAGCACCTCGCTGTGCGGCTGCCTCCAGGCGGTACATATCTACCGGAGGCGAGTCTGCAGTGGGATTAGTGCCCCAGACAGCCACCATCTCGGCATTCTCAATATCCGAGAACATACTGCTTCCCGCCCGGCCCATAGTAACCTGAGGGGCAATCACATGCAGGGATACATAACAGAGCGCGCCGACGCCAGTAGTATTGGGTGAGCCGAAGGGAAACAGGACGTTCGATGCCGAGGAAACCCCCACGCCTTTAGGCTGGAACATGTCACACAGGGATAGTTCCTGAGCACCGCGCCCGGTATAGATAGCCACCGCCTCCGGCCCCGATTCCTGCTTAATCCTTTTCAGATTATCAACGATGATGTCGTAGGTTTCATCCCAGGTAATGCGCTCAAACTTGTAGGTACCCTTGGGGCCAGCACGCCGCAGAGGGTATTTCAGCCGGTCCTCGCTGTAGACAATTTGCGGTGCGTGCTCACCGAGCTGGCAGATTGTCCCTAAAGAGTGACTTGTATCCGGTCTGATATCAACCAGCCTGCCATTACTTAGGGCTACTTCCACCCAGCAGCCAGCCGGGCAGATGCCGCAGAGACCTTTGCGCCATTCCATCTGATGATGCTTAGTGTTTTCTTTGACCATTAATACTTTTGCCAACCCTTACCCTGACGCAGGCCCCTGATATAAGCCGCCTGCCCGGCATGGAGCATACTATCTTCCATAATGCTGACAAGTCGTACTCCCACGGTAGGTTTAGGCTGGAACCAGGGTTCATTGAGCTCGCGGTCTAGGTCGGTCTTTGATAATGTCTTGAAGTAATTCTTCGAGCGGTCTACTACTGCCTTCTGATAATCCAGCATGGTCTGGGCAGTT
>CAZPQB010000114.1:0-1522 GCA_964588605.1 uncultured Dehalococcoidaceae bacterium | reverse complement strand
CACCGCGCTGTAACCCGGCTGCTCGGGATGGTGGTCGATCACCAGGTCCACGTGGTTGACGAGCCCGCCGAAGTAGTGCGGCTGGACGTCCACCATCGCGACCCGCTCGTACTCCGCGACCTGCTCCGGCGTGTGACCGAACCCCATATCACCTGGGTCGGCAGGCCGATTGAACTTGGCATACCATCCATCCCTGACCCACAACTGCTCCTCGTCCATCAGGGCCGTTATCTGGGCGTCTTGTTGGCGCGTCAGGTGCCAGCACAGCCATCCAATACTATTACAGTCATCATGAGGTTGCCAGTTTAAATCATCCTGATTGAGTCCAGAAAGCACATTCTCCATAAACTCGGGGATTCGACCATAGCCATCTGCCAATAAATCCTGCCATTCCATAGACACCTCCTTTTGTTACGATATGTTACGATGTTATTTTTCGGGATGTTTCGTACTGAATGCCTCTAATAATAGTGTATTATCTTCATTGCTAAAATTCCAATCAGGAAATTCTCTATTTAGGCATGTACTACTATATAATTAGTTGCGAATTGAACGATTGGTTGAGTTGCATAAATCGGCCATGACTTCGCGTATAATTAATGATAAACGCATGGGCATATTCTATCAGGGTGTTGACATCTGAGGTGAATATGGTCTATCGTTCATACCGAATCATGATTTAAGAAGGAGGAATATCGATGCAAGCCTACTGTGTCAAGTGCCATGCCAAGAAGGAAATGAAAGATCCCAAGAGTATAACTATGAAAAATGGTAAGCCGGCAACTCAAGGAACATGCCCCACGTGCGGGACTAAGATGTTTCGAATTGGGAAAAGTTAAATCTGTTATATTAGTAGAGCGCATTATAACAAGGCTGGGTTTTGGAAAAACCCAGCCTTGTTCTTTGCATAATGTAATATTACATTGGAATGTTGGGAGATAACTGAGATTATTGCGGTCAGGGTGAGGAAGTATCTTCGATCCAGTAGTTCACCACCACTTCCGATGGAGTCGGACCATAGGAAGTGACGAACATCTCATAGTATCCTTCGCCCCATCCGTATTCTGACGGACTGAATACCGTCCTCCCTTCAGTGAATCCCTGGCAGGAATCTTTTTCCAGGGTTCCATCAGCATATTGGCCGTTCTCATAGAAACCGAGGCTTGTGTTCGAAGGTGTCATGATATTGAACCACACTCTCTCGCCTTCCTTCACGAACCACGTGAGATATAACGTTTGATCTGACCTCAGGTAGATAGGGAACATGTGATCGCCATCAGGTTCTAGAGTGAAGGTAACCGTTTCATAGTCAGGTTTCTGAGTGGGCGCTGAAGTCGATTCACTTAGTTCAATCAAATCCGCCTTTACCCTTAAGGCATCGTTCGAACCCTCTGTAACGTAGCCGTCCTTAAAAGTGGCCCAGTTGAGATTCTCCCAATATCCTCTGAGCGGACTTCCCGTTAAACGATAATATACTTGCCATCCGCTATACTTGTGTCCTGCCAAATCCTGGCCGACTTCA
>CAZPQB010000113.1:0-8550 GCA_964588605.1 uncultured Dehalococcoidaceae bacterium | reverse complement strand
GCTGCTTTCATTGGTTTCGTTGTCTGGATTATTGTGGCTGCTGTTGGCGGAACCATGCACGAGACCTTATGGAATGGCATGGGCAGGTGGTGAGAGGAGTTTATGTCTTGACAAATTCTTGGAAGAAGGATGCTAACTATGAAGAGGCATAAATACCTGCTCTCTTGTCTCGTTATGCTCACATATATCATCTCACTAATTGGTTGCACTGCACCCAGTTCTAATCCTCAGACCCCGAGCCAGGCACCTCCACAAAGCAGCACACCGGTACCATCTCAACCAACTCCGTCAGCCAGCGTCCCGGCACCACAACAAAGCGCGGCATTAGTTGCTCTGCCCAGCTTTGCCGACTTGACTGACCTCGTTAAGCATTCAGTAGTGGCCGTTAACACCGAGACCGTCGTCCGTAGCAGATTTATTCGGGGTACGGTACAGGGTGCCGGCTCCGGCTGGGTTTTTGACGAGAGCGGCATCATTGTGACCAATAATCATGTTATTGAAGGTGCGCAATCCATTACGGTGGAACTGGAAGACGGCACTACTTACACTCCGGTAGATGTCAAAACAGACCCCGCTAACGACATCGCGATACTCAGGATTAATGCCGGGAAGTTGCCAGCCCTTAAGGTCGGAGACGTGTCAAAACTGAGGGTAGGTGATTGGGTGGTAACTGTAGGAAACGCTCTCGGCCTGGGGATAAGTGTTAAGGATGGCATCGTCAGCCGCCTGGGAGTCAACGTGCAGGTATCCCCGACTGAATCATACTCAAACCTCATTGAAACTAATGCCGCCATCAACCCCGGTAATAGTGGCGGCCCGCTGGTCAATCTCTCCGGGGAAGTAATGGGTATCACCAGCCTGAAGCTTTCTACTGCCGGTGTAGAGGGGATGGGCTATGCCATAAATATCGGGGATGCAATCCTTGTGATTCAGGAGCTATCCCAACAATGAACTTTATGAGCATTCAGAAATAAGACCGTGGAGAGACGTGGAACGGGAATTTGATGGTTATGATGCCACTGAGAATCTTCCAAAGCAAGAGACAACGAAATATTATGTGGTGGATGATTGTTTGCCTTTTTTTGATAACAGTTCCTATTTAGGCAACATCTATACTATAGCCTAAGACTGTTGGTGTAGACCTCAGTGAAACTTTTTAAAGTAAACTAACGCTCAACCATTTTAGGAGGGGGATAAAATGAAGATTCTAAGGAAGATTTTCATCGTAGTTACTGTTGTTTGCCTCGTCCTCATTTCGGTAATAGGTTGCAACGCTCCAATCGGACCTCAAGGTGAACAAGGACCTCAAGGTGAACAAGGACCTCAGGGTGAACAAGGGCCTCAGGGTAAACAAGGACCTCAGGGTGAACAAGGACCTCGGGGTGAACAAGGACTTCAAGGTGAACAAGGACCTCAGGGTGAACAAGGACCTCAGGGTGAACAAGGGCTCCCAGGCACACCCATGAACCCGATGCGTATCGCGCTGCAGCGTTGGTACGAAGCTAATGAGGTTGGTATTAGGTATCCTGTAGGCAATGATCCTTCGGCTATCTGCTTTGATGGCACCAATGTCTGGGTGGCAAATGCCGCTGGCCGTACAGTCATCAAGCTCAGGGCTAGCGATGGTACAGCTCTGGGAACCTACAGCGTAGGCGACGATCCTTCGGCTATCTGCTTTGATGGTGCCAATGTCTGGATAGCAAATGCCGGAGCTGACGACACAGCCATCAAGCTCAGAGCCAGCGACGGCAAAACTCTGGGAACCTACAGCGTAGGCAAAGACCCTTCGGCTATCTGCTTTGATGGCGCCAATGTCTGGGTAGCAAACTCCGCTGACGATACAATCACGAAGCTCAGGGCCAGCGACGGCAAAACTCTGGGAACCTACAGCGTAGGCGATGATCCTTCGGCTATCTGCTTCGATGGCGCCAATGTCTGGGTGGCAAACTACCGTAACGGCACAGTCACGAAGCTCAGGGCCAGCGACGGCAAAACTCTGGGAACCTACAGCGTAGGCAACGACCCTTCGGCTGTCTGCTTTGATGGCGCCAATGTCTGGGTAACAAACTACCATAGCGGCACAGTCACCAAGCTCAGGGCTAGCGATGGTGCGGCCCTGGGAACCTACAGCGTAGGCGATGAACCTTCGGCTATCTGCTTTGATGGCGCCAATGTCTGGTTAGCAAACTACCATGATGGCACAGTCACGAAGCTCAGGGCTAGCGATGGTGCGGCCCTGGGAACCTACAGCGTAGGCAACGACCCTTCGGCTATCTGCTTCGATGGCGCCAATGTCTGGGTGGCAAATGCCGGAGATAGCGACACAGTCACCAAGCTATAAATAAAATACAGCCTGGTATGGAGAGTGGCCGTGGCTTTGATCTGTACGCCAGCTCTATTTATACGGGGGCGAAATGACCTGCCCCCAATAGTGATAATCGCACCGAAAGGATTTGAAGAACAAGTTAAGTTTTTACGTTTAAAAGACATAAAGTGGGACCAATCAATTGTTGACGAAGTAGTTAAAAAGTGTGAAGAGTTATCTAGATGTATAACGGGACATTCCCATAGCGATGTTTATGCTTCAGTAAAACCAACATCAGCCAAACTACTGAAGGAAATTGAAGAATTCGAGGCTCTTAAGAAACGATATAAGGCATTAGTAAAGGCGTGATATAACGAATTATCAAAAATTTCCGCTATCTTATTTGATTCTAATTGATTATCAAATAAGTAAGTAATATCAGCAGTGAATATCTCAGTCGTCGATATGTACCATTCTGACGGAAAGTGCAGTAAACCCAGGGTTCCTGACAAATCCGGCTTGCCTCTTCTTTGTTGCATTCATTTAAAATAGAATAAAATTATCACTTGCTAATTTTGTTACCTTCTGATTTGCAGCAAAGGATTACCAATAGATACGCCTGATTTCCCAATCTGCCATCAAAAAATAGTCCAGTTATGATATAGGTAACTATAACTAAGAAATTTTTTTAATTATTGGGGGAAGGTCACCTGGGAACCAGTCAATGAAAAGCGAGTTTAAAAGCTTACTTAGGTGGTTAGAATGAGTCTAAATGAGAGGAGCCGAACCTAATTCAGCTTCCAAAACTCCTCAACTTTGCCTCTTTTACCATAGCCGAAGAGCTTGTCCATATGCACAAATAGTGGATTAAGCTGGGGGATGTCTCTAACGAAGAATCTGACCATGTCGTGAAGCCAGCCCGGGGGCTTATTGAAGGGACAAAACCTCTTGCAGTTGCTACAACAAAACCTATACTTATGCCTCCAAAACATGAAACATTTCTCCGGGTTAATATACCATTTGTATAATCCATGGTTGTTAGATATACTGGGTCCTTCGAATGTTGGCTCGCCAAAAGAGATAGCTTGCGACGGACAATTTTCGGCACACAGTCCACAGTTATTGCAGAACTCGGTAACACCAAAATCAACGGGCTTATCCAGAGCTAAAGGCATATCAGTGAACACTTTGCTCAGCCTGACCCTAGGCCCAAACTCCTTGGTAATTAAAATACCATTACGTCCAAGCTGCCCCAGGCCAGCATCAATAGCCAGGGGGATACTTAAGGCTGTATCGTTGCCACAGGGGATGGCTTTATAACCAAGAGCCCGAATAAAGTGGGCCAGTCGACCACCTACAAATGCCATCCGTGAGTAGCAATCAGCTACGGTGGCACACGAAAGAATATCTGGAGAGAGTTTGATCATCCTGTAATCTTCTTCATAAGCCAATACGATAACCTTTTCGCATTCAGGTGGAATCTCAATAGGTAAATGTTCACCTGTTAAGCGATTAAATGAATCGGTATATACCCAACGCTGGTCTAATTTACAAATTCCAACCAGAGATGCCCCGAGGAATTTTGCCACCGTCTTTATATCTGCGGACATCCGTACAGGGTCCGAAATCTCATACTTCCATCCGGGCGGCAAACTGAATTCTTTTGCTATTTCAGCTGGGTCTACATGCCATCGGTAAAGACCAAAATTTCCGATGCCACGGCTGCCTCTAGCCATTTGCCTCTCTACATACCACGAAGCCTGGTCAAAAGCCCAGTTCTTTAGATTATAATCGGGGCTATTTATGTCTGGGCGATTTACATCGGCGTGGTCACTAAGATAATCACCACCCAACTCACGTATCGCCGTGTCCCATGATGACCTTGAGAAAATCGTGTTTTTCTGATCGTAACGGCTGACTTCACCAGAGCCAATTTTCGTTTTTATCTTGCCCATATCACTCCTTTGGTCTATTTCTGACTGAACATATACTCCAGCTGATGGTCAATCACTTCCAGCGGAAATGGTCCCCCTGTTTCAGTCGCGGTATCTTTCCTGTCCCTAATCCAGGAAATAGACAGCACAGTCGTCCCCATTAACTCTTATCCTCTGGCCAGTCTTTATTTTCCGGGTCCCCTCCATGGTTCCAGCAACCGTAGGCAGTCCGAAATCTCGCCCAACGATTACGGCATGGCACATGGCTCCCCCCATATCTGTAACCAGGCCCTTGATTAGGTGAAAAACGGAAACCCAGGGACTGGCCGTAAATGGGGCTACCAGAATTTCACCGGCCTGGATCTCAGTAAGCTGCTTGTCACTCATAATTACCCGGGCAATTCCCTCAACAACCCCTGGGGCTGAAGCGGTGCCATAGAGATCGGCCTTGAGTTCTGGCCGGATATCGGGGAATGGCACTATTACCCGCACCAGAGGGTCTTTTTTGTAGATTTCACCAATCTTTTCTGGCTGGCCGAAGAAAGGTGGGTGCTCCATCTGACACGCTTTTTGCCATTCACCCCTGCGCCATCGGGCAATCCGTCGCAGGTCAGCGTTTCCTAAAATCAGAATGCTCCTGCTGATTTCCCAGGGCAGGAGCATATAGATATCAAATGGCTCGTCAATAACTCCAGCCTGAGTGAACCTTTTACCGATTTCGTTAAGCACCTTGCGTGGTACGGCACTGCGTTGAAATTCGACCAGTGGAGTGTGATCCTCCGTCCACCAGCTAGACATCTGGGCCATCTTCATCAGTTTGCCGAACCATTCCCTTTGTCCTGCCGGGACCCTGGCCGCTAGCTCTTTTTCTGCCTGCTCTCTTTCCTTGACCATACGTTCTTGCTTCGCTATCAGACTGGATACTCCCCCTTTCGACAGCGCCCGCCTTATATCAGGAAACCCGAGGCTGGGCCGCTCAATCCAGGATGGTTCTGACCAATCCATAAAGCGGAAACACCTCCAGCCATGGACTTTAACGAAGTCCAAGTATTCATCGAGCCACTTTTTCCCCGCCTCTGTTTCCTTGAGCTTCGCCATAACTTGCTCATCATCTTCAATCTGCAGGAAAAGGTCAGCAAGTCCCAATTCCCTGGCCCTATCACCAAGAATCCACGCTTGCTTGTCGAGCCGATATAAATCAGTTTCAAAGCCGCCCTTCAACTTATGATAGACGGGGTCGTTTGGCTTCATCCCGAAAAGTTCCTCACAGGCATCTATAAAACGGTAATTGAGAGTATACAACCCGTACATCCAGTAGAAGTGTACCTCTTCTATTTCCTGGGTAGCCGCCATACAATCCAAGAAGAAATCATGAAGCTGGAGACGGGACGCCCTCTCAATATCCGCTTCTTTAACCGCCTTAAAGCGCTGTAGCAGCCATTCTTTATCCTTGGCCCACTTCTCTTCAGGATTTACGACGAATTCAGTCATTCGTTCTGCAAACAGCTTTTCCCGCATGGGGATTTCCTCGGGCCCGGGTTCGGGAACTGCTATATAGACCATGCCATTGTGGAGTTTCCACTCAAAGCCATGTGTCTCGGGGATGGAAAGTCGTTCAGTAGCACGGTGAAAGGCATTGGAAGTACCATCACAGTAATTAAAGGCATAAAGTGGACACCATGGTGGATAGCCATGCATGGAATCAGCACTCCAGACAGGGTAATTTTTGATGTCCTCATCCTCCAGAATAACCCCGGTCATACCGTAGTCTATTTCCATCTCTACTCCTTTTGATTAAAATTCTGGTGGGTTACGCTCGGCTGATAATTTAGCGTCTGGATTTTTAGATAGTTGTTCTCATGAATGTCTTACTTCAAGTCTATAATATAGTGTACGATACCTGATTGCACCACGCTTGTCAATGTTAAGATTCCAGCTTACTTCCAAATAGTCTGATAGGGGTGCTATAATAAATCTAATATCAATCAGAAAGGGAAATATTTGCAGGAATAGTAGCCAGAGGGCATAGAAATAAATAGTTGTAAAAGTAAAGAATACGGGTCTCTGGAAATCACTATGCTGTCTATTTCCTAGATAATTAATGAAAGGATGACTATGCCTGAGAGCTGGTTGCTTTCACTTGATGGGATTGGTAAGGAGCATAACAACTTGGTTGGCAAGAAATGTGCTAATTTGGGGGAGATGCGCAAGATAGGCTTGCGCACTCCTCCCGGGTTTGCCCTTACCGTGGAAGCCTATAGAAAATTCATGAATGAAACTGGCGCTGCCCGGGAAATACAGCAATACCTAAACACATTCAAGGCTGCCCCTGAGGATATGGGACAATATGAGAAGGCAAACGAGATGATGCGTGGCATGATAGAGTCAAAACAGATGCCCCAGGATATGGAGGATGCTATCGCCTCTTATTATGATGCCCTATGCCAGAGATGCAGCATTATTGATGTTGCGGTTTCGACACGCTCTGCCGGGGTTACAAGTCACCCCGGACAATATGAGACTTACCTCAACGTGAAAGGTAAACCAGACCTGATTGATAAGATAAAAAAGGTATGGTCAAGCACATTCAATACACGATCTCTGATTGCTCGTGCTAGGGCAGGTCTTGCTTTAGATTCTGACCCTATTGGAGTCGCAGTACTCAAGATGGTTCACGCTCAAGCCGCTGGCGTGTGCTTTACTGCTGACCCCAATAGCGGTGATATGTCTAAAATAAAAATTGAAGCTAACTGGGGATTGGGTGAGAGTGTGGTCGGGGGAATAGTGGCTCCTGACAGCTGGGCTCTGGACAAAGAAACATTAAGGGTAATAGACAAAACGCTGGGCCAGAAGACAACGCAAATTATATTTCAACAAAGCGGGGTAATAGAGGCGAAGGTTCCTCCTGATAAAAGATATGATTTTTGTTTAAGCGATGAAGAAGCTCGGGAAATAGGGAAACTGGCCAAACTTTTAGAATTACATTTCGGGGGGCCTCAGGATTTGGAGTGGGCAATTGATTATGACTTACCATTCCCCGAGAGCGTTTTCTTATTGCAGACCAGGCCTGAGGTTCTGGCAAAGAAGGTAGAAAGTGCTACAAACCAGATAATAGACGCTATTTTTAAAAGAATGTGAAAAAATAGCGCAACTTCGTACTCCGTCCTAGTGCCTGCTAAGGTTATGTTACAATCACGGATATCTCGAAATTAGGCGCTTCTGAAAGATGACGGCTTATTAGCTGTAGGTGAGTTATTATGGGATCAAGACTATCCTCGTCGAAGAACTTTAAACGATTGGTTTATGGATGGTGGCTTTCAATTGACCAGTAAGTGTGGTGGCTTTCAGTACTATCTCCTCACTTTCAGTAAGACAATTACAGACGATTAGTAAGGTTCATCGAACGCTTGGCCGGTCTGTTGCACAAATACCCAAAATGTTTAGCCATTGAACTTTTTAGTATTTTGTTATCACGCTCCACAATCTTGCCTATTATACATTACTTTTGTCAATGGAAATTGTGTTGTATGATATATCTGAAGACAGGAGAGGGGGAAGATATGGAAGAGGGGCTGCGCCCCTCTTGAATGCCCCCTTATTCTGTTATTTTCTACTCCATAATTTTCACCGTGCAGGGGATGGTGCCATAGTCCTTGCCATCAACCTGGATGCCTATCTGAAAGGTATATTCACCGACGGCAATCTCGGGTGATATTTCTATTACCAGCACATTCAGCAATATACCCGGTCGCCCTCCTCCACCCCCGTTGGTAATCCCTATTCCATCCGCCACATCTACAGAATATAGCTCCAGCTTTTCATCAAGGAGACCCCCCGCACTCCAGATAATAATAATATTGTTCCGGGTCTCTCCGGCTTTTGTTTCAATATATTCACGGTAATTTACATTCAGAGCATCAGAACCGCTACCCAATGTCACATTCGCTGATTGGATAGACGGCCATTTATCAGGCTCTCCTACCTGATGCACATTAGCGCGGTAAGCGTAGCCGCCGGGGGTAGGCACGATGTCATCGGGGGCCTCCAGTCCGGTCGGCGGGGGTAAGCTGCCTGCAGGAATAGGGGTATGGTTACCACCGTTTCCAGACTGGCAGGCAGTCAACACCGTAAGGATTATTGCCAGAATCACAGTTAAGTATAAAATCGACTTTTTCATATCTATCCACCTCCCCCCGTTTTCCCCATTAAGGGCGGCGAGGGGCTAATTCACCGGCCAAAACTCCGATACCGCCAGGGGGCCAGCGAGGGAATAACGGCTGGAAAATGTGCCGGCTTACCTCACCATGAAGT
>CAZPQB010000112.1:0-8646 GCA_964588605.1 uncultured Dehalococcoidaceae bacterium | reverse complement strand
GGCGGCTGAAGCAGCATCAGAGCGGCTGCTCCGGCAGAGGCTTTTAAGAAATCCTTACGACTTATTTCCATATATTACTTATTATCGTTAACGCTATAGAGTCCGCTAATATGGCTCGGGAATCTCGTTTACGATGACATTTCTGTTGGCTTCCCTCTCCTTGGGGTCAACGTCTTCTTCGGTCAGGAATAGTTCCATGTTGCCATGGCAGGCATCGCAGCTTGCGTTTTGCGGAGTGTTCAACTGGATGTTATGCGGCGTGGCGTATTTCCAGGTCGGTAAAGCATTATAATCCGGCAGGAGATTATCGCCGTAGTATGCGCACGTATCGGGGCAATCGGGAATGTGCCGCAGCACCACATATTTGGAAGACCTTTCCGATGACCGTATAGGATTATAGCCAATTTCGAAGTGTATCTCCGACGGGTCGCTGGTCAGGCATGGTATTCCCTTCTGGTCTATAGATATATGGCAGTTATAACAGTTCTTATAAGGTACGGAGTGACAGACCTGGCAGGAAAGGTCTCCCAGATGCTGTTCGTGCTGGGGGTTACCTTCGGTATTGGTCCAGACATCAGTGTGGCAGTCTTCACACTTCACGGTATAGGGATTATCATACCGGGTGCCCGATACAGGCTGGGCGGAACCGTGAACCTCCTCACCATGACAGTCAGTACAGGTCATTCCCGCCTGCGTCCAGTGGACATCACCGGGAATTCCCGTATTCTTCCCCAGATATTCATCGCCAACACGGGCGCCATGGCAGGCCACGCAGTTATACTGCATGGAGGGGGTTTCCCGGAACTCGTGCTCAGAAACAAGTCCACCGCCCAGCTCAGCCGGACGGCTGACATGACACTGACCACAGGACGTGTGGCATTGCGCGCAGTGATTGTCGAAAGCCGTGCTCAGCAGTGAACCCTCGCTGAAATCACCACCCCTAGCTTCAAGCGCGGCTTTCATCCCACTTATAGTGGTATGCAGGCTGTTCTCATTCATGCAGGCAATGTCCTTGTGGCAGCTATCACAGGTAATTTCAGATGGGTCAGTGACCAGACCCTGATGAGCGACCAGCTTGTCCGTTGCCGTGCTGTCGCCGCCGTGACAGATAACACAGCCCACCTGGCCGTGGATATCCTTGACAAATTCAGCATTGTTCACGAAGACCTTTTGCCATACCTCCAACGGAGGCAACTCCCCGGCTCAGCCTTCACCTGAAGTTTCTTCTGACACCACCTCTTCCTCCGGTGAGGCCACCTGCTTGAGGAGGACTTCGCTGCTGTGGCAACCCACACAGGTGTCTCCCGCCAGCACGACTGCTTCCGCGGGTACAGAGACAGGTTCTGGCGCCGGTGGTGTAACCGGTTCTTCCTTGGGCACGAAGATATTAGGGCTGGTTTCGAAGGGGTAGTCCATGGAAGCGGTCTCGTTATTGAAGCAGTTGGGGGCGACATCGTTGTTGCTGGTCCAGGAGCACATACCGAAGAGGAGGTTGGTAGCGTCATAGCCCAGCATATTCAGCAGGGCGGTAGCCTGAGAGCCGGTATGGCCGGTATAGCAGTAGACGACGATAGGTCTGTTGGAAGGCAGCTTGGCGAGGGTATCCTTCTGGGCGAGGGCGGTAAAGCCGATATTAACGGCGCCGGGGATATGGCCTTTGGCGTAGTCTTCCGGTTTGCGGAGGCTGATGATGAAGGGGTCATTGGAGGCGTCATCGTCATTAAGCAGCATAAAGAGGTCTTCATTGGAGATATTCTTAGGGCTGGTGTAGGCCTGGGCGGCGCCTCTGACGGATTTATCCAGGGTGGGGAAGGGGTAGGTATCCGAGGGCTCGTTGGGAGTGGTTTCGAAGGCATAGTCCTTACGTTTTTCGGGGGTAAATCTGTTAGGAGCGACCTCGGTATCTTTGGTCCAGGAGCTCATACCGTGGAGGAGGTTAAGGACGTCGAAGCCGAGGGCGCCCAGGATAGCGGTAGCCTGGGAGCCGGTATGGCCGGTATAGCAATAGACGACGATTTTTTTATCCCTGGGGAGGGCGTTCAGGGTGCCGTTCTTGGCGATATCGCCGAAGGGGATGTTGACGGCGCCGGGGATATGGCCTTTGGCGTAGTCTTCCGGTTTACGGACGCTGATGATGAAGGGGTCATTGCTTTTATCGTCATCATTGATGAGGAGGAAGAGGTCTTCAGCTTTGATGTTCCAGGAGCTGCCCGAGGTCAGGTACTGGCTGACGGCGGCGTAAACTGCATCAAATCCAACCGGCTCCGCGCCCGGTTCTTCCTTGGGCACGAAGATATTGGGGGTGGTTTCGAAGGGGTAGTCCATGGAAGCGGTCTCGTTATTGAAGCAGTTGGGGGCGACATCGTTGTTGCTGGTCCAGGAGCACATACCGAAGAGGAGGTTGGTAGCGTCATAGCCCAGCATATTCAGCAGGGCGGTAGCCTGAGAGCCGGTATGGCCGGTATAGCAGTAGACGACGATAGGTCTGTTGGAAGGCAGCTTGGCGAGGGTATCCTTCTGGGCGAGGGCGGTAAAGCCGATATTAACGGCGCCGGGGATATGGCCTTTGGCGTAGTCTTCCGGTTTGCGGAGGCTGATGATGAAGGGGTCATTGGAGGCGTCATCGTCATTAAGCAGCATAAAGAGGTCTTCATTGGAGATATTCTTAGGGCTGGTGTAGGCCTGGGCGGCGCCTCTGACGGATTTATCCAGGGTGGGGAAGGGGTAGGTATCCGAGGGCTCGTTGGGAGTGGTTTCGAAGGCATAGTCCTTACGTTTTTCGGGGGTAAATCTGTTAGGAGCGACCTCGGTATCTTTGGTCCAGGAGCTCATACCGTGGAGGAGGTTAAGGACGTCGAAGCCGAGGGCGCCCAGGATAGCGGTAGCCTGGGAGCCGGTATGGCCGGTATAGCAATAGACGACGATTTTTTTATCCCTGGGGAGGGCGTTCAGGGTGCCGTTCTTGGCGATATCGCCGAAGGGGATGTTGACGGCGCCGGGGATATGGCCTTTGGCGTAGTCTTCCGGTTTACGGACGCTGATGATGAAGGGGTCATTGCTTTTATCGTCATCATTGATGAGGAGGAAGAGGTCTTCGGCTTTGATGTTCCAGGAGCTGCCCGAGGTCAGGTACTGGCTGACGGCTGAATAGACCGCATCAAACCCGACCGGCTCGCTCGGCTGTACCGGAGTCGGCGTCGTTACTACTACGACAGGCGGTTCTTCGGCTTCACCACAGGCCACAAGTAATGGCAACAAAACGAGCAGTAAAATTGAGGCGATAACAACCGCTAAACCTGTCCACGGCCTTTTTTGCATCAAAGACTCCTCATTCGCATTTTACATTATTAGAAATCTATATATCAATATCGGCCAGGCCACAGGCGCACGCCGATAAAAATAATATTAATTAGGGCCAATATACGAGTACAAAGAGTACCGACTTAATCGAGTAATATTTGCTAATCTTAACCAGCAATTTCCTGTAATATACCATACTTGGGTAGGCTAAGTCAATATTATTTTGTTTGACACTATCATCAGCGCCAGAGTAGACTAAAAATGAGGGGGTCGGCTTTGAATTCGACATAATAAGGGGTATGAGGAAGAAGTATCTAATCGGGGGGATAATCTTATTAATAGCGGTGGGATACCTGTTATACCTGAGCTTTGGCAGTTCTGTAAGCTACTACGTAACCGTAAGCGAGTTCTTCGCCAGGGGTACCGAGCTTTATGATACCAACGTTCGCGTGGCCGGTAAGATTGCCGAAAGCAATATTGGATGGCACGCCGAAGAACTCTCCCTGGAGTTCGAAATCACCGAGGGCGGTGATATTATGCCCGTTGTCTATCAGGGGGCTAAGCCAAGCGGTTTCAAGGCAGGCTCCGATATCCTAGTCGAGGGGGAATACAACTCCGACGGCATATTCCGGGCGAGCCAGATTATTTTAAAGTGTCCCTCCAAGTACGAAGAAGTCATAGAATAGTTCTCATCAATGACAGAAATAGGGCACATAGCTTTAGTCATAGCTTTTGTGGTGGCTATATTCACGGCAGCAGCTTCAATGGTTGGTGCCGGAGCTGGCTCCAGACGTCTGGTGTCAGGTGCCCGAACCGGTGTCCTGGTAGTTTTTGGCCTGTTCACACTGGCGTTTGCCCTGATTTTATATGCCTTCTTCAGCAAGGACTTCAGTCTCAGCATTGTCGCGGAACACGCCAGCCGGGACCTGTCCGCAGTTTATACGCTGAGCGCTCTGTATGCCGGCAAGGCAGGTTCTATTTTTTTCTGGGGCTGGCTTATTTCACTTTTCACCGCCCTGCTGGTTCTCTGGAAGAGAGACAGTCAACATCCAGGTATGCCTTACACGCTGGCTATCCTGGGTATCATCCAGATATTCTTTCTAGGCCTGGTTACGTTTGGCAGCAACGTTTTTGAGAAAGTTCCATCTCCGCCTGTTGAAGGTCTCGGCCTGAATCCTTTACTGCAGAACCTGGGTATGCTGATTCACCCGCCATTGCTGTACCTGGGTTTTGCCGGTTTCGCTGTTGTGTTTGCCCTGGTTATAGCCTCCCTGATTACACGGCGTACCGGCGCCGAGTGGGCTATGGATGCCAGAAGCTGGACAGTCTTCGCCTGGTGCGCGCTGGGTCTGGGCAACCTGCTGGGGATGTGGTGGTCTTATAACGAACTGGGGTGGGGGGGTTACTGGGCATGGGACCCCGTGGAAAACGCCGGTCTGATGCCCTGGTTGCTGGGGACGGCCTTTCTCCACTCGATTTCCGTGAGAAGACGCAGGAATTACCTGCATAACTGGAGCCTGCTCCTAATTATCTTCACTTTCGCCCTGACCCTTTTCAGTCCTTTTGTCACTCACGGCGGCATCGAGTCGCCCCTGCACGGCTTCTACGGCTCGCCATTTCCACCCTATATCCTGGCGGCCATTCTGGTGGCAATAATCGGCTCATTGATAATAGTAAATATACGCAGTAAGGATTCCGGGGAAGGGGAAAAACCGGCATCGCTTATCTCCAGGGAAGGCGCCTTTCTCCTGACCAATATCATCCTGGTGGTTCTGGTGCTGATAATTTTCGCTGGAACGGTACTGCCGAGAATAGTCGAGGGGGTGGGGGGGACCAGTATAGCTCTGGAGCGCAGTTTCTTCGACCGGACCTGCGGACCGATTATGCTTGTTCTGGTGTTCCTCATGGGGATATGCCCCTTGCTCGGCTGGGGTAAAGCGGCCTGGCATTCTATCAAGAGGAATTTCCTGTTTGCTTTTATCGCGGCGGCGGTGATTGCCATTGCCATACTGGCATCCGGCGCCGGCAACTGGTATGCGGTGGCAGCCTTAGTATGCGGCTTACCTCTATTCACTATTTGCCTGGAATGGTACCGGGGAACAAGGGCCCGTCACGCTACCAGGCGGGAGAGCCATATTCGGGCGTTCTTCGCCTTCATTAACAGCAACCGGGCGCGGTACGGCGGCTTCCTGGTCCACATCGGCATTATCCTTATTGCCCTCGGCATTATTGCCTCCTCTTTCTATGAGATGGAAAAAACGGCGACGCTTGATATTGGCGATACCATGAATATCGGTGACTACCAGCTAACCTACAGTGAACGGATTCTGAAGCAGGACAATGTGAAGGTGAGCGCGGTTGCTTCAATGTCAGTCAGCCGTAACGGGCGATTGAAAGGAGTGATGACCCCGAGCTATGATTACTGGTTCCTTCACGAGGCCTACTTCTCCGAAGTGGCGGTCCGCACCACGCCGGCCGAGGACCTGTTCGTCTCGCTAGTCTGGACGGGCTACGACCCGGCGGATAAAGCGGCTACATTCAGGGTCCTGGTGAATCCTTTGATTGTCTGGATTTGGGTGGGGGGAGGGTTCTTCCTGCTGGGAGGGGCTATAGCATTTTACATGGGGGAGAAACAGGCGGCCGAAGGGGAGGCATAAATTATGCACCGTCTTATTATGATAATACTGGTAATATTGCTGGTCTGGGTACTGCCGGCAACCGCCCTGGCTCAGGAACCGGCCGCGGGGACGATTGAAGGTCAGGTAATCAACGGCACCGAAGGGGGCGGCAGCGTGGCTGGCGTGGAAGTAACGCTGATTATGTTTATAGATAATGTCATGGCGGGGACAATGGCCGGCCTTACCGATGACGAAGGTAAATTCCAGTTCCTTAATATTGACATTCAGAACGAATATGTGGTCTCCGCTAAATATATGGAAGTTGATTATTACTATACAGTCAGTTTTATTCCGGGGGAAACAACGGCGTATGTCGAGGTCGGGGTCTGCGATGCAACTACCAGCGACGAGGCGATAAGGATTGTATTAGCCCATACCATTATGGATATTAGTGAAGAAGATATAGTGGTAACCCAGGTCTTCCAGCTGGTTAATGACGGGGACAAGACATATGCCGGGACAGACAGCATGCTGGCCTTCACGCTGCCAGAGGGGGTGTATAGCTATGAGGCGCCACAGTATTTGATGCAGGATTATCAGCTTCTTGATGATAACAGACTTGCGTATCTGGTGCCGTTTCCCCCAGGTGAGAGACAGCTTATCTTTTCTTACAGCCTGGCCATGCCGGATTCAAAAGAGCTTACCATTCCCTTTGTAGTCGACTACCCCACGGACAGCATGCAACTCTTGGTTAGCGGCGAGGACATCGAGGTTGCCACGGCCGAGCTGACACCTGGCGGGCCTATATACACGGATACTGGTGAGCGCTATATACGCTTCTGGGGAGAGGATATTCCCCGCGGCACGGTGATAAACATTCTTATCTCGAATTTGCCCGGGGGTGGTGTCGTGCTTTTCATAATCATCGGGGTTGTTATTGTGGTGATAATCGCCGGTATCGCTGTTTTCATGTTCAGAAAAAAGAGGAGACAGAAAACCGGTGCCTGAAATAGCTCCAGCCGCGTCCTGTGCCATCGAAGTACGGGGACTGACCAAAGCCTTCGGGGAGCGTTATGCGCTGAGAGGCATCGACCTTAAGGTTAACCGGGGCGGGTGCCTGGTCGTTTTTGGACCTAACGGGGCCGGGAAGACGACTCTGGTTAAAATTATATCCACCCTGGTCAAGCCTACAGCGGGCCATGTCTGGCTGGACGGTATTGATATCCGGGAGAGACCGGCGCAAATCAGGCGCAGGATAAGCCTGGTCAGTCATCAGACCTTTCTTTATGATGACCTTACCGTTTATGAAAACCTCAGGTTTTACGGCAGGATGTACGGTGTCGCCGGTCTGGAGGAGAAAATCAGAGAAGTGGCATCGTGGGTGCAGCTTGAGTCCCGCCTGCATGACAGGGTCGGCACGCTCTCGCACGGCTTACAGCAGAGGGCTTCCATTGCCCGCGCCGTTCTCCATAATCCTGCCATGCTGTTTCTCGATGAGCCTGAGGTCGGCCTCGACCCGCAGGCAACGACCGTGGTAAGTGACGTGCTGGGCAGGCTCAATACTGATAATCGTACCGTCGTCATGACCACACATAATCTGGAGCGCGGCCTGGAACTGGGTGATAGTTTCGTTATCCTTGACCGGGGAAAAGTCGTCTATCAGGCCGCCAGAGATGAGATAGATAAGGAGGGCTTCAGGCAGGTCTACGACCGGTGCACGGGGACAGGCAGGTAAATAAAGTGTTTACCAGGATTTTCGCCATTTTCTGGAAAGATGTGCTGACGGAGCTGAGAACCAAGGAGTTCGTTGTCTCCGTACTGGTCTTTGCCCTGCTGGTGCTGGTAATTTTCAGCTTTGCTTTCGGTGCCCGGACGGAAACCACCGAGTTGGTGGCCCCCGGGATTTTATGGGTGGCACTGACCTTCGGCGGGGTGCTCGGCTTCAACCGTATTTTCGCCGTGGAGAAGGAGAACTCGCGCCTGGAGGGGCTGATGCTCTGTCCCGTAGACCGTGCCGTTATCTACTGGGGGAAACTGGCGGGCAGTTTCACCTTTATGCTGGTGGTGGCTGTAGTCCTGACGCCGATATTCCTGGCCCTCTTTAACCTGCCTCTGTTTCTGCCCCGCCTTGCCCTCATCATCGTACTGGCTACCCTGGGATTTGCGGCGGTGGGCACGCTGTTTTCGGCTGTAGCCATCAATACACGTGCCCGGGATATAATGCTGCCCATTCTTTTCCTGCCGGTTGTTGTTCCGGTGATTGTCGCCGCCGTGAAAGCTACCGCCTCGGTGCTGGCTGATAAGCCCTGGAGTGATATGCTGACATGGCTGCAAATAATGATTGCTTTTGATATTATTTACCTGGTGGTAGCCACGCTTGTTTTTGAGTTTGTGGTCGAGGAGTAGCTGATAGCTCCGGCAGCAGAGGAGATATGTCTATGAATGGTGGGAAAAGGCTGAGAGACAGCATCCTGTTCGGACTGGGTCTGGCGCTGATGATGGCGGCCCTCTATATGGTCTTTATCTACGTGCCGACGGAGAAGAATGCCGGCATTGTGCAGCGTATATTCTATTTCCATGTGCCGGTAGCCTGGGTGGCTTTCCTGGCTTTTTTCATCACCTTTATCTTCAGTATTCTCTATCTATGGAAGCGGGTGACAAAATGGGATGCCATCGCCCATGCTTCGGCGGAAATCGGGGTACTTTTCACCACTCTGGTACTGATTAC
>CAZPQB010000111.1:6528-8688 GCA_964588605.1 uncultured Dehalococcoidaceae bacterium | reverse complement strand
AAAAGCTCATCCCTTAGCTTGCCGTTAAATGATTCGATATAGCCATTCTCCCAGGAAATGCCCGGTCCGATAAACAAATTTCTACGAGATTATAACTGGTATCGTTTTAGGGGGTCATATCAAAGGAGCTTATGCACGGCAATGCTCCCTTGGTAATATGGTGTATACGGGGGAAATATCTCTTGGGTTCTATGATTGTGACTTGATCTGTTGTAACTGTTTTGTGTTTTGGTTTAGAAAAGGAAAGGGGAATTTTTTCAAAGTGATTATAGATGATTGAGGCTTTTATTTATAAATGGCCAGTACCGTGAATAATCATAAAATACTCCTCCTCCTTTATACCCCCGCTCAGAGAGGGAATTTTTTAGAGAGGGGCTGGCGTCACTCCTAAATACGCCGCAGCCCCGGTCGCAACTTTCGTTCTCCCACCCAGACCCACCCTCGCACTTCCCGCGGCTTTGTCCGCAAAAGTTACGCCCTACCCCTGATATTCTGGGATGGATATGGAGAGAAAAAATCCCCCTTAATCCCCCTTTTCCAAAGGGGGAGACTGGGGTGGGTTGATTCTCCCTTATTCCCTCCTTACCAAGGAGGGAGACAGATTGGAGTTAGGCATTGATTTGAGGGTTTGCAACAACATCTCCTCCCTCTGGCAAAGGGAGAAGGAGAAAGATTTTGGGGCGGGGAGGCTATTAACGGATTAGCAGCGGATGATACGAGGGCGGCCCGCCTACGCTAAACTGCTCGCCGCTCCTCCTTAGCTTTGGCAGGCGAGAGCTACGGCGGGCAAGCAGGGTGGGAAAAGATATGAAAGAGGCGGGGTGGGGCGAGGTAAGACGAAACGCGTTGCAGATAGAACCTCAGGGCGTGTTCCTTGACAAATAAAGCCAGCTTCGCCAGAATAATAATAGAAAATAGACAGATTGTGGAAGCAGATAAAGACCAGTATGACTCTAAAGGACAGTGACAGGACTGCCGAGGAAAGCGAGCACATCAGAAAGGAAACCGGGCATGTTTTAAAAGGGTTCAGCAGGAAAAGGCGGAACCTGATACCCATACTACAGCAGGTTCAGGGCAGGCTCGGATACCTGCCACGCGAAGCCATGACCGGGATTGCTGAGCACCTTGATATACCAGCGATAGATGTCTACGGCGTCGTCACTTTCTACAATCAATTCCGCTTAAACCCGCCGGGGCGGCACTCAATAAGGGTATGCCTGGGGACGGCCTGCCACATGAAGGGCGGCTATATCACCCTGGACGCCTGGAAACGTAGGCTCGAAATCAAGCCGGGGGAGACCACCGCCGACCGCGAGTTCGACCTGGACACCGTCGCCTGCGTCGGCTGCTGCACCATGGCTCCGGTAACCGTGGTTGATGATAAACCCGAGGGCAAAGTGGAACCCACCAGAGTGGACGGCATACTGCTTGCCTTTGAACAAGAGCGCGAAGAGAAGGGCCAGGAAAAAAGTGAAAGCAAGTGAACGAGCGGTGGCCGTTGACGCCTTCAAAAGAATAAAGGAGCGTGCCGAATCAAGCTGGCGGGAGCTGTGGAAAGACAGGCCCGTTATCATGGTGGGTGCGGCTACCTGCGGCCGCGCCACCGGCGCCCTGGACGTATTACAGGCATTCAAAGACGAGGTAAAGAAACATAAACTCGACTGCCCGGTGATAGAGGTCGGCTGCATGGGGCACTGCTACGCCGAACCACTGGTGATTATCAGCAAGCCGGGCTACCCGCCGATATGCTACGGCTATGTCAATCCGGTTATCGCCGAGAGGCTGGTCAAGGAATTCGTCCTTCCGGGGAAGGATAACCCGTGTCCCGAATTTGTCATCGCCGCCCTGGAAGCCAATGACCTCCTGCCCAGTTTCAACGACTTCCCCCGCTCCAAGTACGAGCAGAAAGTTATACTGAAAAACTGCGGGCACATCGACCCCACGGATATAAACCACTCAATTGCCAGCGGGGGCTACTCAGCCCTGGCGAAGGCCCTCCAGATGACACCGGAAGAGGTCATAGACGAGGTAGAGAAGTCGGGGCTGAAGGGGAGGGGCGGCGCCGGGTTCCCTACCGGCCAGAAGTGGCATATCTGCCGCCATGAGCGGGGCAGACCGAAATACATCATAGGCAACGCCGACGAAGGCGACCCCGGGGCT
>CAZPQB010000111.1:0-6518 GCA_964588605.1 uncultured Dehalococcoidaceae bacterium | reverse complement strand
CGCTCCATCCTGGAAAGCGACCCTCACTCGGTGATAGAGGGTATGATTATCGCCGGCTACGCCATCGGCGCCCGATACGGCTACATCTACGTCCGCGCCGAGTACCCGCTGGCCGTGGAGCGAGTTCAAATCGCCCTCAACCAGGCTAAAAGACGGAAACTCCTGGGCAACCATATCCTGGGCAGCGACGTCAGCTTCGACATCAGGCTTTTCCATGGTTCGGGGGCTTTCGTCTGCGGCGAGGAGACGGCGCTTATCGCCTCCCTGGAAGGCAAGCCGGGAATGCCCCACCACCGACCGCCCTACCCAGCCACCAGAGGACTGGACGGAAAACCGACCGTAATCAACAACGTCAAGACCCTGGCCTGCGTGAGGCATATCATAAACAACGGGGCGGAGTGGTTTGCGGGCATCGGCACCGGCAACAGCACCGGAACCGCCGTCTTTGCCCTGGCGGGCAAGATAGTCAATACGGGCTTAGTAGAAGTCCCTATGGGCACCACCCTGCGGCAGATTATCTTTGATGTCGGCAGCGGTATCCCCGGAGGCAAGCGCTTCAAAGCCGTACAAATCGGGGGGCCATCGGGGGGCTGCCTGCCCGAATCGGCACTTGACCTGCCCATCGAATTCGACTCCCTCAAAGAGGCCGGGGCCATGATGGGCTCCGGGGGGATGGTGGTGATTGACGAGGATGACTGCATGGTGGAGATGGCGCGCTACTTTCTTGAGTTCACCCAGAGGGAGTCCTGCGGCAAGTGCACCTTCTGTCGGCTGGGAACCAAGCAGATGCTGGAGATACTGAGCGACTTTACGCTGGGCCAGGGCAAAATCGAAGACATTGACAGCCTGAACCGACTTGCTGAGGAGATTAAAAACGGCTCTCTCTGCAACCTGGGCAAGACAGCACCCAATCCGGTACTGACCACCCTGCGCTACTTCAGGGACGAATACGAGGAGCACATACTGATGGGCAGGTGCCCGGCACTGATGTGCATGCACCTCATCGCCTACTACATACTCCCCGACAAGTGCGAGCGTTCCTGCGACGCCTGCGTCGGCACCTGTACCGTAGAGGCCATAACCCCCAACAAAAAGAGGATAAAGGTCATTGACCAGGAGAAATGTGTCAAGTGCGGCACCTGCGTGACCGCCTGCCCGCCTCAATACAATGCCGTGGTGAAACTATCGCCGCCGAGCGAGGTGCCCGACAAATGAAAACCGTATCTCTAACCATCGACGGGAAGAAGATTACCGCCCGCACAGGGGAAAAAATCCTCTGGGCGGCACTGGACAACGGCATCTACATACCCAACCTGTGTGCGATGCGTGATGAAGCGGAGTCGGAAGCCGCCTGCCGCCTGTGCTTCGTGGAAATAGAGGGCAAGGAAGAGCCGGTGACCGCCTGCACCGAAGAAGTGGCCGAAGGCATGGCGGTTAATACCAGAGGCGAGAAGGCACTTGACCTGGCGCGTACCGGCTTTGAGCTGCTCATGGCATCGCACCCGGTCGACTGCGCCAACTGCCCGGCCAATCGCGCCTGCGAGCTCCAGAGAATCGCCAAGCACCTGAAAGTCAGCCTGAAAGCGAAACATTTCCGTTTATTGCTGAGAAATTTGCCCGTGGATGACAGCAATCCGCTTTTTACCTACGACCCGAACAAGTGCGTCCTCTGCGGACGGTGTGTACGGGTATGCCGACAGCGCAGGGAAACAGCCATACTCGGCTTCGCCCACCGGGGCTTTGAGAGAGTGGTCACAACATTCGGCGATGAGCCCATCGGCGACAGGTGCCTGGAGTGCGGCGAATGCGTTGAGTTATGCCCCACGGGGGCGCTGGCGTTTAAGGATGGGAAAAGACCCAAGTAATGTCGCTTAGCAGCACCACTTTATTCTGATTGTTTCAATGTCTTAACCTCACGCCCCGTGTCCCAATATTAAATCCCCCTTAATCCCCCTTTTTCAAAGGGGGAGACTGGGTGGGGAGACTAACGGTCTGGAGTACGAATGCCACGAGGGCGGTGGGTGGGAAGAGATATCAAAGAGGTGGCGGTGATTCCCATAATTACGCTTACGTAGCGTGATACTAATCTATCCCCCTAGCCCTTTTCCTCTAAATATGGCCTTATTAATCTATCCCCCTAACCCCCTTCCTTTAAAAAGGAAGGGGGAATTTTTTCAATGGGAATCCTGCTCATTGAAATATTGTACACAAAGGCCAGTACCATGAATATTTGAGTGAGGACGCCGCCTCCTTTACACCCCCGCTTAGAGAGGGAAGTTTTTTAGAGAGGTGCTGGCACCCCTCTTTAACGCCCCATAACCCCGTTCGTAACTTTTATTTTCCCACCCTGTCCCACCCTCGTGTCTTCCGCGGCTTAACCCTTAAAGGGTACGCCCTACCCCTGATATTCCGGGGTGGATATGGAGAGGAAAAATCCCCCTTAATCCCCCTTTTTCAAAGGGGGAAACTGGGGTGGGTTATTCTCCCCTAATCCCTCCTTACCAAGGAGGGAGATAGATTGGAGTAAGGCATAGATTTAAGAGTTAGTAAAAACATCTTCCCTCTTTGTTAAAGGGAGAAGAAGAGGGATTTTGGCGTGGGGTGGCTATTTGCGTACTAGACACGAATGATACGAGGGCGGCCCGCCTACGCTAAACTGCTCGCCGCTCCTCCTTAGCTTTGGCAGGCGAGAGCTACGGCGGGCAAGCAGGGTGGGAAAAGATATCAAAGAGGCGGGGTGGTGAGGTGTTCAGGAGGGGTGAGGCCGGGCCATAAATCAAAGATTCTTTAAGGGTCCGGGCTGGTCAGTAATTTACTTATGTCTCGTGCTATGTTATAATTTCACGTAACTGTTTTTTATAATATAAGGTGGGAGAGGTATACTTTGGACAAAGAGAAAAAGACGGAAATAATAAATGAATATCAGGCTCGTGAAGGAGACACTGGTTCCACCGAGGTGCAGGTAGCCCTGCTTACCGAGAGGATAAACCAGTTGACGTCGCACATGGCGGCCAACCGTCACGACTATCATACCCAGCGAGGCTTGCTGAAGCTTGTGGGGCAGAGGCGAAGGCTTTTGGCTTATCTCAGCCGGGAGGATATGGGGCGATATAATAAACTTATCAAGAGGCTGGGACTGCGTAAGTAAAGCCTTTTGGATGGAGGGAGTATTTTTTGGAACCACAATCTTTTCGTTGCGACATTGGTGGTCGCAACCTTATTATTGAGACAGGGAAGCTCGCCGGGCAGGCCAATGCCGCGGTAACCGTCACCTACGGTGAAACCGTCGTCCTGGTGACAGTGTGCTTTAACCGGGAGCCGCGGGAAGGGGTGGATTTTCTGCCCCTGACCATTGACTACGAGGAAAGACTCTACGCCGCCGGCAAAATCCCCGGCGGTTTTATCAGGAGAGAGGGGCGGCCCAGCGAGGCGGCCATCCTGGCCTGCCGCCAGACAGACCGTCCCATACGGCCCCTGCTGCCCAAGGGATGGCACGGCGATATTCAGATAATAACCACCGTGCTCTCCGCCGACCTTGAGAACGACCCGGATATACTTTCGGTCATCGGCGCTTCGGCGTGCCTAGCACTCTCCGAGATACCTTTCGACGGGCCGGTGGGCGCCGTTAACGTAGGCTATATTGACGGCGAACTGGCGCTGAATCCCAAGATGGCCCAGCTGGAAGAAAGCCGGCTCGACCTCGTCGTCGTCAGCACCAGGGATAAGGTTATCATGGTGGAAGCGGGAGCCAAGGAAATCGGCGAGGACATCGTGCTTCAGGCGGTTAAGCTCGCCCACGAGGCTAACCAAGATATCATCAAGCTCCAGGAGCAGCTTGTGCAGGCGGCGGGCAAGCCCAAACTGCCCGCCCCGGAAGAAGAAGTAAACACGGAAGCGATGGCAGCGCTGGGTAAAATCGTCGATGAGAAGCTTGAGCAAATACTCGCTCAGGCGGACAAAGAGCAGCGCGAGCAAATGCTGAACGCGTTGATAATGGAAGTCAGCGAGCACCTGGACGAATCGTTTTCAGAGAAGGATATACTGGCGGCCCTTGACGCCAAGGTCAAGGCCGAGCTGAGGTCGGCGATACTCGATAAGGGACAGCGCATCGGCGGACGGGGTATTACCGAAATACGTCCTATCAGTTGTGAGGTGGGGCTGCTACCCCGTACTCACGGCTCCGGACTGTTCACCAGGGGGCTGACACAGGTGCTGACCATTACCACCCTGGGCTCCACCCGTAAAGAGCAGATGCTTGACGGGCTGGGTATCGAGGAGAGCAAGCGCTTTATGCACCACTACAATTTCCCGGGATACTCCAACGGCGAGGTGAGACGTGTCGGTTCAACCAGTCGACGTGAAATAGGACACGGCGCTCTGGCGGAGAGGGCCCTGGCACCGGTGCTGCCGGACGATGAGGATTTCCCGTACGCCATCCGCCTCGTCTCGGAAGTCCTGAGTTCCAACGGAAGTACCTCCATGGCCAGCGTTTGCGCCGGCAGCCTGTCGCTGATGGATGCGGGCATACCGGTAAAGGCAGCCGTGGCCGGGATAGCTATGGGTCTGGTTACCGGTGATGACGACAGGTTCGTGGTGTTATCCGACCTTGAGGGTCTGGAGGACTTCAACGGAGATATGGATTTCAAGATAGCCGGTACGCGTAACGGCATTACGGCGATACAGATGGACACCAAGCTCAAGGGTCTCAGTCTGGAAATCGTGGAAAAGACGCTGACCCAGGCCAGGGAAGGCCGTCTGTTCATCCTGGATAAAATGGACGAGACGATAAGTGCCAGCCGTCCTGAGGTCAGCCGCTATGCCCCCAGAATGACCAAGATAAAGATTGACCCGAGCAAGATTGGCGCTGTCATCGGCACCGGCGGCAAGACAATCAGGTCAATCATCGAGGAGACCAAGGCGACCATTGATGTTAGCGACGATGGCACCGTGGTTATTGGCTCGCCGGATATGGAGGCGACGCAGAAAGCCATAGCCATCATCGAAGGACTGACCAGGGAAGTAGAGGTGGGCGATGTCTATACCGGCAAGGTATCGCGTGTTCTCGACTTCGGCGCGATGGTAGAGATTGTTCCCGGCAAGGAAGGGCTGGTGCATATCAGCGAACTGGCCGACTATCGCGTGGGCAAAGTCGAAGATGAGGTCAACATCGGTGATGAGGTGATGGTCAAGGTAATCGGCATTGACAATCTGGGCAGAGTTAATCTTTCCAGGCGGGCACTGTTTGCCAAAGATGGAGAACAGGCGGAGGGAGAGCCCTCGGCTGACTATCCCTTCCGGAGGAGCGGTGGGGGTTCCCCACGTTCTGGCTATTCACCCAGAGACAGATCCCGTCAATCTGGTGGTAGTCGACCGTTCCGGTCGGGCCCGGGCTCATCGAGATACCCGACTAAACGCAGCTAGAGTCTTCCCTTTAAAGGAGTTCTGTTATGGAGCAGATTAAGGTGGTGGTATATGGTGCATCAGGCAGGGTCGGGCAGGAAGTGGTCAGGGCCGTCTGCCATGACCCGGAAATGCAACTGGCAGGCGCTGTAGAACTGAAGGTATCGGCTGACAGCCTCCCCCTGCCCGATGGCTCGGGTACAGTGCCTTTTTCGGCTGACCTCGGCGCCATCCTGGACAGCTGCCAGCCGGATGTAGTGGTGGATTTCACGGTAGCCAAGGCTTCCGTGCCAGCCGTGCGCACCTGTGCCGGCCACGGCGTTAACATGGTCATCGGGACCACGGGATTTACCGCCGATGATATCAAGGAGATGGAAAGCCTAGCCGTGGACAATAAGGTCAGCATCATAGTCGCGCCCAATTTTTCTCTCGGCGCGGTCCTGCTGATGCACCTGGCTAAAATCGCCGGGAAGTACTTTGACCATGCGGAGATTATAGAGCTGCACCATGACCGCAAGGTGGACGCACCCTCCGGGACCTCACTTTTGACGGCCAGAGACATGGCGGCCGCGAGGGGTAAGCCCTTCCTGCCGCCGGCGGTAGCGGGGGAGGAATCGCCGAGTCGCGGCAGGTCGGTTGAAGGCATAAACATTCACAGCGTACGCCTGCCGGGCCTGATGGCGCATCAGGAGGTAATTCTGGGTGGAGACGGCCAGACGTTGAGGATAAGGCATGACCAGATCAGCCGGGAGGCTTTTATGCCCGGCGTATTACTAGCTGTGAAAGAAGCGGTTAAAAGACCGGGATTTATTTACGGTCTGGACAAATTACTCGGATTGTGAGGAAAAAGTGAAGGACTATCATGTAGCCGTGGTTGGCGCTACCGGTCTGGTAGGCCGGGAGTTTATCAAGATACTGGTAGAGCGGAGCTTTCCCATGGCTTCGCTCCGCCTGCTGGCTTCAAACCGCTCGGCGGGCAAGAAGCTGCTGGTGGATGACCAGGAAATTGAGGTTGAAGAGACCACCCCCGAATCTTTCCAGGGGGTTGATATCGCCCTCTTTTCGGCGGGCGGGGAGACCAGCCGCTATTTCTCGCCGATAGCGGCGCGGGAGGGAAC
>CAZPQB010000110.1:0-8735 GCA_964588605.1 uncultured Dehalococcoidaceae bacterium | reverse complement strand
AATGGGCTAGTCCACAAGCGGTAGTGCCAGCGAGTTGCGGGCTACCGAAAAAACGTTTGACAGGGTAGGGAGTAAGAACAAGGCGATAATTGCTCGGTTTGATATAGGGCAACGTTTACCCCTGAAGTAGATAGCCGCCACGATAACGGAGAGAAAATAACAGGCAAAGGAGCCTACGATGCAGTAGGAGTTCCTTTGCCTTTTTTCGTGCCCATTTTTAGGGGATAGTCCGGGGATGACCTGGGCTGTCCCCTTTTTTAATCATTTTTTTTGATAACTAGTGTTTTGAAAACCAAAATGTGAACGCTCCTATGATGTTGTGTTTTTTTATGTGTTATTCTTAATTCATCAAGTTGACAAGTATATTATTACGGAGTATAAAAATCAGTTAGAGGAATAAATGAGGCGTATCGGAAGGTTATTAAGCCTAGTATTCGTATCCATACTACTTGCGGCTATTGCAGTGACCAGCTGCTCAAATGGACAAACCGAGGAGCTAACCCGTGCTGATGTTCCTCTAATAAGCGCAAATGAAGCTTGCGCTCTTGTCAATGAATATCTTCAATCTGAAATTGATAGTCTTAGTAGTATGACAAAGACGTTGCGTATGACGACTCAGTCTTGGCTTATTGAAGCTAGACCTAACTTCCACGCAAATTATTTGGGTGCAGGGCAATGGTCCGTTGAAGCGCTTGGTTATGTTTATGACGCCCAGAAAGAAGAGTGGAGTTTCTCATCCCAACGTGGCCTATGGTATGTGTACGAAGCATCAAGAATTGTAGAGCCAGGTAATCTCGAAGCTCGCGCCCTGCTTGTGTACTGGCAACGCTATGGAGAGGCTGAGAAATCCTACCTACCTGCGTCTACCACGACCACTACGCCAACTCCAACATCTACACCCTCCACACCTGCTTCAACCTCTGAGCCCGAACCGACACTTGCACCCTCTCCACCTGACGCATCTACCACGGTACCACCCCCGGCACCTACGCAAGTATCAGATACAGAGTCCGTTTCAGTATATAAGATACTAGATTCCGACCGAGCCATGATTATAAGGGATAATAGCGAAACATGGATTCTGGAGAAAGGTGTAGGTTGCTTGAGTCTTGATTTCTACGAGGGAAAGCGAATTCTTATATATTCACCAGGACTATTTGCAGGGGTAGGTTCTAAAATTATTCTTCCTGACCGTGACCAACAATGTAAAATTTGGGATGCTGAGTATGTCGGAATAGAGCCGACTATCATTGAAAGCCAAATCAACGGAGCATTTCAAGGCTGGGACGGTGATACAATTTTCGAACTTAGAAATGGACAAGTCTGGCAGCAGGCGTCATATAACTATACTTATCACTATGCCTATAGTCCCGAAGTCTTCATATATTCAACCAGTGGTGGCTACAAAATGATCGTTAACGGCGTGAGTGCAACAATAAATGTCAGACGGCTTAAGTGAGTACCTTAAAAAATCCACAATTGTCCACCAGCTAGTTCCAATAATCGGCACGTTGAAAAATCGAGGTTGTGAGTTCCTTTGAGCGTTGAATATTTTTCTATATGTCTACTCCTTTTCTAGTGTTTGTTTTAGCTGACGTATTTTTTCTTCCACAATTTCTAAATATGATTCTCGTTCAAACTTTAGATAGGGAGCTAACCTTATATAATCTTGATAGCATCTTAATGCTTCGTTAAATTTTCCTTGTGTATAGTAACCATCACCCAAATGGTAGTACGGCAAGGCAAAGTCTGGGTCTATACTCAAGGTCTCTTTATATTCCTCCATAGCAGCATCAAGTTTACCCAGAGATTGATACGCCAGCCCTAGTTTGTAGTGTACTCTGATGAGTTTTGTGTTAATTCTAATAGCTTCTGTATACTCTTCCACAGCGTCAACATAATTAAGTTGATCATAATAGGTATTACCCAAATCATAGTGCCAATCGGCATTATTGGGGTCGATTCGGAGTGCCTCTTTAAATTGCTCTAACGCAGCATCAAGATAGATGGATTTACCTACAGTTTGATATGCAAGCAGATAGGCAGACCCATAGTTATGGCGAGCGACAGCGTGGCTAGGGTCAATTCTCAAGGCCTCTTTATATTCCTCTTGTGCTTCCACAAGCTTCGCCTGTAATTTGTATAGAGTTCCCAGGCTATTATGCACATCGACATTGTTTGGGTCGATTCGGAGGGCTTCTTTGTATTTTTCTTCTGCGGCATCAAACTGGAACTGATTTTGATAAATAGATCCGAGGTTATGGTGTGCCCCAATGTGGTTCGGGTTGATTCTTATGACTTCTTTGTACTCGAAAATAGCAGCATCAGCCATCCCCTGGTGGGTTAAGGCAATCCCTAAGTCGTAGTGCGCCGATGCATTATCAGGGTCGAGCTTGATAGCTTCCCTGTATGCTTCGGCGGCGGCGTCAAGTTTACCCTGAGCTTGGTAAGTAACCCCCAGATTGTAAGGCACAACCGCATCGTTTGAATTGATTGTGGTATGTTCTTCTTTCATGCCACTTTCACGTTCATCAATTGACATTCCTGATTTTGGATTAACCGATGCGTTTGCCATATTTGGTTCCCAACCCTCACGTGTTATGCTTATAGTAGCACGAGACAATATTTCTGTGATATCTTCTACACTCACTTTGAGCTTCTTTAAGAACTTCTTATCTTCATTATCTGCCCTCTGCCAGGCCTTCTGTAACTCTTCGGAACACTGTTGGGCACGCTTTATTTGCGGATTCATACCCTGGGCTGCCGATAAGAAAGCAAAAATATTAGATTCAATAGCCGTAACCATAGCAGATGCCCAAGTTGCATTGGCTAAAAACGTCTCATGCCATGCGGAACGCATCGCTGAAGCTGCAACGGGAACGTTTTTTATCTTTTCATGTCGTTTGAGAATCTCGGCTGCTGCTTGCGAAAGTCGATTTGCAGCCTTTTTCATATCTTCAGCTGCCAAGGGATTCTGCATGACGGAGTTGCCGTACTTAACCATCGCATTGTTGAAAAGGTCAGCTTCTTTTGTCTGGAAAGCTATCACCCTGGTTTCAGCTTCAAAATATGCCAGGCATTCTTGAAGCTCACTACCCTCAATTTTAGAACTGCTGAACAAACCCATTACTCACCCCCTTGAATTTTTTTCAGTCTATGTTTCATCATTAACATCAAATTTGGTGTACTTGCAGAGTTATCTTCCAAATATATCTGCCGGCTGGTTCTAATAACCAGTATAATTTTCCTGACCCAGTTGGCTTCCTAATTTGAAGGTTGCTCGGCTACTCTGGTGGGTAGTCTCGATGTTGTTCTCCATTCTCTGTAACATAATAGTAATATAATTTCGCATCAGTTTCCCAGAAATACACTATCCAAATCGATGGTTGACCACTCACTTGGGTTAGGACGTAATCCTTAGGACAGGTGATTGTAGCATTCCATGCATGAGAAGCTCCGCCCACAAACTTCACAGAAATCTGGGTAGGGGTGCGCACCAACTTGGTCTTAGGCATCCCATCTGCACCCACTACTATGTCTTCCTTAGCCCCTGTAGGAAAGTCGGCCCTGACCGCAGATATAACTTGGTCGGATGAATATCTGGGTGCGTATTGTTCTGGAGGCTGTGAACACCCAAATAAAAGAAGGAGATTACCCACTAGTAAACAGATAGACGCCCACCTGATCTTTTTCATGTCAACTTTCCTTCGGAGTTCATGATCATTTTACTCCTTAAGATAATTTAATCAGTGCTCTGTAAAACTTCAAACCATCCTGAAAAGTGAACTTGTATGTCTCTACACAATAACGATTTCTCCACCGTCCCCGGTAATTGCTGAAACCATGTTTCACTACGCCTAATCATCTATGTTCTAAGAAATCCTGGAAAAAACGTGTAGCTTCGTCTACGGTTCTTCCAAACGTTAAAGCTAATAGCTCTATGAAAGACTTCTTTTTCAGTTCATCAAGTTCAACACCTTCGCTCTTCCGGACCAAATCAATGGCTGATATATCATTACCAAGTTGTAATAGTTCCCCCCATTTTTTAGCAATAGCTTTCCGATGCCTTTCAATAATATCAACGTCTTGGTTCATTCCATTAATTGCCGCGATAAATAGATTGATGGCCTCTCTGTCTTTAGCATTTTCACCACTTAAAGAAACACCGTTCATCAGACTGTGTCTGCCATACGGGATAATACATCGTCCGATCATTTCATTCAATTTGCGAATTCTCGCTTTACAATCTCGGCAATAGAATAAAGACCACTTTGAACCGCTGGGAATGACCTCAAGCCCACAGCAGTAGCAGATTTCGTGCAATTCATTGAAATCATAGTAATAGTTTCTGCCAGCCAATTTGACTTGCCATTTATTCTCTTTAAGTGGCCAGTAGCAGGCACATTTTTGCTTAACTGCATAGCCATCTTCGAGTATTACCAACCCGCGTAATCGAAAACACTTTGGGCATATTCTTAAATTCTTCAGGTTCGTGATTAGATGCTTGTTCGCTTCGTAAAAGGCAACAAATGATTCTTCGCCTGTAGTGTCCACCCAATTGACATTGGCTTGCGTACCATAGCGAGTGTAAACGTACAATTCTTGACTTTCCATAGCAACCACCTACAAATTGAAATAATCCCTTAATATAAGAGTCTTATCTGTTCTTTCCCAGGTGAATTCCGGTAATTCTCTGCCAAAATGTCCGAAGACGGCTGTTTTTTGATAGATAGGGCGCCTTAGACTTAATGATTTAATAATATTAGCGGGAGTGGGCCGAAAGATATGGTCTACAGCATCAACGAGCTTAGACTCATCAACTTGACCGGTATCGTGAAGGTCGACCATCAGCGATGTTGGTTCCGGTTTACCTATAGCATATGAAAGCTGTACCGTGCAGCGAGACGCGATTTTCGCGGCCACGATATTCTTCGCCATGTAACGTGCCATATACGCCGCCGAGCGGTCAACCTTTGTCGGGTCTTTGCCTGAAAATGCTCCCCCGCCATGTGGACAATAGCCTCCATAGGTATCCGAGATAATCTTTCTCCCTGTCAACCCTGTATCGGCCTGTGGGCCACCTATCTTGAACTCGCCAGCTGGGTTTATTAAGTACATCGTATTGTTGTTTCTCAAGCTAAGAGGAATAACCTGACTGATTATTTCATCAATTATTGCGCTTTTAAGTTTATTCTCGTTGACATCGGAATGGTGCGTTGAAAATACTACGCTTTCTACGGAAACAGGTTCAAGCCCTTTGTATCGGACTGTCACCTGTGTCTTCCCATCCGGCTTTAACCATGCTAACTCACCATTGTGCCTTAACTCAGATTGTTTTTGGGATAGTCTATGAGCCAGGAGAATCCCCAGAGGCATGAGTTCAGGTGTTTCATCTGTAGCATACCCAAACATTATACCCTGGTCTCCAGCACCAAGTTCGCCGTTATCACGATTAATGCCTTCGGCTATATTGACCGACTGAGCACTTAGCGAAGTGATAATCTGACAGGTTTCACCATCCAGCCCGCAGGAACAGTCATTGTAACCGATTTCTTCGAGCTTTTGTCGAGCTACTTCTTCATAAGATACTTTAGCTTCGGAAGTAATTTCACCGGCAATTACCACCATGTCTTTCGCAATCATCGTATTGCAGGCGACTCTTGCTTTAGGGTCAAGTGAGAGGTGAGCATCCAGAATAGCATCTGAGATTTGGTCAGCTACTTTGTCGGGATGCCCTTCGAACACTGATTCTGAAGTAAAAAGATATTCTTTTAACATATTTATTTTTCCTTTCTCCCAAACACTCATCGTTTGTCATTTCAATACGAATCGCACATAATCAATAAAACAATAGCCGCCTCCTTTCTAGCTATGCTATCGAGGAAGCGGCTACAATTTAGGTCATAAAAAAACCTCCGACGAGGAGGCTTATCGCCTTCCTTTTTCACGGTCTCACCGTGACCTATCGCTTCCCTTTCGGGCTGGCTTTGGCACCTTCAAGAAAGACCTTGAAAGGTTGCCGTGCGGCTTATCGGGCCAGTTCCCTAACCGCAACTCTCGATAGCGCTTATTGTTTATTCAATTTTTAAATAACATCCGATATTTGTTATATTATAACATGTCATCTAGATTATTGTCAAGTTCAGAACGCTCTAATCTTCAGTGTTAGGAATCATTCCTAATGATCAAATTGTAAAGCTGACTAAGTTCCTTTGCCGTCCTTACATGATAGTTTGGCGTTACGCCGCCGATTTACCACTTATGAAAAATAGAAGTACCAACCTCCAAAAACGACTACACCAAGAAATCCAATGCCAAGCACTGTTATTACCAAGGGCAATAACCCAATATCTATGAAGTCCAGTTTCATCAGTAGAAGCAGGATAAGTCCAATGGTAGCCACCCATCCAAAAAGCCCGGCAATCTTACCTATCTTTTCGTGACTCATATCTTCTTCCTGTTTTCGATTTAGCAAATCCGGTCGAGATTATTTTAATTTCTTAAGTTCCTCAATTAACGCACCTCTCTCCCTAACCGTAAATATGTGAACGGTAAATCGATCTGTGAGCTTCGCATCACGAACAAGCTCAGAGATATACCTGTCTGTAGCAAGAATATCTATGTAAGGTAATACCGAGGATATGATCTCAAAATCCATGAAGAGACTCGTAGTGGGCTTCTTCTCTTGGTGGAAAAATATGTCCGCTGCCACCAGGGAAGCCCACATATGGATGTAAGGACAATTTAATAGTTGAGTTGAAGCGAAGAATCCCTCAGGGTCGGCATTATCTTGAAGTATCTCGCACAGAGACCGGTGAAATTGGACAACACCTGCTAGCCCCAATATGTTGAGAACTTGTTCCAGCTTCGATGACTTTATCTTCAGTGTTAGCCGTGGTTTAAATATCTCTAGAATAAATTGCTTCTTCTGGGCCTCCAATTCCTCCTCGTATGTTTGTCTCTTCCCCTTGCAGTGAACCTTATAGGCCCGGTATTCATCTGCAATAGATGTTCTAGATAGCCTGGAATACTCATTAAATTCCTGCGAATTTGGAAAACTAACCAACAGGTCTGGTTTATGAAGCTGACTGACAGGAACCTGGGGATCACGATTGAAGGAAATTTCCCACTCTGGACATTGTACGATTGGTTTATTGCAATAAACATCGGCGGCAGCAATTATCTGATGCTCCATGATTTCAGGGTAAGATTTGAAAGATAGACTATACCCCAACTGTTTCACGAAATGCCAAATGAAATCCCTAACTCGCTGACCTAGTTCCGATTCTTCGGTATGAAATGGTGAAGTGGGACAGATAATAAGGTCACGATCAGTGAGATCAAACAAGAGTTCATATAATTCCCGATAAAAGCTCGCGAGCGGGTCTTTCCAGTCACTGAGATATAATGACTTTGCCAAATTACTGGCGAAATTCTGGTCAAGGTAGACGATTTTCTTACGGTTCTGCATATGGATTTCCTCATGGCTTGACTGAATCAAGCTTCAGATATACACATAAAAAACACCGCGTCTAAGTTTACTTGAGGAATTCCTCTCTGCTCTGTTCTGCACTCCTACTATCTGCAAGTTTAATCTGATATCGACGTTTTTTCAACTGGATAAAGCCGAAAACTGCGTAGATATAAGATATTTCCCACATGGCTGGAATACAGTTATTAAGCAGAACACCTGTAGAAGCTCAGCCAGAATTTAGCTTCCTCGTGAATGACAAATATAGACTTGACAAGCTCATTCGGATAGTCTATACTTAATCCATACTTCAGCTATGTGAGGAAGTTTACTATGCTATCGGATAAACGGAAACCATTTAAGACAGGCCAGTCAAAGGGGATTACATTACCAGCATCTATGAATATCTCCGATGATGGGATTTCGATGGCTGCCGGGGACCGTCTTATCATCATGGACACCACCGGCGAAGTCCCCGAAGACAAACTGCTACAGTTCTACATACAGTATGTCGAGCCTGCTTTCCAGAACTGGTGGCAGTCACAGCAACAGGCCACGACAAAACGCGGCGGGATACGGGTAATGCAAGAGGAAAATCAACAAGTAGTCAGCGCTGCCAGACCTATCGAAGCCGAGGGAGTGGCTACCCCGCAGCCGGACGTACCGCTAGTATCGTGTTTCCGCTGCGGCGAGCTTATCGCCTGGACGATCGACCCGCGGGCTGCCGCGGTCTGCCCTAGATGCCGGGCGATACTCCGGCTGGTAGCGATACCGAAGCCTGAATGAAATACTTGCGAAAGGAGGTGTACGATGAGTCAGGATACAACAGGAATGGCTCCGGAGCTGCTGGAAAAGTGTAAGGAACTGGGCCAGTATTTCACCATCGAGATAAAGCGTGACCGCCAGGACGGCAAGCTCGAAATGAAGTACGTGCCGACCCGGCCCTGCCCTTACGTCGATCAGTCCGTTCTCGTGGAGGAATTCTCCAACCAGGTGGTCTGGGGGCATGCCATGATGTTCGACATGAAAGGCCGGATCGCCGATGGCAGTTAGCCAAAATGAAATGAAAGGAGGTTTTGTAGATGGCACATTACCCTTCCAGCTCGAAGAAGCCGCCGCGGAATCCCGACTGGCCGACCGATAAGCGGTGGGTAGTCGGCTACACCCGTGTCTCCGACAATCCTCAAGCCGAGCCGGACCGTGCTTCATTGGGCGACCAGGAGCAGGGTATACGAAAACGATGCCAGGATAAAGACTATTTCCT
>CAZPQB010000109.1:0-8758 GCA_964588605.1 uncultured Dehalococcoidaceae bacterium | reverse complement strand
AGTGACTTAACCGGCTTCCCCGTCCAGCCTAATAAGGCTATTGTCGGGGCTAATGCCTTTCGTCACGAATCGGGGATACACCAGGATGGTGTTATCAAGATGCCTATAACCTACGAAATAATGGACCCCCGGACGGTCGGCATCCCTTCCAGCAGCCTGGTGCTGGGCAAGCTCAGCGGACGCCACGCCTTCAAGCAGAGGCTTTCCGAGCTGGGCTATACTTTGGATGATGAGAACCTGAACCGGGCCTTTGCCGCCTTTAAGGAACTGGCGGATAAGAAGAAGAATGTTACCGACCGCGATATCGAGTCGCTGGTAGCCGAAGAACAGCGTACAGTTTCCGAGGAGTATCACCTTGACCGCCTTCAGGTAACCTGCGGCGACCGTGGTATTCCCACGGCGGCTGTCAGGCTTATCGGACCCGACGGTAAAGCTGTGGAGGACGCCGCCCTCGGCACCGGGCCGGTAGATGCGGTTTATAAGGCCATTAACCGGCTTGTCAAGCTGCCTAATTCGCTTACCGAATTTACCGTAAAGTCGGTTACCGAGGGTATTGATGCCATCGGTGAGGTATTGATAAGGATAGAGAGTGACGGCGTCACCTATACGGGACGCGGTGCCGATACTGATATTATTGTCTCCAGCGCTAAAGCCTATATTAATGCCCTTAACCGGCTGCTGGCGGCGAGAGCCAAAGCCGACTAGTCAATCGGGGTAGTCAAGTTGATATGCAGCAGTACCTCGCGTGTGGGGCCGAGTTGTATCTATTTTCACAAATAGTTATAATCATGTAAAAGATGTATTCCGCGATGCGGTATATGAATTGGTTCTGATGCGCTGGATGTTCTATCGAGAAAGGAAATGACTTGAATTTAGCCGAGAAAATACTGGCGGCTCATGCCGATAAAAAAGAGGTCAGCCCTGGTGAATTTATAAATGTCAGGGTGGACATGATTGTGTCCAACGATATCACGGCCCCTATTGCCATAAGGGAGTTCCGGCGCTTGGGCGTGGATAGAGTCTTTAACCCGTCTAAAGTCGTCATGGTGCCCGACCACTTTGTGCCCAATAAGGATATCGCTTCCGCCGAGCAGGCTAAACTGATGAGGAATTTCTGCTACGAGCATGGCATACGGTATTTCGAAGTGGGGCAGATGGGTATTGAGCACGTACTTCTGCCTGAGCAGGGACTGGTCCTGCCCGGCGATGTGGTCATCGGGGCTGACTCACACACGTGTACCTACGGTGCTATCGGCGCCTTTGCTACCGGCATGGGTTCAACGGATATTGCCGCTGCCATGGCTATCGGTGACATCTGGATGAAGGTGCCGCCGACAATTAAACTCGTTTACCAGGGTACTCTAAATAAATGGGTTGGTGGTAAGGACCTGATTCTTTATACCATCGGGGATATCGGTGTTGACGGCGCCCTGTATTCGGCAATGGAGTTTACCGGCGAGGCCATAGATGAACTTTCCATGGATGGGCGCTTCACGATGGCCAATATGGCTGTTGAGGCTGGTGGCAAAGCCGGACTTTTCCATGTGGATAACAAGACCCAGCTTTACATAAAACCTAGAGCCAGAAGCGACTATTACCTTGTGTATGAGCCGGATAGCGACGCCGAGTATTCTCGGGTGATTGAATATGATGTTTCCAGTATAGAACCGCAGGTTGCTTTGCCACATTCGCCCGCCAACGCCAGAGCTGTTGGCGAGGTTGGGGACATTGAAATCGACCAGGCGGTGATAGGCAGTTGCACCAATGGCCGTATCGATGACCTGAGGCTGGCGGCTCAGGTACTCAGAAAGAAAAAGGTACATCCAAGGGTAAGGTGTATCATAATACCTGGTTCACAACAGGTATACCTTGACGCTCTGAACGAAGAGCTTATCGAGACATTCATAAAGGCCGGGGCGGTGGTCAGCACGCCCACCTGTGGACCGTGCCTCGGCGGTCATATGGGGGTACTGGCTGATGGCGAGCGGTGTATCTCCACGACGAACCGTAATTTTGTGGGCAGGATGGGCAGTACCGGGTCAGAGGTCTATCTGGCTAATCCGGCGGTGGCTGCCGCCAGTGCCGTGGCTGGCAGGATTATCAGTCCTGAAGAGATTGGTAATTAGTTGTGATGTGGGGGTTACGAAAATGAAGATGATTAAATTTGAAAAATGGTTTATTAACAGCGCCAAACATGCTGAGCAGGTTGTTAATCGTGCTGATAAACTGTTGCGGTTGGTTGATGTGAAAGAAAACGATAGATATCTGGAAGTCGGCTGTGGAACCGGGGCTGTGTGCCGGCATGTTGCCGCCAGGTATCACTGTGATGTCACCGGAGTCGATGTAGACCTGGAGCAGATTAAAGCAGCACAGGAAAGTAGCCGCGATATTCCAAATGTTAGTTTTCAGCAGGCCGATGCTACAAATTTACCGTTTCCGGACAAAGACTTTGACATTGTCTTGTCCTTCGGGACCACGCATCATATATCAAACTGGTTGGGTGCTTTAAGCGAGATAAGGAGAGTATTAAAACCCCAAGGCCATTTCATATATTATGACCTTGTTTACACAAAATTGTTTGCCAGACTGGGAAAGTCGTTCAAACATAGTTACGGTATCGTCACCATGCCTGAGTTAGATTCATTTATCCAGACGAACAATCTTTCTACGGTTCATACGTCAAAGAGAAATTCTTTAATGTGGTATGACTATGAAGCGGTATATAAAGGCGTCTAAGGAGGTGACGTTCTATGGCCATACTTAAGAAAAGCTGGCGGGAAAAGCTGCTGGACAGCAAGGGCGGTCCCAGAGTAGTTGAAGTCACCCCTGAGATGAGTCAGCGGTGGGGGACGGGGACGGTGGTTATTCCCGCGCCGCTCGAGGTGGACGAGATTATGAAGCAGGTCCCGGAAGGCAGGCTTATCACCATAAACCTCATACGTGAAAAGCTTGCTGAAAAGCACAACGCCAGCTTCGGCTGACCCATAACTACCGGCATCTTTGCCGGGATTGCGGCTCGTGCAGCCGAAGAAGATGCCGCCGAAGGCAAGAAGGATATCACCCCTTACTGGCGGACGCTGAAGGGCAAGGGAGAGATTAACGAAAAATACCCCGGCGGTATGGAAGGCCAGGCCGAAAAACTCAAAGCTGAAGGGCACACCATTGAGCTGGATAAAAAAGGCAAGCCCAAGCGTGTGAAGGACTTTGAGAATGTGCTGGTCGGCGTGTAAGTTATTTGCAGTTATAAATATTGAAGATAGAATCTAAAAACCGAGGATTAAAGAAGGGTGGAGCCCCTTTATAAAAATCTTCCCCCTCTCCTTCATCCTGCCTCGTAAGGAGAGGGGGACACAGAGGGTAAGGTTAAGAAAATCATGACTCTTAAAGGTAGAGTGCATAAATACGGTGCTGATGTTAATACGGATGTCATCATCCCGGCCCGCTACCTCATGCTGGATGACCCCGATGAACTGGCGCAGCACTGCATGGAGGACATTGATGCGGACTTTCTGAAAAGGGTGCAGCCGGGCGATATCATCATGGCCACCACTAACTTTGGCTGCGGCTCCTCCCGGGAACATGCCCCGCTGGCCATCAAAGCGGCCGGGATATCCTGCGTTATTGCCGGGAGTTTCGCCCGCATCTTCTTCCGCAACGCCATAAACATCGGCCTGCCGCTGCTCGAATGCCAGGAGGCTGTAGAAAAAACAGAGGCCGGCGACCTTCTGGAAGTTGACCTGTCCACTGGCGAGATAAAAAACGTTACCAGGAATATAGTATTTACCGCCGAGCCTTATCCCGAATTCATGGCCGGATTGATTTCGGCCGGCGGCCTTATTGAATACACAAAAAAAAGACTGGCTAACAGGGGGATTTAAATTGCAGTTTAACCTGACAGTTCTACCCGGTGATGGTGTTGGTCCCGAGGTTACCGGCGAAGCAATAAAAGTATTGCAGGCAGTCGGTAAAAGATACCGACACGATTTTAATCTGAATTACAGGCTGGTTGGCGGTGCAGCCATCGATGAGGAAGGAGTCGCTATCTCAAAGGATACGATAAAGCAGTGCCAGCGGTGTGATGCCGTGCTGCTGGGGGCCGTGGGCGGACCGAAATGGGACGACCCCCTCGCTAAAGTCCGCCCTGAAGATGGACTCTTGTTGTTGCGGAAAGGGCTCGGACTGTTTGCCAACCTGCGTCCGGTAAAGGTGTCTCAGGTACTGGTTGATTCCACCAACCTCAAGCCTGAGGTGATTGATGGTGCGGACTTCATCTTCGTCCGTGAGCTTACCGGAGGCCTGTATTTCGGTCGGCCAAAGAGACGTTGGCAGACATCGCGGGGAAGACGCGCTGTCGATTCTATGTCATACACGGAGCGAGAAATCGAACGCATTGTAAGAGTCGGTTTTGAGCTGGCGCGAGGTCGTCAGAATAAACTGGTTTCTGTAGACAAGGCTAACGTATTGGAGTCATCCCGATTGTGGCGGCAGGTGGCTGTGGAAGTGGCGCAGGATTATCCCAAGGTAGCGCTGGAACATATGCTGGTGGATGCCTGCTCTATGCGTCTTATCCAGAACCCCAGGTATTTTGACGTTTTGGTTACCGAAAATACCTTCGGGGATATCCTTACTGATGAGGCCTCGATGCTGGCTGGCTCAATGGGTATGCTGCCTTCGGCAAGTCTGGCGGGAGTACCGAAGGGGGGTTCCAATATATTTGGACTGTATGAACCGATTCATGGCAGCGCACCCCGACGTGCCGGACTCAATATGGCCAATCCCATTGCCATGATACTCAGTGTAGCCATGATGCTACGCTACTCATTTGGCCTGGAAGGGGAGGCAAAGGCTGTAGAGACGGCTGTTGATGAAGTACTACGGGAAGGCTATCGCACCTATGATATAATGGATGAAGGCAAAAAAAAGGTAGGGACGAAGGAGATGGGTGACCTGATTGCCGGGAAGGTTGGAGGCTAAATAGTAATGACATCGGTTCAACTTTATGATGCGACGTTGCGCGACGGAGCTCAGAGTGAGGGAATATCCTTTTCTCTGGTGGATAAACTGCACATTGCTCAGAAGCTTGATGAATTGGGTATTCACTATATCGAGGGCGGCTTTCCTGGCTCAAACCCGAAGGATGCCGAATTCTTTGAAAAAGTCAAGGATCTAACGTTTAGGAATGCCCAGATAGCCGTTTTTGGCAGTACCCGGCGGGTTGGTCTGAAAGCGGAAGAAGATAATAATCTTATTATGTTGGTTAAAGCCGGTGTCAAAATAGCCACTATTGTTGCCAAAAGCTCGGATTTGCAGGTAACACGGGTGTTGGAAACCACTCTGGAAGAAAACCTTAGTATGATTGCTGATTCGATACGTTATCTCAAGTCAAATGGACTCACTGTTTTTTTCGATGCCGAGCATTACTTTGACGGTTACAAGTCCGACCCTGTTTATGCCCTTCGTACGCTGGAAGTAGCTGTCGAGGCCGGGGCTGATTGCCTAGTGCTCTGTGATACCAACGGTGGTGCTTTGCTTAATGAAATATCAGAGGCAGTCAGGGCAGCAGCTAAGGCAACATCAGTACCTTTAGGGATTCATACGCATAATGATGGTGGGTTGGCGGTAGCCAATACCCTGGCGGCGGTTCAAGCGGGAGCCAGTCAGGTACAGGGCACCATCAATGGCTATGGTGAGCGTTGCGGTAATGCCAACCTCTGTTCTATTATTGCTAATCTGAAGTTGAAGATGGGTATCGATTGTGTAACTGATGAGCAATTAGTCAAACTGACTGATATAGCACATTACGTCAGTGAGGCGGCTAATCTGGTCCCTGACCCTTTTTCTCCATATGTAGGTGCCAGTGCTTTCAGTCACAAGGCAGGTTACCACGTAGCCGGTCTGGCGAAATGGCCCGATGCCTATCAGCATATCGATCCACTGAAAGTAGGTAACCGCCAGAGAACGGTAGTATCGGAGCTATCGGGCAAGCGAAATATCGTCTATAAAGCGAAGGAGCTTGGGATTGCCTTTTCTTCACAGTCCAAGGAGGTAAAGGATTTGCTGGAGCAGGTTAAGTATCTGGAGAGCCGCGGCTTCCAATATGAAAATGCTGAAGCATCTTTCGAGTTGTTGTTGCACCGGGCCAAGCCGAATTATAAGCCTCTGTTTGAACTGGTTGACTTCATGGTGGTGGTGGAGTCAAAGCGAAGGCCTTCTACTCGTAAAAGTCGGGATGAGATGCTGTCCGAAGCGATGGTCAAGGTGAAGGTTGGCGGGGAAATTATACACACCGCGGCTGAAGGTGATGGCCCCGTTAATGCCCTGGACAGGGCTTTGCGGAAGGCCTTGTTGCAGTTTTATCCCAGCCTTTCTGACGTCAAACTGGTTGACTATAAAGTACGCATACTTGAAGAAAGTACCGGTACGGAGTCTCAGGTCCGTGTCCTTATCGAGTCCAGCGATGGTGTTGATGAATGGCGGACGGTCGGTAGCTCTACCAATATTATTGAGGCCAGTTGGCTTGCCCTGGCGGATGGTCTGGAGTACTGGCTATTGAAGCATAATCGTACTTGATGCAGAATTCTAATCCGATTGGTATTCTCGGTCTGGCGCTTTAGGTGCTCGCTAACAAGTACGTCCCTCGGATGCTGATTCAGTCAACAACCCTGGACTATGTAGGCCAGCATATTAAATATTGACACGGTTCAGTATCACAAAATATTCTGCTCTGAATCTTACCAGCATTACCTGAATAGAAAGCAAACCTTGATGCAATATAATTATCAGTCTTCTTATAGATGGTATGTACTTGCACTCTCGGCAGTAACCGGCGCACTGGTAGCGACTATACCGTTTTCCTGCATGCCAGTCCTGTTCCAGGAGATATCTGATGATTTAGGCTTAAATCTGGTACAGGTAGGGACTGTCTGGGGTATCGCCAGTCTTGCCGGCGTCTTTTTTAGTTTAATGGGTGGGATAATCGGCGATAAGTTCGGGATAAAACTCGTAATGCCTGTATCTTGCATACTGGCGGGAATAACCGGCGCATTGAGGGGTGTATCAAACAGTTTCCTTACCCTTTTGGTGACTGTTTTCGTTAGTGGAATCGCAAGATTGATAATACCGATTAACCTGACCAAGACGGTTGGTTTATGGTTTAAAGGTAAGAACCTTGGTCTGGCAATGGGGATATCCGCCGTGGGCATGGGTCTCGGGCTTATGCTAGGGCCGATGATTAGTGCCACGATACTCTCACCGTGGCTCGGTGGCTGGGAAAATGTGATGTATTTTTATGGGGTTATCTCTGTTTTTGTAGGTATAATCTGGTTTCTCTTCGGACGAGAACCCCCTCAAGATAATTTCATTACCGGGCATTACGATACCGTATTACTTCGCCAAGCAGTGTCGAAATTGACTCGTCTCAAAGCGCTGTGGCTTATAGGGTTGACCTTAATGTTCCGCAGTAGTTGTGTCATGGGCATGACAGGTTACCTGCCACTCTATCTAAGGGAGCAGGGATGGACGGTAGCCAGTGCTGATGGTGCTCTGGCTGCATTTTATGGGATCAGTACGATATGCGTTGTACCGTTGTCTCTATCATCGGATAGACTTGGTTACAGGAAGCCGATACTCTTTTCAGCGCTGATTGTGACTATTATATGCTTCAGTATTTTACCTTTTGTTGATGGTAATACAATCTGGCTCTTAATGCTATTATCAGGGATTTTCATGGATGGTTTTATGGCGATCATCGTCACTATGCTGCTGGAAACCGAAGGAGTTGGGCCGGTTTATTCGGGTACAGCCCTGGGGATTGTCTTCACGATAACTCAGGTTGGCAATGTTATCTCGCCTCCTCTGGGGAACAGCCTCGCAAGTATCAATCCGGGATTACCCTTTATCTTCTGGGCAGCTCTTTCTGTTATAGCAGTATTGACTCTGGCTTTATGCAAAGAAACAGGATGGAGAGGGAAATAAACCAGTTACTCTGGGGGCGCACCCCATCTGCCCGGATTCATAATATTATTAGGGTCGAGCATCTCTTTGACCCTTCGGTTAAGTCTTACCCATTCGGGATCGGCCCGTTTTTCCAGCATCCGTATTGCAGTCACTGGTGTTTTATAAGGTATATAACCGTTCTCGATGACCATTTCCAGCTGCTCTTTCCATAGAGCCTCAATTTTCTTTACCTGTTCGGGGTCTCCCTTATCGAAAGGCAGCACCCATCTCAACCCGGCGTAATGCCCTTCCGCCATAATCCTGGTATAGGAGGTACGCGTAAAGCCGTATTTATCCTGGATTTCACAGCCCTTCTTAATAGTGTCAAGCCAGTTGCTCATGGGGCCGTAGGCACCGACCCATGTTAAACCTCCGCCAGCTCCAAGCTGGCCTACTATCTGAAATGGTAACCCCGGCGTTGTGCTCGGTACTTTTTCAGGGCCAATCAGTTTAACATCTTTTAGCTCTTCCCTGACTATTCTTTCTATAACTTCCACCTTGGCGTTGAGTTCGTTCTCCGTATTCCCCGTAATCTCCGATGAAACTATGAATTCGGGGTCGCCGGGTGCCTTTTTCTGTGCCGGATAGAAGTGTGCCTTAAAATGTGTTTCGGCGGCTTTCCGGTCGATATTCATAATCGTGAGAGAGGTGCCAATAAGGTCGTCGGGGATACGGCTCCGCGCCAGCAGCTTCAGCGCCTTATAAGCACCCTCGAAGTCCATAAACAGAAAGGAGAGCGATATCGCGTGTTCTGGCTTGGGCC
>CAZPQB010000108.1:1029-8797 GCA_964588605.1 uncultured Dehalococcoidaceae bacterium | reverse complement strand
AGGCAAAACCACAGACAATAAGCAAATCAAAGCCAACACCCTTAACCGCCTCCTTAGCCGCCTCTTTAACCAGCTCCGGCCCTACCGTGCCGTGCTCCGGCCCGATGCAAATAGCCACACGACGCGTCTTGCCGTCTTTTTCGGTGTATTCTCCCTCGACATGGAGCCATTCGCCGGGGTAGGGGTCAAGGCGGTCAAATTTCAGGCGTTCGTTCTTTATCGTATTCTGCACGCCCGCTTTCTTGAGGTTATCCAGGATGACGGTCTCAAACTGGCCGACTCCCGCCTCTTTCTGTGCTTCCGTCTCAGCAGCCGGTCGTTCTTCTTCGACAGCGACGACACGGTGTGGGGAGAGACTTTCCACGGTAAAGGGGCCGGTGACGCGGATGCGTTTGTTGTCTTCATATGGCTGGTCGTAGAGGGTTTCTGTATCGGCATAACGGGCGATGGCGGCGTCAATCTCTTGACGGGTCATGCCTTCTTTGATATCGGGGTTATTGGCGATGGACTTGAGGGTGATGTGCGGCACGCGCTTATAAACAAAGCCCTTGCGGATGTCTCCACCGGTCTTATATTCCGGCGGCGTCCTACCGGTAAGCTCTGTCTCTTTTTTTACTCCCTCCAGAGAGTCCGCCAGCAGGTAGTAGGGGAAACGGGCGGCCATGAGGCGGGTACGGGCCAGCGCCAGAGCCACCCGGCTGGTATCTATGGTTATCCAGCGCCGTCCCCACTGCTCCGCCACGTAGGCCGTGGTGCCGCTGCCGCAGGTGGGGTCAAGCACCAGATCGCCAGGATCAGTTGTCATAAGGATGCAACGTTCTATTACCTTTGTTGAAGTTTGGACGACATATATTTTGTCCTCAGTGTATTGACCAGTCATCGTATCTGTCCATACATTGTTATATGCAGCCCAGGGAAAATCATCAGCAAAACGGACGTATCTAATTGAATTCGCAGCGATGTGAAGCCTATTTGCGAAACCTAACCTATTCATTCCATCGGGAAACGTGGCTTTCCAGTGGGAATTTGGACCAGGGGAATAATTTTTACCTTTATATAAAAAGCTCTGATCTTGAGATGAAACCCCTGAAGAAAGAAGACTATCAGGACTATATAACTTGCCTTCGCCTGGAATTGGATCTATACCAGTTAGTTCTCTAGTTGTAAGACCTCTGTAGCTACCGTCGGGTAATTGTATCCATCTATATGTTGTACTATCAGGTTCTTTCCTTACATTAAAGAAAAGCTTGCGATACTTCGGCCTAGCTTCCAAGTTTTTACAGTACCAGATAACGTAATTACAGGATCTTGCTAGCTCTCTAGTCTCAAAACCACTAGTAGTAGCAAAAGATACTAGAGAAATGAAATTTTCACTCCCAAATACCTCATCCATCAAACAGCGTACTAGGTGCACGTTTTCATCACCAATCTGTACAAACACGCTGCCGGTTTCCGTCAGCAGGTCTCTGACCACTAACAACCTATCTCGAAGGTAAGCAAGATAAGAGTGGATACCTAGCTTCCAGGTATCCCGGAAGGCTTTTATCTGCTCCGGCTGGCGGGTGGCATCTTCTGCTCTCCCATCCCTGACATCACGTTTTCGAGTACTTACTTGCCAGTTAGAGTCAAACCTTATGCCATAGGGCGGATCGATGTAAATCGTCTGTACTTTGCCCTTGAGGCCTTCCTTCTCCGCCAGGGAGGTCATTACCAGCAGGGAATCGCCCAATATCATACGGTTCGTCCAGTTCTGTTCGTGCTGGTAAAACTCCACCAGTTCCTCAAACTCGAGGCCGTTAAAATCGGCAAATAAATCTAGCTGGGCCGGCTTACCCGCTTTGGCCTGGGCACGCAGGTCTTCAATGATATGCTTGGGGTGAATTTTCTCCTGGATGTAAACAGGCACAGCGGGCACTTCCAAATCCTGGGAGTCCTGCTCGTCCTTGCCTTTCCAGACAAGCTGGGGGTCGAGGGAGGGGTCGCGGGGGTAAAGGATAGTCTTCGGTCTGGCTTCGTCTCTGATAACGAAATCGCGGAGTTCTTCAGTGGGGATATTAGCGCGCCTGTCTTTGTGCCGGATGGATTCTATATCAATGGGCTTATTTGCTTTTCCTTTTGCCATAGATTACTCCTCAAATTTAAGCCGGCATTTTGCCGATTTCTATTCCGCCCCTGGTTATCTTGTCGCAACTCACCATTTTTACATAGTCTTGTCTGGAATCTCTCATTTCACCCTTGAACCATGTAGTGCTAATTTCGTATAATCCAAAGCAATCTTTACTCTCTTGAATCGCTGCAACAACGTAATCTGCCCAGCTCAAATTGTTCAGCGTAACGCCTATTTGACTAACACCAAACCTCGCGGACTTGATATTTATCTTTTTACCATTCCATATAGCATTATTACTTGGCCCCGGAACTAATTCAGCACTAATATATTTAGCCACTTTCTTATAATTCTCACGTCCAAAACGGGCGGCGGCTCTTCCGGATTCTGTATTCTGTTTCATGCAACCCCCTTGAGAAAAGCACGAACGGTATTTTGCGCATCCCAGGGGTCGGTTATTTCCAGGAAAGCCCACCTGCCAAAGCCGCCGTGGTTGTTCACCGCCGGTACCCAAAGGTTGCGCGCCGTGGCTACCTTGGCTGCCTTATCCTTCTTCTTCTCGCCGGTGACTTCTATTATCAGGTTCAGCAGGTCGTCTTTGCCATCATTCACCCGGACGATGAAATCCGGTATATAATTGCTTTCCTGGCCTTCCAGCGTGTAGGGAATAAGGAAATTAAGGCCATGATTTTTTACGTAGTAGACTACCTCGTCCATATCCTCCAGAGCCTGGGCCATTTTCTGCTCCCAGGACTCGGTATCTGCTACGACATGGGAGATGTGGCACTTGTTCGAATCCGTTGGATAAACAGGCCGCGTGGTATCAAAGTCGACATAGCGAGTCGAGCCGACGTAGTCATAAGGCCGTAGAATAGGCTTGAGGTATTTGGGCCCGGATTCAGAAGCGACGATAGCCCCGTATATTTTATCGGCTGCCGCATGGGCGTTCTCAACGAGTAGCAATAGTTGTGGGAAGGTATTGTCCTTCAAAGTCACACACTCTTTAAGCCACTGACTAGTAATACCGACTAGTTGAGGAAATAGCCAGGGTCTGGCATCGCCATCATCACCCCTAAACTTGTTATCCAGAACCACCTTGGCCAGCTTAAACGCTATTTCCTGCTCGCGGTGGTTCTTCAGGTCGTCGAGGGTGTGTATGCTAATCTCCCCGACAATGGGAGCATTTTCCGTTTCGGTAGGTATATCGGCGGTAGAAAGTGACATCTTGGAATCTTCGGTGAAACTGAAATTCAGCTTTTCAGAAGGCAACTCATAACGGTAGCCGATGACTCGCGGGAAGGTAATCTCACATGCAATACGTTCCTCCAGAGAGCGGACACGGGTAGGGATTGGTCCAGGTTTGGGGTCGGTAGCTGAGCCGGAGCAGGGGATAAAAGAGAAAGGTACGCCATATACTTCGGCATATTCCGGTTCATATTTCTCTTCTTCGTTCGCTACGTAGCTGGTACGGCGTAGTGCCCTGCCTACTACTTGCTCACAAAGAAGCTGTGTTCCGAAAGCCCGCACGCCCATGATATGAGTGACGGTATTGGCATCCCATCCTTCTGTCAGCATGGAGACGGAGACCACACACTTAACATTTTCACCGAGTTTGCTTGGTTTACCGATAGTATTCATTACCTCTCGCAGGAGGTCTTCGTCAGTAAGTTTCTCAACATCGCGGCCAGGAAACCGAATAGAATATTCTCTCTTGAACTCCTCTATAGCCACAGCAGCCATTTTCTTGAATTCTCTGCTCATGGCCTCGCCCGACTCAAGCTGTTCGCTATCGATTAAAATAGTGTTAGGTGAAGGAAGAAGGTTACCGCCTTCATCTGAATTGCGGAAAGTCGATAGGTTACCGGGAACGATCGTGGTTGATCCATCCGGCAACTTTTTCTCCCAACCTGAAATCCAATCGTAAACCAGCTTGGATACGTTGGTATTGTTACAGACTACGATAAAGACCGGGGGAGTTAAGCCTTTGTTTCTGGCCTCGACATTCTGTTCCCACTGCCGGTAATACTTTTCATAGTTCCCGTAGAGGCTGAAAAGAGCCGCTTCCAGTTCTTTGGGTAGTCTCGGCTCTCCTCCACTTTCATCTTTGGTGCCTCGTCCTTTCTTGGGCAGGTGATCTCTGATGTGAACCCAGATATTACGGTAGGTTGGCAGTTCACCACGCATGGAGTCGTCAGCTACTGGCACACGCGGCACTTTAACAATGCCGGACTCTATGGCATCTATCAGTGAGAAATCTGAGACAACCCAAGGAAAGAGCTTTCCCTCGCCATAGCCTGAACCACGCAGGAAGAAAGGTGTTGCCGAAAGGTCATAAATTGCCTTTATACCTATCTTCTTCTTGACTGCTTCGAGGCCGGATATCCAGACGCGCGCTTCCTCCTCTCTCCTCTCAGCCTCTTTCCGTTCATCACCAACTAGCTTGACATCCTCGCCACCAGCACGCCGACGGTAACAATGGTGGGCTTCGTCGTTGATAACGATGATGTTCCTCTTGTTTCCTAGCTCGCGGCATACCCGACGAACCATCTGATCCGGCGTTTCTGCAAGCGAATTATTCTGGCCTTTGGTCAATATATTCTTTGTCAGTTTTCCCGCGCTGACCAGTTCGCGTTGTATGAAGGCGTGAAAATTGGTGATTATGATTTTGGCATTCCCTAGGTCCTCCATCCATTCTTTTGGCAGAATATCTCGCTGCTCATAATAGTTCTGCGGATCATTCGGCAGGAGCACTCTCAATCGGTCACGGATGGTAATGCCTGGTGTCACTAGGAGAAAGGCATCTGAAAAGCGCGAATCCTGTGGATTTGCCTTTTTATTTAGAACATGCCAGGTAATCAGCATAGCCATAACGACAGTTTTACCACTGCCAGTAGCCATTTTGAAAGCTATACGGTAAAGTTCTGGGTTGGCGTCTTCATTTGCTTGTCGAAGCTCATTCTCGATCCAAGAATCTCCGTATTTGTTTGCAACTTCTGTCATATAGATAGCGGTTTCTAACGCCTCGATCTGGCAGAAGAAGAGCTTACGCTCTCTTTCTTGGTTAGTCCAATATTCTAGTAGACGGCGAGTGGTTTTGGAGATGCCCACATATCCGCCTTCTCGCCAGATTGTCACTCTGTTACGGATACGATTGATAGTAGCATTTTCCTCAATACGATCCTGCGTCCACTGGGTATCGAAAGCGAGTTGAGCTGATTTACCCTTCTTCTTTGGTTTGGCGATAGGAATGAAATATGAACTAACACGACGTGTATTTACAACTTGGTCAGTAATACCTTCATCGGAGAAGCGGAAATGTTGTGTAGGTTCTTTGAAAGGGGAATTCAATATAGGATTTTCAATTACGACCTGCTGCATTAGATACCCACTTCAAATATACTCCAAAACGAAGTCTTTTTAGTTAAGGATATTATATAACTATTTTCACTTATGAACAATACATAACCCTCTTGGAGAGTTTCGGATTTATTGAGAGGAGCAGCTATCTAAGTTGACGCAGTATATATTCAATGGACGACAGCTGCCATGGACTTTTTGGTAGCTACGAAAAGACTTTCCATATAGTCCTATTCAGAATGAGAAGGGTTTCACAATTACTTATTTAGGGAGCAGCACACGAAACGTGTAATAGACTGTTAATATAGAGTCGACAACGATACCTATGCCAAAAAGAATCATGATGGATGTAAATGTCGGCGTCCATACACCGATCAAATATAAGAGAAAGGCTATTACGTACACGGTGCCGTTAGTAATTATCGCCTGATATGCCATATATTGAGTCTTACCAACACCATAGAAGATACTATCAGTCACGAGATTAAGTGCTAATAATATATAGGGGATAATGAGTAATCCCATGGCTTTATTAGATAGGTTGACGACTTCACTATTTGAATTCAGGAAAGCGGTAACAGTGCCCCAGAAGGGGAGGAATATGAGCCAGAGGATGACAATAAGCCCGCCAATCACCAAGGAAGAATACCACAGAACACGAACCCTCGAAATATCGCCGGAATGATTGGCAATCAGTACTTTCGCGCTCTCAGAGAGAGCCAGTATCGGCACAAGAAGAAAGCTCCAGAAGATATGCATCGCCAGGTAATACCCACCTATCGTGTTTTGTCCCAGCAGGTTGAGCAATCTCACGACCATAAAGAAATAGGCAAAATTCCTTACCAAGCTGTCCAGCCCGGACCATCCGCCTACCCTGAGGTATATCTTCAAGTCTTTAAAAGCGAAGAATGACTTAATGCTCTCGGCTTTTTCGAAAAGGGTCTTTCGTATCATGAACAACGCTGTAACTAGTAGTAGCAGGCTTGCAGCGAAGTCAGACCACCCTACTCCCAGAACTCCCAGGTTCAACGAGAAAGGGTATCCACCGTAAAAGAGGCTATCTAGAATGAACCTGTACGCCACCTGGAGAATAGCAAGGGTAAGGAGTATCCGTTTCCGGTTGATTGTTTCCACGACGATGATAAAAGCCATACTGAGCAGGATAATTGGGACGCCGGCTGTCTTGATCTTCAAGAATGTAGATGTAGTCTCGCGGATAGCCTCCGGAGTCCCGATGATGTCCACGAAATTATCAGACAGAGCGAATAAAATACCGGCAACGACTATTGAAAAGCCTAAGATCGATGAAAGCGACGTCCGAATAGGTGACCCCGGACCTTCTTTACTTTGTATACCTTTGCCTACTAAGAAGAATATCGCAAGTATAAAAGTTTCCTGGATAACCTCGAGGAGGAGTTCGATGAATTGCCACTGGGCAACGGTTGCTAGAGCATTGATGTCCGGTATTGCATTTCCAATCAGGTAGACGCTATACGAGAGGTAGAATCTGGGTAAAGCCATGTAAAGGAATATGAGGAGAAACAACCCCCAGTCCCATTGCCTGAGGAGATTCCCGGCGGTTCTGAGTATCTGCATGATGAAAACGATTATAAGTTAGAAAACATGAAAGAACAAGTGAATCAAATTCTCCCAGTCACTATTCGTAGAATTGTTATCCAATAAAATGACGGAATGTGCAAACAGATGGAGGCCAATACTGGCGGACGGGGAGATCGAGTAGGCTCGGTCTCCATCGTACCGAAATATTTCAAGTCTGCTGGAACAAAGACGTGCGTATACAATTAATTTTCGTATATGATGTCACGGCCTAAAATCATCACAAATTATTCAAAAGTCACCTAATACTTCATTGTTACCATGTCTAATAAAATGCAATTTTGTTGCATATCCAGGAGGTGAAAGAGCGTCAGAGGTACACAAAGGGTCATAATGTTAATTCCGAAAAATGCGCCCGCAACAGTCGCAAAAATCCAATCACTACACGAAGGGATGCTTAATTGTTCCAAGAGGAGAGGAGTTTGAATCCACTCAGGTAAAGGCGCTATTCCACTTCTATTTTGGTCCGGCGTTTTCCCGCCTTCTTGTTTGCCTCTTCCTCTCGCACGATAGCAGCGTCAACCAAGCTTCTGAGTGCCAGCAGCATTTCTTTGCGAGCCGCTCTGACGTGACCCATGGTCTCATCAGGCACAATCTTAGCTATGGTGATACTCAATACACATCGTATTCTCATTAGAAATAAATATCTTAGGAAATTATTTTTTATAAAATAATACTAAATATATT
>CAZPQB010000108.1:0-1019 GCA_964588605.1 uncultured Dehalococcoidaceae bacterium | reverse complement strand
ATCCCTTATTGATATTCAGCATTCAGTGTGGTTTCATTTGTAATAAGTATCTTATAACAAATATTATATATTATTTTATAGAAAAACTATTGACAAATACATATTTTAGTATTATAATATAATCAGGCTAGCCTAGAGGAGGTAAAATAAAAAAGGTTTAATAAACACCACAGGTGACAGGTATCAAAAGCAAAATAAATGGAGGTACTAAAATGAAACTAATAAAAGGATTTCTGGCAATATTATGCCTGGTAGCCGTATTTACGGTTCCTGCAAACATAGCTTTGGCTCAAACTGAAGATCAGCCTACAGCAAAATTCGAGGTAACTACCCTAACCATAGAGCCAAGTGAGCCTACCCTGGGGCAAAAGGTAACGATCACGGCAAATATCAAGAACACTGGAAATGCCGACGGTACTTACACAGCTGCCCTCAAGATCAACAATAATGTTGTAAGCTCCAAAGAGGTTCTTCTTACGGCTGGAGAGGCTAGGTTGGTGGATTTTGAATATACACCAACAGAGGAGGGCACGTATAATATCGTATTGGGCGGACAAAAAGCCTCTTTGAAAGTTTTGTCTGGTAAGCTGCGGGTTGGCCCGACCGTTGTTCTGAGGCCGGTTGAGGACGAAATCACAACCCGGCAGGATGGCTTGGTGGAGCTTTACATCGACAATCCAAGCTTGAACGAAGCCACTCTGCATGTTGATGTTAGAGTATCTGTACCGAGTGGTCTCCACGTATATGGTCAGGGCTTCAGTTTGGCTGGAGCAGCAGGAACTCTGTACGGGCAACTGGATGTTCGTCCAGGTTCGGCACAAACCGTGTTTATGAACGTAAAAGCTGCTGAGTCAGCGGTAGGCAAAAGCTTTTATATTCACTTCTCAGGTATTTATTACCCTGGCGAAAATAAGGATCTGTTCAATCCCATTTCGCTTACCCACCCAATATCAGTCACCCAGGCATCTCCTGATCCTGACAATCCTAGTTTAACAAACTCAAACCAAGTCACATTCTCT
>CAZPQB010000107.1:0-8928 GCA_964588605.1 uncultured Dehalococcoidaceae bacterium | reverse complement strand
GGAAAGGACTGATGATGGCTAAACCGAAAAAATCAGCCGCCGTTAATCTGAAGCACATAGACAGAATCATTGCCAGCTATCGCGGACAGAAGTGGGCACTGATACCCCTTATGCAGGAGATTCAACATCAGGTTGGTTATATTCCACCCCAGGCAGTGCCGCGTATCGCCAGTGCTCTGGGCTTGTTTTCCAGTCAGGTGCAGGGGGTGATTACCTTCTATTCCCAGCTTTATACCGAGCCTCGAGGTAAAAATATCGTCAGGGTCTGCCGGGGGACTGCCTGCCATGTACGCGGTGGGAAATCCATCTTGAAGCTGACCAAGCAGCACCTGGGCATCGACGAGGGTGAAACTACTGAAGATATGGAATATACACTGGAAACAGTCGCCTGTATAGGCGTCTGTGCCCTGGCGCCGAATATCATGATTAACAAAGAGACCCATGGCAATATGAATCCCAAGAAGGTAGCCAGATTGTTCGGCAAGAAGGAGAAGGAGTAAAATGCCGCCAAAGCGTACAGTATATGTCTGCCGGGGTACCGGGTGCGTCTCCGGGGGTAGCGACGCTGTCTATGAAGCCCTCAGGGCTGAACTGAAGAAACAGCGCGTAACCGAAGCTGTAATTGATTTTACCGGCTGTCACGGCTTTTGCCAGCAGGGTCCCAATGTTGTGGTGGAACCTGATGGCATCTTCTATACCCATGTAGATGCGGATGACGCCGCTGATATTGTAGCTTCACACCTCCGTGACGGCAAGCCGGTTGAGCGCCTCTTCTATCACGACCCGATGACCGGTCAGGCAATACCTCGCTACGCCGATATAAAGTTTTACCAAGGGCAACAACGTGTCATTCTGCGTAACTGCGGGCATATCAACCCCGAGCGGATTAATGACTATATCGCTCGGGGGGGTTATCAGTCGCTCAAGAAAGTCGTCTTTACGATGAAGCCCGAGGAGGTTATCGAAGAGGTCAAGCGTTCCGGTTTGCGCGGACGGGGTGGGGCGGGATTTCCTACCGGCGTTAAATGGGAGACCTGTCAGCACAATCCCGTCTTTCCTAAATACGCCATCTGCAATGCTGATGAAGGCGACCCCGGTGCCTTCATGGACCGCTCCATTTTAGAAGCCGACCCGCACGCCGTTCTTGAGGGTCTGGCGATTGCGGCTTATGCCATCGGCGCCAGCGAAGGTTATATCTATGTCCGTGCCGAGTACCCACTGGCGGTGAGCCGACTCCGCACCGCTCTCAGCCAGGCTCAGGATAGTGGATTTTTAGGAAATAGTATCCTCAGTTCTGATTTCAGTTTTACCCTGCATATCAAGGAAGGTGCTGGTGCTTTTGTCTGCGGGGAGGAGACAGCGTTGCTAGCCTCTCTTGAAAGTCGGCGGGGTATGCCTCGCCCCCGTCCTCCTTTTCCCCCCCAATCCGGACTGGACGGCAAACCAACCATTATCAATAATGTCAAAACTCTGGCCACTATTCCTGTAATTATGGAGAAAGGTGCCGATTGGTATGCCAGTATTGGCACCGAGAAGAGCCGGGGTACCACCGTGTTCGCTCTTACCGGCAAAATTGCCAACAGCGGGCTGGTAGAGGTGCCCATGGGTACACCGTTATCCCGCATCATTTATGATATCGGGGGTGGGATTCCCAAAAACAGGCGGCTCAAGGCGGTGCAGACCGGCGGCCCTTCCGGCGGCTGTATTCCCGCCCGATTCATTGACACGCCGATAGAGTATGAAACGCTGGCCAAACTGGGCTCAATAGTGGGCTCCGGCGGCATGGTGGTGATGGATGAGGCTAACTGCATGGTGGAAGTGGCAAGATTCTTCCTCAGTTTTACCCAGGAAGAATCCTGCGGGAAGTGCACACCATGCCGACTGGGAACCCGGCAGATGCTGGAAATACTTACCCGAATTACCGAGGGCAGGGGATGCAATGAGGATATCGATACCCTGCTCTCCATAGCGAAAACAGTCAAGGAGTGCTCGCTCTGTGGCCTGGGGCAGACGGCCCCCAACCCGGTCATCTCCACCATCAACTACTTCCGCGATGAGTATGAAGCCCACATCAAAGAGAATAACTGCCCGGCGGCTGTTTGTGAGTCCTTCATGATATCACCCTGCCAGCACACCTGCCCGGCGGGCATTAATATCCCCAGGTATGTAGCTCATATTGCTGCCGGTGAATACAAGGATGCCATTGATACCATCCGTGAACGCAACCCCTTCGCGGCTGTTTGCGGTCGTATCTGCCACCATCCCTGTGAAGGCAGGTGCCGCCGGGGTGAACTGGATGACCCGGTAGCCATAAGGTCGCTGAAGCGCTATGCCGCCGACTGGTATGCTGAGCACAGGTCTGAACTTCCTGAAGTGGAGCCATTTCCTCAGACCAGAAAGCAGAGGGTGGCGGTGGTGGGGGCTGGTCCCACCGGCCTCTCCTGTGCTTACTTCCTCGCCCAGGCGGGCTATCCGGTAACCGTCTTTGAGGCTCTCCCTATCGGGGGAGGCATGCTATCGGTGGCGATACCGGAATTTCGCCTGCCTCAAGCCGCCATCCAGCAGGATATTGACTATATAGCCAGGCGGGGGGTGGAGATAAAATACAATACGCCAATTAATGCCAACTTCACCGTGGAAGACCTGATGAAAGATGGCTTTAACGCCGTCTTTGTCGCTGCCGGCGCTCAGCGGAGTCAACGCATCGGCATACCGGGGGAACTGGAGGATATTGACGGGCTCTATTACGGGTTAAGATTCCTCAGGGATGTCAGACTGGGCAGGCAGTTGACGGTTGGGAAGAGAGTGGCCATCCTTGGCGGTGGTAATGTGGCTCTTGATGCGGCTCGTACCTCTCTACGTCTCGGCGCCGAGGAGGTCAATATATATTACCGGCGGTCACGTGATGAAATGCCGGTGACCGAGGTAGAATATGACGAAGCCATAACCGAGGGCACTCAGGTCAATTTCCTGGTGAGTCCGACGAGGATAGCCAGCGACAACTGGAAGGTAACCGGCCTGCAATGCACACGTATGGAACTGGGAGAACCCGATGAAAGCGGCCGTCGCCGGCCCAGTCCCATCACCGGTTCCGAATTCTCAGTGGAAGCGGATACGGTGATTGCTGCCGTTGGTCAGGCCGCCGACCTGTCCTTCCTGCCTCCTGATAGTGCCCTGGAGCGCACCAGGTGGGAGACTCTGGTGGTCAACAGTAATACCCTAGCGACGAATGTTCCCGGGATATTTGCCGGCGGCGACTTTGTTACCGGACCGGCTATGGTAGTGGATGCCATCGCCGCGGGAAGAAGAGCCACCATCGCCATTGACAAGTATCTGCGGGGTGATACTTCTCGTGTTGACGTGCATGACCGCAAGGCTGGAGTTACCGCCGGAGCCGGCGTTCAGGAACTTGAGGAGACTTGGGAGACACAACCCAGATTAGCGGTACGGACACTCCCGGTGGCAGAAAGAAGAACCAGCTTTAATGAGATAGAGCTTGGCTTTACCGAGGAGATAGCGATAAGGGAGGCCAAGCGGTGCCTGAGATGCGACCTAGAGGTTTAGGCTATTAGGGGAAGGAGAGGCGTGAGATGAAATCAATAACCAAACAGAAATCGCAGGACGAGATACAGCAGGGTCTGGAGGGGCTGGACAGGGTGTTCATTGTCGGTTGCGGCACCTGTACCACCATGACCAAGACCGGCGGCATCGACCAGGTTGTCGAGATGAAGGAGCGTCTCCAGGAGCTGGGAAAACGCGTTACCGGCTGGACGGTTATCCCCACTGCCTGTGACGATATGACTGAAGTGTCTATGAAGGAGAACAAACAGGCTATCAGCAATGCTGACTGTATTCTATCAATGAGTTGTGCCTTAGGCGTACACCGGATGAACCTTTACATAGACAAACCGATTATCCCGGCACTGGATACACTCTTCATAGCCGTGGAAGAAAGCCCCGGCTATTTCCGCGAGGCCTGTGCCCAGTGTGGTCAGTGTATCCTAGGTGAGACTGCCGGCATCTGCCCCATCACCGCCTGCCATAAAGGACTGGTCAACGGTCCCTGCGGCGGCACCAATAACGGCAAGTGTGAGGTGGATAAGGAAAAGGACTGCGCCTGGACCCTCATTTACCAGCGACTGAAAGAGATGGACAGGCTTGACCTGATGCGGAAGTACCAACCGCCCCGGAACCATCACATAGTACCGAAACCAAGAGCGGTTAGAATCAAGTGAGGAGGTAAATATGGTGGTATCACGTTTCAAAGAAGCCCTTGACTCCGGCAGGTTTGTGATTACCAGCGAAGTAGCCCCGCCCAAGGGGACAAACCTGGAACAGATGCTGCACCACATTGACCTTCTCAAGGACAGGGTAGACGGGATTAACGTCACCGACCACCAGAGCTCCGTAATGCGCTTTCCCTCTCTGGGCGGCTGTCTCTCCATCAAAGAACGTGGAGGCGAGCCTATTCTGCAGATGACCTGCCGGGACCGTAACCGTATGGCTCTGGAGGCTGACCTTCTCCTGGCTTACAGCCGGGGCATAAGGAATGTCCTCTGCCTTACCGGCGACGCCGTGCCGGTGGGCGACCACAAGGAGGCCAAGGGTGTCTTCGACCTTGATTCCCTGCAATTACTGAAAACTATTCATCAGCTAACCTCCGGCCAGGACCTTGGAGGTAACAACCTTGATGGGGCTGTAGAATTCTGTGCCGGGGCGATAGTCACCCCCGAAGCGCAACCAATCGAACCACAATTAATTAAATTCGAAAAGAAAATTGACGGCGGCGCGGAATTTTTCCAGACACAGGCAATCTATGACCTGGAGAATTTCGGCAATTTTATGAAGTACGCACGCCAATTTCCGGTTAAGATACTGGCTGGCATCGTCCTGCTGTCATCAGCCAGGATGGCCAAATATATGACCGAAAACGTTCCCGGTATCTTCGTTCCTCAGGACCTGATTGACGAGTTATCCAGTGTGCCCAAGGAGGAGATGCTGGCCAAGGGGATTGGAATAGCGGGACGAACGATTGCTGCCCTAAAGAAAGACGCCATCTGTGATGGCGTTCATATCATGGCTATCGGCAGGGAGGAAGTGGTCCCCGATATCCTGGCGGCCGCAGGTCTTTAGCGAGCCCTCCAAAAGCACGTTGATTAGCCATGTCGGTAATAAACGTTAAGTCAGAAGCAGCTGGCTGTATGGTCGTATTAGTCTATAGAAATGATACCACGTTTAATTCCGATAACCACAGCTTCAGTACGTGCATTGGCATTCAATTTGCGTAATATAGACGTAACGTGGTTTTTAATGGTCTGTTCGCTAATTTCAAGTGTAGAGGCAATCTGCTTGTTGAGAAAGCCATTAGCTATATAATCCAGTATTTCTGTTTCCCTTTTGGTTAAAGGGGATACCAAGTCTTCAGTTTCAGACTGAGAAGAAAGCTCCTGGAATTTCTGCAATACCTGTTCAGCCACTTTGGGTCTGGTGTGCAGGCTCTCATTAATGGGATACTCACCATGAGCTAAACGCCTGATAGTATGAATGACTTCGTCGGCAGTCGCTTCTTTACTCAAATATGCCGCCGCTTGAGCTTTAAGTGCTTGAAATAACTGTTCATCATCGGGATATGAAGTGAAGATAATAGCAGCAATATTAGGCAATCGCTGTTTCAGCCTGCGGACAATATCAAAACCAGTGTCTGCCGAACCGTCAACATCCAGGATGGCGATATCCGGCGGTAAATTTTCCACCGAGTATTCGATACCATTACTATAATCAACAGAGTCAATTATCTTTATATCTGATTCAGATGAAAGGGTAATTTCAATTCCTTTACGGAACATTACCTGGGGACTGACCACAATTACATTTATTGAGTTCTTCATAACGCGATTAAGGTATCCTTTTTTAATATAAATCTATGATTTGGGAAGATACATTTTCACCAATTACTCATAACTTCATAATTATAAAGTACTTTACTACTATTAAAGTGCATGTTATCCAGTATATTAACTGAGTAAATTCCCTTAATAATGAACGTCAAAATGGCGTATCATGACAGAATACGACGGAGATAAAGAATGTGGCAGCGGGTGGATTTGAACCGCCGACCATGGCAGGTTCTGCGAGTGCGTAAATATATCAATGAGGACGGTAGGAGTGGTACTGAAAGCACCCCCCCTTATAAGCCAAACATATCAACCTCAGCGGCTTCGCCGATTAGTCAAAGGCCGTAATAGCTACCAGATAGTCGCCCTCATCCAGGCTCATCAACCTGACACCCTGCGTGCTTCTTCCCTGGGTGCTGATACCCTGCCTGGGGTCTTTTTCCTTCACCGGGGTGCGGGTAACCATACCTTCAGCCGATATTAACATGACCTGTTCTTTTAACGATAACACCCTGGCAGCAACGACATCTCCCGACTTCTCGACGATTTTGAACGTTCTCACCCCGCTGCCAGAACGGTGCTGCCGGGGATATTGAGCAATCGGCGTTATCTTACCGTAACCACCGGCGGTTACCACCAGCATGTAGGCGTCAACAACAGCCTTATCTATACTGACGACGCCATCACCCTTGGCCAGGCGGATGGCACGCACACCGCCACTGGTCCTTGAAGCGGCCCTCAGACTGGAAACGCCAAATCGGATGGACTGCCCCTTTTGCGTTACCAGTATAACATCATCTTTATCAGTAGCCATGCAGACTGAGACAAGCTCGTCACCTGGTGCCAGGTCCATAGAGATAAGCCCACTCGAGCGTACCACGGCGAACTTATCTACCGATGTCTTCTTTATCTCACCCAGTTTGGTGGCCATCACCATATACGTATCCGCCATCAATCCGGTGGTTGCCGCCATTGACGTAACCCGCTCGCCTTCTGCTATCGAAAGCAGGTTTATTATTGCCAGTCCTTTAGAGGTCCGGGAGCTTCCGGAGGGTATTTCGTGGCACTTCAGATAGAAGACCTTGCCACGGTCCGTAAAGAAAAAGAGGTCATCGTGTGTGTCGGCTATGGTCAGCAGCATGACCGCATCAGTCTCCCGGGTCACCTGGCCGATAATGCCCTTACCTCCCCGGTGTTGAGGTGTGTAGTTGCGCGATGGAATTCTTTTGATAAAGCCGCGGCTGCTGAGAGTCACCACCACCCTTTCATGGGGAATCAGGTCTTCCTCGGTGAAATCCAGCACACCCTGCTCTAATATGGAGGTCCGCCGTTCATCTCCGTATTTTGACTTTAGCTCGGTTACTTCTTCTCTTATCAGGAGGAGAATCCTCCTGGGGTTCTTTAACAGGTCTTCCAGATAGGCAATCGTTTTTACCACCTGGGTGTACTCATCAAGTATCTTTTGTCGTTCCAAATTAGCCAGACGCCGTAACTGCATATCAAGAATTGCCTGTGCCTGAATCTGGGTCAGTCCGAAGCCACTCATGAGGTTTTTGCGGGCTGCTTCAGCCGTCTCTGACTTTCGTATTGTACTGATTATCCTGTCAATATTATCCAGCGCTATTCTCAGCCCTTCCAGGATATGTGCCCTTGCTTTTGCCTGTTTCAGGTCGTAGCGGGAACGCCGGGTAATCACCTCATGACGGAAATCAACATAATGCTGAAGCGCCTCCCTCAGGCTGATTACTCTGGGCTGCCCATCCACCAGAGCCAGCATATTCACGAAGAAAGAGGACTGCATGGCGGTATACTTGTAAAGATTGTTGAGAATCTGCTGCGGCTGGGACTCTCTTTTCAATTCAATAACGATGCGCATACCCTGGCGGTCTGACTCATCACGAAGGTCGCTGACACCCTCGATTCTCTTGTTTCTGACGAGTTCGGCTATAGCCTCCACAAGGGCCGCCTTATTCGTCTGATAGGGAAGCTCGTTGACCACTATCTGGCGTCGTCCGGTTCCCTTTATTTCACTGATATGTGCCTTGGCCCGGACCACCACTTTTCCGTGCCCGGTAGCATAAGCGTTCCTGATACCCTCACTCCCCTGGATGATACCAGCCGTAGGGAAGTCAGGCCCTTTGACGAATTTGGCCAGTTCCTCAATGGTGGCCTTGGGATTATCAATGAGATAGGAAATAGCGTCACACACCTCGCCCAGATTATGCGGGGGAATATTGGTAGCCATGCCCACCGCAATCCCGGCGCTGCCGTTAAGCAACAGGTTGGGCAATCTGGTAGGCAGTACCCTGGGCTCCTCGAGGCTGTCATCGAAGTTGGGCATAAAGTCCACGGTATCTTTCTCGATGTCAACCAGCATCTCTTCAGCTATCCGTGCCAGGCGCGCCTCGGTATACCGCATGGCGGCGGGGGGGTCATTATCGACACTGCCGAAGTTACCCTGACCGTCGACGAGTGGGTAGCGCATCGAGAAGTCCTGTGCCATCCGTACCATGGCATCATAAACCGAGGTATCGCCATGAGGATGATATTTTCCCAATACCTCGCCGACAATACGGGCGCTCTTCCGGTGCGGTCCGGTCGGCCGCAGCCCCATATCATTCATGGCATAGAGAATACGCCGATGTACCGGTTTCAAACCATCCCTCACATCAGGCAGGGCACGGGAGACGATGACACTCATCGCATAATCGAGGTAAGAGCCTCTCATCTCTTCTTCTATATTGACCGGTTTGACCGTACCCAGGACCATGTTCAGCTAACCCTCCTATTCGTCATCATTACCCGAGTCGTCATCGGCATCCATTGACTCCTCAGGCAATACTTCTATTTCATCACCACCGATTATGGTATAACCCGACTCATCCTCGTTCTCATCCTCATACTCAGCATCCGGCCTGAATACTCTATCGCTAACATAGGGGCGGAACTCCTCCATGCCCTTCGGCGGAAAAGACAGCCTCCCCGCCTGGCTCGGGTGCTGGTATATCTCCCTGATAATGATGGTCATCATGTC
>CAZPQB010000106.1:0-9084 GCA_964588605.1 uncultured Dehalococcoidaceae bacterium | reverse complement strand
GTCTTATCGGGGAACGCCCGGAAGAGGTCACCGATATGAAGCGTTCGGTTAAGGGGGAGGTGATTGGCGCCACCTTTGACGAGATGGTCGAGAACCAGACGCGTGTCGCCGAGCTGACCCTGGAAAGGGCCAAACGCCTGGTGGAAAGCGGCAAGGACGTGGTCATTCTCCTTGATGGTATTACCCGCATGACCCGAGCCTATAACCTGGCCATGCCCTCTAGCGGACGTACGCTATCGGGCGGCATTGACCCGGCCGCCCTGCATCCAGCCAAACGTTTCTTCGGGGCTGCCCGCAACACCGCCGAGGGCGGCAGCCTGACCATTATCGCTACCTGCCTCGTCGATACCGGCAGTCGGATGGACGACCTTATCTATGAGGAGTTCAAGGGGACGGGCAACATGGAGCTTCACCTTGACCGCAGGCTCTCGGAACGGCGTACCTTCCCGGCGATAGATATACAGCGCAGCGGCACCAGAAGAGAGGAGCTACTGCTGGATGAGGAGACGCTTAAACAGGTATGGCTGCTGCGGCGTATGGTGGCGATGATTGCCTCCGATTCCAATAACTTCGTTGAGGCTACGGAGCGGGTGCTGGAACGCATGCGAAAAAGCGAGACCAACACCGAGTTTTTAGTCAATTTGAACAGAGAGATGTAGCACACCGGTCATACTAAGGAAGCTGGTTATTTCCGCCTACTTGACAAAGCTACTTAAAGCCTTATTATTGTACTTAGTTAAAAGAGAAAGCGAAGTCTGTGATGCAAATCAGGAAAACATATACGGAAGTTAATCCCGAACTGCTCTACGCCGAGATAAGGGACTTTGCCCTGAAACAGGGGGCTATCCTGAACGAGGCCAAGATGGAAACCTATACCCTGCCGGACGAGTCGGCATCATTCGTTTCACGGGGCACCCTGACATTTAAAGCTAAGGACAAGGAGTGCCTCAGGGCACACGTAGTCGGCTCGGTGAGGAGCGAAACGAAACTGATGATTGACGTGGACGAGACACTTTTCCCGCAGGAGAAGATAGCGGCACTTCAGGAAGATATCGACTTCATCTTCAGCTCTTACGAAGCTGAGGAATAATACAGCCCCGCATTATCTCGCCTTCGGGTAAGACCCCAAGATTTTCACGAACACCGCATGTTCTTCCAGCGCCTTCAACGCCCCGCTGATATCCTTTTCCTCACGGTGCCCGGCGAAGTCCATATAGAAGTTATATTCCCAGGGCTGGTGCCTCGTCGGCCTGGACTCAAGCTTGGTAAGATTGATATTACTGGAGGCGAATTCCTTGAGGCAGTCATATAATGCCCCCGGCTTGTGCTTGAGTGAAAAGACTATGGACGTTTTATCATTACCCGTGGGCGGAGAGTCTTCTTTGGATAGAATGAAAAAGCGGGTGAAATTATGCGGGTTGTCTTCTATCTCCCTGGCGATTATCTTCATGCCGTAGATTTCGGCTGCCCTGGCACTGGCAACAGCGGCGCTATCTTTCAGGCCCTGCTCCTTAATCATCTTGACACTGCCGGCCGTATCGGACTCAGGTATCAGCTCGCAGTTGAGGTGGCTTAAGAAACTGCGGCACTGGGCGAGCGCCTGCGGGTGGGAATAGACCTTTTTTATCGTATCGAGTCCGGCTCCAGCCCTGGCTATCAGGCAGTGACTGATGCGGAGCTCTATCTCACCGCATACCATAAGCGGCGAATCCAGCAGTAGGTCATACGCCCTGGTAATACTGCCCTCAAGCGAATTCTCGACCGGAACCACGGCGAAAGGTACGTCTCCCACTTCAACAGCTTCAAAAACCTCATCAAGGCTCTCATAAGAGCGGCTTTCGGTTGATTTCCCGAAGAACCGGAAGGCGGCTTCTTCCGTGTAGGCACCGGGTTCACCCTGAAATGCGACGGCTACCGCCTGTATCTTCTTGCAGACATCCATGATATACCGGTAGATATTCTCCATATCGCTGGGGCTTACGTTCTCATCTCGGGCCATAGCCCTGACATGTTTCAGAACCCTGAGCTCTCTCTCCCTGTCCTCAATAAGCTTATTCTGTTCTTTCTTACCCAGACCTATTGCCTCGGCTACCTTTACCCTTTCCCCGATAAGCTCAACAATCCGGGCATCTATCTCGTCTATTCTTTTTCTTAAATCATCAAGGCTCATTTTATCACCCTCGGAATCAGACCGGCTCTCATGGAAAAATCACACAGAGTTACCGCCATCATGGCTTCAACCACCGGTACGGCTCTCGGTACAATGCAGGCATCGTGCCTGCCCCCGACGCTGATACTGGCGTTTTCCATCTTTTGAATGTCCACCGTTGCCTGCTCAATAGCTATGGAAGAGGTGGGTTTTACAGCCACCCTGACCACTACCGGCATACCGTTACTGATACCACCGAGTATGCCGCCGGCGTTATTTGTGGATGTTACAATTTTACCGTCTTCAATGAGGAACGGGTCATTATTCTCCGAACCCCTTTTGCGGGCCGCCGAGAAACCGGTGCCAAACTCAACACCCTTGACCGCCGGGATAGCCAGCAGGGCCTTGGCAAGCTCTCCATCCAGACGGTCAAAGACCGGCTCTCCCAGTCCAACGGGTACGTTACGGGCGATACCTTCGATAACCCCACCCAGACTATCGCCCTCCTCTTTTACCTTCTTAATGAGTTCAGCCATCTCCCTTGAAGCCTGCGGGTCGGCACACTTAAGAGAATCATGTGCAGTGTTCTTCTTTATTTCATCAAAGGACACAGCTTTTGCCGTTATGCCACCGATTTCCACCGTGTGTGCCACCAATTCGATACCGATTATGCTCAGCAACTTCCTGGCGATGGCGCCTGCCATGACAAAGGTTGCGGTAGTTCTCCCCGAAAATCTGCCCCCGCCCCGCCATTCATTGAAACCGCCGTACTTCATATAAGCGGTATAGTCGGCGTGTCCCGGCCGTGGCCGGAACCTGATTTTTTCGTAATCACCATCGTCGATATCTTCGTTCTTAATCAGCATACAGATGGGAGCTCCGGTGGAGAAACCATCACTGACTCCCGAGAGAATCTCAACCCTGTCCTTTTCCCGTCTGGTGGTAGCACCCGCGCTCTCTTCCGCCCGTCTCCTGTCCACCTCCTTCTGGATATCCGCCTCGGCGATGGGCAGTCCGGCGGGGCAGCCGTCAACAACAACCCCCACCCACCTGCCGTGACTCTCGCCGAAGCTGGTTATGATAAAGAGTCTGCCAAAGCTATTCTGCATTTATCTCCAGTTTACCCCCTATACTCTTTAATGACTCCCAGAAATCCGGATATGTCTTGGCGACACATTCGGCATTATTGATGGTAATACCGCCGATAGCAGCACCGAGCACGCCGAAAGCCATGGCAATGCGATGGTCAGACCTGGAATCGATAATGACGTTTTCAGGCTCCGGGGCAGCCGTTCCCCCGGCACCCTCTTTAGCGGCTTCGCCTTCTTCAGTTGCTTCTTCCTTTTCCTCAGCTGCCTTTTTTGTCGCCAGACCGGCAATGGTGAGTCGGTTTCTATCCTCAGTCACGGTTACGCCAATTCGCTCCAGTCCTTCTTTCACAGCAGCCACACGGTTCGACTCTTTAATCCGGGCCCTTTCGATGCCGGTTAATTCGCTGGTGCCGTCAGCCAGAGCGGCGAGAACCGCCATAGTGGGCAGCAGGTCAATACAGTCAGAAAGGTCGGCGTTTATTGCCTTCAGATTCGCCCGACTCACCGTAACGGAATTACCGGTTACCCTGACCTGAGCCCCCATGCTCCTCAGGAATTCCAGTATCATACGGTCTCCCTGAACACTCGCCGTACTCACATTTTCCACTTCCACCCCCTCAGAAACAGCCCCCAGCGCCAGAAAATAGGAAGCCGATGACCAATCCCCCTCTATTTCAAAGCGGGTCGGCCGGTAGCTCTGCCTGGCCACCACAAATTTATCTAACTCGGAGCGTACATCTATCCCGAACTTCCTCTGGCACCTCAGCGTCATCAGGAGGTATGACTTCGATGTTAACTGAGTGGTCAGCCTTATGCTGACTTCCTTCCGGGCAAAGGGAGCTATTAACAATAACGCTGATACGAACTGAGAGCTTATGTTACCCGGCAGTTCCGTGAAGCCACCTTTCAGAGTACCCCCCTCTATGGTTACCGGCGGTGTTGTTTTTCCCTCGATAGAGCCTTTTACTCCCAGCTTTCCCAGCGCTTCCACCAGCGACCTCACCGGTCTTTTGGAGAGGGAAGGGCCGCCGACGAGACGGGATTTACCGGGAATCAGACAGCAAATGGCCGTCATAAACCTCAGGGTAGTCGCCGACTCGCCACAGAAAAGGTCGGCATCCGGCGCCCTTAGAGTACCGCCTTCTACCCGCCATAAACCTTCCTCCTGCCGGATGCGTATTCCAACCTTGCTCAGTACATCTATGGCCGCGGCGGTGTCTTCGCATATCAGGGGGTTAACTAACTCGCTTTCACCCCTGGCCAGGGCGGCGCACATCAGTCCCCGGATGGCCTGACTTTTAGAAGAAGGGGCCTTCACTTTTCCCTGAACTTCGCTTTTACTGACGGTAACCTGCATGCCCTTTCAGTCTCTCTATTATTAACTCGACAACCGAATCAGTCTTCAACCTAGAAGTATTTATTACAATATCGGCAGCCCGTTCGTAAAAAGGCCGGCGAAACCTTAAAAGTTCTTCAATCTGCGAGGTGCGGTCAGCCACCGCGAGCAGCGGCCGTTCACTGCTATCGCCAGATGTCCGCCTTAATATAACCCCCGGCGACGCGGTAAGGCAAATAATAACACATTCCCGGCGCAACCGGTCAATGTTTATTGTATTGAGAACGATGCCGCCGCCGCAAGCAATAACCGCATTTTTTTGGGCAGCGGTCTCTCTGGTAACCTCAATTTCGATTTCCCTGAAGGCAACCTCACCGTCCTGCCGAAATATCTCGGGGATGGTCTTTCCCGCTTTCTTCTCAATGGCGGCATCCAGCTCAATAAACTCCTTGCCCAACCTGGCCGCCAGTGCTTTGCCCACAGCCGTTTTCCCCGTTCCCATAAAGCCTGTCAGGGCGATGCTAGTCTTCATACCTCTCCAGCGCCTTGATAGTTTCTTTTCGCATCAGGTCGAACGGGGCTTTCTGCCCGGTCCATTTCTCAAAAGCCAGGGCCCCCTGCCAGACAAGCATCTCTAATCCTTCTATAGTCCGGGCGCCGGCTGCCTGTGCATCTTGTAACAACCTGGTTCTGACAGGGTTGTTCACAATATCGAAAACAACGAGGTCAGACCTGAGCAACTCTGCGGGTACCGGGCTTTCCTGGCTCTGCGGGCTCATACCAACGCTGGTAGCGTTAACCAGGATTTCCGCCCCATACAGCGCCGCCGCCAGGTACTCAGAGGAGAGTTCCAGTACCCGTACCTCCTTTTCGAAGTCGTGGTATATCCGATGGGCAAGCTCCTCCGCCCAGTCCAGCTCCAGCTGCCGGTTAAGGATAGTAAGATGAGCGTTCCTTTCAGCAAGTATGTAAGAAATGGCCCTCGAGGCGCCGCCGGCGCCCAGGACGACGATGTCCTTCCCATCCGGCTCAACTCCGCGCTCCAGCAGCGCCTGTAAAAAACCGTTGGCATCGGTATTATAACCCCGGAAATTCCCGTTGTCATTCACCACGGTGTTGACGGCACCAATCTTCTCCGCCAGCGGGTCGAGACCATCCAGCATGGGTATGATGGCGACCTTGTGGGGTATGGTAACATTGAAACCCATGATATTCAGGGCTCTGAGGCCGTCAACGGCCTGAGCCAGCTGACCGGCTTTTACACTAAAAGGGACATATACAAAGTCCAGGCCCAGTTTCCTGAAGGCGGCGTTGTGCATCGCCGGCGACACGCTGTGCTCTATGGGGTCGCCAATCAAGGCGCAGATTCTGGTCTTGCCGGTTATGACACTACTTTCCATCTCTCAACACCCCGTAAATTTCCCTGAGTTCCCTTACCGTTATCTGGCCGGGGGCGGACTCGGCGCCTGCTTCAATTGAGGCATAGGTAAAATAACCGCCGACCAGCGGACAGAGGACTCTGGATATATGCCCCAGAGCACCCATGGCGAAGGAGACCATTTTTGTCTCCGGAAAGTCCGCTATAAGCTGCAGGGTGGCGATATTGTCCGCAAAACTGCGGGCGGTGGTAATCAGCTTGCAGATAGCAGCACCGGCGGCCATCTGGTTGTTAATAATCTCCCGCATCTCTTCTAGAGGAGGTGTTTCTTCAAGGTTATGATACGATAGCAGACAGTCCGCCCTCCCTTTAATTCCCCTTACCACTGCTTCCACCCCTGACGTGCTGAGTTCAATATCAATAATGTTGACTCCCAGCTCAATAGCCTTGAGAAGCTCCTCAATTCTCGCCGATTCGCTCCCCCACCAGCTACCACCCTCCTCGACCTTCCGGTTGCAGGCTATCCAGGGCTTTTCGATATGCTTTACAAGCTCGCGCCAACCGCTGCCAATGAGGTCAATACGTACCTCAAAGAGGTCGACCGATGGTGCCACCAGCCTTATCGCTTCCGGGTCATTACTTACGATGGCGGCACATATTTTGTAATTATTCCCGTCCAAATAAAACCTCCTCCACCAGAGAAGGACTGACCTCATTGGTGATAAAGACATTCCCGACTGATTTAAGCAGGACAAACCTTATTTTCTCCTGCGCGACTTTCTTGTCATGTTTCATAGACTGTATTACCTTTTCCTTATCGAGGTCCGGCATCTCCACAGGCAGGCCGGCTTTCCTGATAACCTTTTCCAGCCGTATGACATCACCATCACCGAGTATACCCATGCGATTGGAGATTTTAGCCTCCGCCATCATGCCGATGGCCACGGCCTGGCCGTGTTTTAACCGGAAATCCGAGGCCGCCTCAATAGCGTGGCCTACTGTGTGGCCGTAGTTCAGGATAGCCCTTAAGCCCGCTTCCTTTTCGTCCTTCTCCACCACCCCGGCTTTTATCCTGACACTTTCCAGCACCATCTTCTCAAGCACGCCTTCATGAAACGCCCCGACTCTCTCAAGGTTGTCATCAAGAAATTCAAAGAACTTGCTGCTACTGATAGCGGCATGCTTGATGACTTCCGCCATCCCGCTGGTCAGCTCGACTTCAGGAAGCGTTTTCAGGGTCTCAACATCAGCGATAACCATCATCGGCTGGTAGAACACACCTATCATATTCTTCACCTGGCCGTGGTCTACCGCCGTCTTACCGCCGATGCTGCTGTCCACCTGCGCCAGCAGGGTGGTCGGTATCTGTATCAGTGGTACTCCCCGCATGTAGGTAGCCGCCACGAATCCCGCCAGGTCGCCAATGACCCCGCCACCCAGAGCTAAAACGGGGGTTGTCCTTTCCGCATAAGCTCCGGAAAGCTCGCTATAGAGTCTGCCAGCCGTTTCCAGGGATTTCTGTTCTTCTCCAGCCGGCACCTCCAGAACGGCTGTATCAAAGCCGGCACTTTCTAATCCCCGAATGAGGGCATCAACATACAGACCTTTTACCGTAGTATCGGTAATGATGGCGGCCTTGCCGGAAAGACCCATTTCTTTCAACCAGAGTCCGGTGCGGGCAAGCAAGTCGGCACCGACACGCACCTCATAGCTGCGACTACCAAGCTCTACTTTAACCTTTTTCATTTATGCCATTTTACCTTTACTTACCGGCAGATGCAATAAATTCAGGTGTTTCTACCAGTCTTTAATATAATAAAAAACCCTCCGCTGGGAGGGCCCTTATTAGTTATGCTGCTCTTATCTTTTAGTACTTAATATTTGTGTACCTCGGCCCTCCCGGTGCGGCGCGCGCCCCAAGTAAATATAAAATACTGCTGATAAGACTTGTCAGATATATTAACAGACATTGCTATATTCGCCTCAATATGAGTATAATATAACAGAATACCTCAGTTATGTCAACAAAATAGTAAATATGGGATGCTGATTAATTAATCCTTACATTCCCTAGGTAAAATGTTGACAGACTGTATTGATTTATGTTAGATTTTATATTTAGTGCTCAGTATTCACTAATAGCTGGCAGAATGACGTAGAGACCTCAATCTGTCGCTAGAGGCTTTCGAATGGATGAGCTAAGGCTCATCCATTGTAATTGTGGAGACAGGAAGGAGAAAATGCCGACAATAAATCAGCTGGTTCGTAAGGGTCGCAAGGTCGCCTCTAAAAAGGCCAAGACGCCGGCGCTGCGCTACACCTATAATGCTTTAAAGAACAGGGTGCAGTCGGGCAAGGGTTCTCCGCAGAAGCGAGGCGTCTGCGTACAGGTAAAGACGACTACACCCAGAAAGCCCAATTCGGCACTGCGCAAGATAGCGAGGGTACGGCTGACCAACCATATGGAGGTAACGGCCTATATTCCCGGCGAGGGACATGAGCTGCAGGAGCACTCTGTGGTCCTGATTCGGGGAGGGCGGGTTAAAGACCTGCCCGGCGTACGTTACCATATCGTCCGGGGGGCACTGGATACCAGCGGTGTATCCAATCGCCGCCAGGGGCGTAGCAAGTACGGTAGCAAAAAGTCCAAAGAAAAGGCAGAGGTTATTTAACCAGGGGAGTTCAAATGCCGAGACGAGCCCAAGCCGAAAAAAGAGAAATAATACCTGACGCCAAGTTTCGCAGCGCTACTGTGGCCAGGATGATTTCCAAGGTGATGACGCGCGGTAAAAAGCGCACCGCCGAGAACATAGTATATGGCGCCCTAGACTTATTGGGACAGCAGGTCTCCAAAGACCCGGTAGCGGCACTGGAACAGGCGGTAAGAAACGCCACACCGCTACTTCAGGTCAAGCCACGGCGTGTCGGCGGCGCTACCTATCAGGTCCCGGTTGAAGTCCAGCCTGACCGCGGTCTCTTCCTGGCCCTGAACTGGCTGGTAGCATCAGCCAGAGCCAGGAAAGGTAAGACTATGAAGGAGCGACTGGCCGATGAACTCAGCGATGCCTTCCATGGGCAGGGAGTGACAATTAAAAAACGCGAGGATACACATAGAATGGCCGAGGCCAAC
>CAZPQB010000105.1:0-9144 GCA_964588605.1 uncultured Dehalococcoidaceae bacterium | reverse complement strand
TATTTTTCCGGCAGTGAGTGCGCTCCTCAATAAGGCAATTAACACGAAGCGCAGCCTCTGGAGTTGGCTGCGTACCTATGACCACAGTAGGAGCATAAGTTGTAATCTTAAGTCCGAGTGTCGGCACCTCTATAATAACATCACGTAGTTTTAACCCCAGCACTTCCCGTGCCAGTGATAAGAGGACCTCCTTAGCATCCTGAAAACCAATGCCAGAATCTGCCGCCTGATTTATTTCACGTGCTAAGTCAAAAAGGACAGCTAAGGCTTTTGGAGTGTTGAAATCGTCGTCCATTGCCTCCTTAAAACGCTCTTCATAGGGCTCGGCATCAAGAGCTTCCCCTGTGCTGTCTGGCTCATACCTAGAAATCACACGTTGCAGTCTCTCTACCCCCCGCTCCGCCGCCTCCAGCGTTTCCTCCGTATAGGTCAGCGGACTGCGATAGTGTGAACTGAGCACGAAGATGCGCAGGGCATCGGGACTGTATTTTTGAAGCGCCTCTTTTATCGTTATCAGGTTCCCCAGCGACTTGCTCATCTTCTCTTCACCAAGCTGCACCATGCCATTGTGCAGCCAGTATTTTACAAACGGCTTCTGGCCGGTAAAGCTCTCGGACTGGGCTATCTCGTTCTCATGGTGGGGGAAAATTAAGTCCTGCCCCCCACCGTGGATATCGATGGTTTTACCCAGGTATTTCAGTGACATGGTGCTGCACTCGATGTGCCACCCCGGCCGACCCTTCCCCCACGGGCTGTCCCACTCCGGTTCGCCGGGCTTGGCCGCCTTCCACAGGACAAAGTCCATGGGGTCTTCCTTCTCCTCTCCGATTTCACAGGTTGTCCCGGTCCTCATGGATTCCAGACTGCGGTGTGACAGCTTGCCGTAGTCAGGCACCTTTCGCACCCGAAAGTAGACGCTGCCCCCGGCCGGATAGGCATAGCCCTTGTCAATCAACCCCTGTATCACTTCAATCATGTCCGGTATTACATCCGTAGCATAGGGATTTTCATCAGGCGGCTCGATATTCAGCAATTTCATTTCCTCTGTGTAGCTGGTGATGAATTCCTCAGCCAGCTCCCGGGCGGAAACACCTCGCTGGTTGGCCCGGTCGATTATCTTATCATCAATGTCCGTAACGTTCTGCACGTACTTAACGTTGTATTTACGATATTTGAGATAACGCCGGATAACATCAAAGATGATGTAGCTCATGGCATGGCCCAGGTGGGCATCGCTGTAGGGCGTAACGCCGCAGACGTACATCGTCACCTCATCGCCCTGAGGCACGAATTCCTCTTTCTTTCCGGAGAGAGTGTTAAATACCTTCATCATTACCGCCTTCTATCATAGCTACAGCGCAGGCCGCGATACCCTCGCCGCCACCGATAAATCCCAGCCCATTGGCGGTGCTGGCCTTGACGCTGACCTGCCCGGCGCCTATCCCCATTGTCTTGCTCAACTTTTCGCGCATGTCACTGATATATCCACTGAGCCTCGGCTTTTCCGCTATTACTGTGGCGTCTATATTCATCACCCGCCAGCCGCCCGCTGCAAGCTTTCGGACGACCCTTTCCAGCAGGACCTGACTCGAAATACCCTTATATTCCGGCTCTCCGGGCGGGAAGTTTTGCCCGATATCGCCCAGCGCCGCCGCCCCCAGCAGGGCGTCTATAACGGCATGGGTCAGGGCATCGGCGTCGCTCCAGCCGCTCAAGCCCTTATCAAAGGGTATATCTATACCCCCCAGCACCAGCTTCCGCCCCGGCACCAGGGGATGGACATCATAGCCGATTCCGATTCGCATTCTACCGTCCATATTTTTTCAGCAGCACCTCGGCAAGCGCGAGGTCATCGGGTGTCGTTATCTTTATATTATCATATGAGCCCGTATACAGTTTAACTCTATGGCCCATCTGCTCCACCATCGAGGCGTCATCGGTAACGTCGCCGCAGTCCTGCTGGTGCGCTATCTGGATGATATCGAAGCGAAACACCTGCGGCGTCTGGACCGACCTCAGATTTTGACGTGAAGGCGTCTCGAGTACTATCTCATCGTCGTCCACGACTTTTATGGTGTCCGTTACCGGGACCGCCGCCGCCGCCGCCCCCGTGGCTTTAGCCGCCTTCAGCCCCCTTTCAATCAGGTCGACGGTCACCAGCGGGCGGCCGCCGTCATGAATGACCACCCATTCGCAGCCGTCAAGCTGTTTCAGTCCGGCGGCCACTGAGTCCTGCCGCCGCTTTCCCCCGAGGCATACATCGCTCACCTTTGACCAGTCGCCTTTTCCCGCCAGCGGCTGGCATCTGGCATGATTTTCGGCGCTCACCACCACCACTATCTGGTCGATAAGCTGGCACTCCTGGAAGGCGCGCGTGGCTCTCATCAGTATCGGTTCGCCGCCCAGCAGGGTGAAGACTTTATCCACACCCTCCATCCTTTTCCCCTCCCCCGCCGCGACAATAATAGCGCCGACTTTTTGCTTTTTAGTGTTCATTTTTTAACTGCTGTTTACTATTATCCCCTAAAGTTTTCTTTCTTGTTACTGAGAATTTTACTAATTGTATTGCTCTAATAGTTTAGTTGCTGCTTTTTTAATGTCTTCTATTTTTCGCCCTTCAATCAATCCCCTTTCACAATTCTCTATAAAGCCCTCTAAAGTCTCTTTATTCTCCACTTTGTCTAACAATTCTTTAAGAGTTACTGCATTTGTGAATCTATCCGTTAATGCAATAATTTTTGTCAGTACGTTAAGACAGCAATCCAATAAGTGAACATATTCTTCATAGGTGGTGATATTCAAATGACCACCATGTATAATATCACTTCGCCTCTCATATAAGTGTAAAATACTAGTTGGTGCTTGAAAAACACTTTGTCCCAAAAGAACCTGTCTTAGAGCAATTAATTCGCCCTTTTTACCCGAAGTGTGTTCGGGTAATAACATAACTTCAAGAGCAGTACATAGATGTACTAGCTTGTGGTCAATACTTGGTTCTTTTATTGCAAGTGATATCCATTCCATAGCTCTCTCTATACGTATCTGAATATCTTTGGGTAATTCTTCATTAAGTATCCTACTCCATAAACTATGCTCATTTAGGATTTTCGTAAGTATCTTACCTATATCAGCAACAAATGGATAATTTTCTATGTTACTAAATAAGCTAAATGGTGCCCCTGCATCATTTTTGGCAATTACTAACGAGTTGCCTATTTCCCACAGAAAAAGACTATCAGAGCTTCTACCTATAAGTTCTTTCCTGATACCTAGTCGTAAAACACTTAAAACCTTCTCAATTTCTGCCCTTCCTGTTAAATTCGCATTATCAGTACCTGATGCGTTTACCTCTACCTTTGCTACAATTTCTCCATCCCAATCAGCTAACCACTCTTTTAGAAATTCATTCTTTATTGTATTATAAATTTCTAAATGAGTTTTATTGAACCTAACAACGTCAACGTTCCCAAAAGTAAAATCATTTGACCCTATATCTATGTTTTTAACTTCGTATATAACATAGAACTCTATTAGTGGCTTTTTCACCACCGCCGCGAAGTCGTGTATCTTTCGCTCTAACTTTTCTCTAGGTTGAAATTCCTTTTTATTTAAAACTACCTCTCTGAAAAGCTTCCATAGCTCCGTATATAATTCTCCCTGCGTGCTATACATTGGTGAAAGCTCATCTTGAAGCTCAGATAACACATGCCAGAATTTTTGTGTTATATCATCATTCCCAAACCATGCAATTCGCCAATATGGTACTTCGGTTTGTGATTTTAGATGTTCTTTCAGAGCATCACCTTGATAATTAATGCCAGCCCTTAATAAGGCTTTAATTTTATCTTGACAATGTAATTCCAGTACTGGCAACTGCCTCCCCCCCCATTTATATCTATTCCCACCCGCCGCCCTCGTATCATCGGCGGCTTAGCCCTTGAATATTCCCCTCTCCCAGTTTCCCCCTTTGAAAAAGGGGGATTAAGGGGGATTTTCTTTCTACTCCCCCTTTGAAAAAGGGGGACTAAGGGGGATTTTCTCCCCTCACCCCGTGTGCTTTCGCACGAACTCCCCGATTCTATCAATCGCCTGCTGCCCCTCCGGCAGTATATGCGCAAAGGAATGCCACATGTGTATCATCTCCTCCCAGGGCTCAAACACGACCTCCACGCCGGCCGCTTCCGCCCTCTCAGCGAGGCGTTTCGCGTCATCATACAGCACCTCGGCCGTGCCCACCTGAATCAGCATCGGTGGCAGTCCCGTCAGGTCGGCATATATCGGTGAGGCCAGCGGCGTGCGCGGGTCGGTGTCCCCAAGGTAAGTCCTAGCCATTTCCAGAAGCATATCTTTCTGCACAAACGGGTCTGCATCCGCCCTAGTGACCATGGATTCCCCAATTGCCTCCATATCCACCCACGGCGAGACGCAAATAGCCGCGCCCGGTAGCGGTTCTCCGGCATCCTTCAACGCCACCAGAGTCGCCGCCGTCAGCCCCCCACCCGCCGACTCCCCGGCGATAGCCACCCGGCCGGGTTTCACCCCGCTGGACAGCAGCCACTTATAGCCGGCCACGGAGTCTTCCACCGCCGCCGGAAACGGGTGCTCCGGCGCCAGCCGGTAATCTACGAGAAGAATCCGCGCCTTCGCCGCCCGTGCCAGCCGCGAGGCCATCTCGCGGTGGGTCATTATTGAGCCAAGCACGTAGCCGCCGCCGTGGAGATAATACATTACCCTCCCCTCGTCCGACTCCGGCGTGCTGACGAACTCAGCCGGGACGCCCCCGGCATTTACCGTTTCACACCGTACATCCGGTGCCAGCGGCAACTGGGTAAAGTCGGATTCCATGGCGGCACGCTGTTCCTGGATGGTGAGTTCTCCCAGTGGTGGCCTTGACTTCACAGCTTCTAATACCTTCTGGAGTTCCTTACTTGCCATAGAAATCTCTTTTCTCAGTCTAACTAAAATCGCTCCTCATTATCCTTCATCTTTGCTTTGTTCTTAACAAGCCCCACGCCCATCGCCTCCCTCAAGCTGCTTACCGGTATTACCTGAATATCGCTCGACGGCGTCACCCTGTCACCCGCCTTTGGTACTATGCACTTTCTAAAGCCAAGCCGGGCTGCTTCATTCAGCCTCCTCTCAAGCTGGGAGACCTTCCTCAGTTCGCCGCTGAGCCCCACCTCCCCCACCGCCGCCGTTTGCGGCGCGACTTCTATATCACGAAAGCTGGAAGCAATCGCCAGCGCCATGCCCAGGTCCGCCGCCGGTTCGCCCACCCTGAGTCCGCCGGTGACATTGACCATGATGTCCTGGTTCCCCAGCCTGAGGCCGACCCTCTTGGTCAGGACGGCGGTCACCAGCAGCAGCCGGTTAAAGTCCACCCCGTTGGCGGTGCGTCGCGGTTGCCCGAAGCTCGTGGGTGTCGTCAGTGACTGGATTTCTACCAGCAGCGGTCGGCTGCCTTCTATGGTGGGCACCACCGCTGAGCCTATCGCCTCAGCCCCGCGCTGGGAAAGAAATGCCTGCGAAGGGTTGGCTACCTCCACCAGTCCCTCCTCCTTCATCTCGAAGACGCCCACCTCGTTGGTCGAGCCGAAGCGGTTTTTCACGCTGCGCAGCAGCCGGTAGGCGCTGAAAGGCTCTCCCTCGAGATAAAGGACGACATCGACAATATGCTCCAGCACCCGCGGGCCGGCGATGGCGCCTTCCTTGGTGACATGTCCGCTGATAAATACCGGCACGCCCCTGAGCTTGGCCCACTGCATCAGTCTTATCGTGCACTCCCGCACCTGGCTGATGCTGCCCGGCGTTGCCTCTATCTCTGGACAATAGACGGTCTGAATGGAGTCAACGACCACCAGCCCCGGCGCTAGCTGCTCCGCCTGATTCAATACAGCCTCGAGGTCTGTTTCGGCGATGATATAAAGTCCCTCGCCATCCAGTCCCAGGCGCTCTGCCCGGAGCTTAATCTGGTGCGCCGTCTCCTCTCCGGAAACGTAGACCACCCTTCTCCGACTGCTGGCTACGGATGCCGCCGCCTGTAGCAATAGCGTGGACTTGCCGATGCCCGGGTCGCCGCTGATAAGCACCAGCGACCCCGTTACCATTCCGCCACCCAGCACCCGGCTGAACTCCGCCAGTGGCAGCGGCTGTCTGTCGTTAGCTTCAATAACCACCTGCGATAGTTCCTGGGGTGGCTTTAGCGGATTCACCGGGCGGGACGAGGCTACCGAAGCCGTCACTGCCATTTCCACGAAGCTGTTCCATTCCTGGCAGTCGGGACATCGCCCCAGCCATTTCAGGCTCTCCTTGCCGCACTGCTGGCAGACGAAGACAGTCCTGCCGGAAGCTTTATCCGATTTGCTCACAGATTGACTTTACAGGATTTCAGGTAATTAGGCAAGAGACGTATACAGGGCTTGGGCCATTCCCGCGATGCGCCTGTCATCTACTAAATTGGCTGCCATCTTGTTCATGGCATAGCCGTAGCTGCACCTGGCATCGAGGTCCATAACCATGGATGAACCGCCCCATCCACCCCAGAATAGAGTACGAGGGTTCGGACTGACCGGCATTTCTTTACAGGGAAGTCCGAACCCCATCCCATAACGGACGCGCACGTTCATCACCAGGTCGTTGTCGTAGATTTGCTCCTCGAGGGCTTTCTCGATGGTCGGCAGCCCCATGAGGCGCACGCCGTCCACTTCGCCGCCGCAGGCTATGGCCGCCCCCACCCTTGCTAACGACCTTGCGTTGCCGTGTCCATTAGCTGCGGGTATTTCGGCGGCCCTCCAGGCTCTCTCCCATGAGGCTTCGGCCGGCGCGGCGGGATTCGCCATTACTTTGCCTGATACTGTATTGAGGTCGGATTCCATGGAGCCGGGGTCGCCCGGTTTGGGCATCGGGGGCGGAATCAGCTCGCCGACGCGGTGGTCGACCTCTTCGGGGACGCCAATGTGAAAATCGCCGTTCAGGGGTATAGCGACTTCCTCCCGGAAGAACGTACCTAATGTCTTGCCGGTAATACGCCGTACCAGTTCGCCCAGAAGGTAACCGAAGGTGAGGGCGTGGTAGCCGCAGTGTTTGCCCGGTTCCCACATCGGTTTCTGCTTTTCCAGCAGTTTAATCATGCGGTCCCAGTCGTAAAGCGCCGGCACCGGAAAAGGTTCGTCCCATCCAGCTACGCCGGACTGGTGGCTTAGAAGATAACGCACCGGGATTTTTTCTTTGCCTGCCTGTCCGAATTCCGGCCAGTACCTGGTGACGGGAGCATCAACATCGAGTTTTCCCCGGTCAATGAGCATCAGCGCGCAGATAGCCGTCATATTTTTGGTGGTCGAATAGACGTTAACAATGGTGTCTTTCTCCCACGGGCGCGTCATTGTGGCGTCTGCGTAGCCGCCCCAGATATCCACCACGAATTTGCCGTCCACCGTTGCCGCGAAAGACGCCCCCACCTCAAGTTCTTCCTCGAAGTTTTTCCGGAACGCATCCTTCACCGCGGCAAACTTATCGTCACAATAACCCTGTACCTCTACATTCATGGTTCGCTCCCTCCCGATGAAGATATTACCGTTAACAAAATGACTTTACAGGATTTGAGGTAATTAGGCAAGAGTATTGTTTATAGAGAATATTAGTTATATAATATGTCAAATAAAAATTACTAGGTGCATTAATATGATAAAAAAAATTTGGAATGAGACACCGAATATTTATGTAGCTTTTCTAGATATAATGGGCTTTAAAGACAGAGTATTTAGGGAAAGACATAAAGATGTAAAGAAAATGCTTGAATCATTACACGAAGCTAAAGAAACTATTTTAAAAGATGCAAAGAAAAGTGTAATGAAACTAACTAGCTTCCAAGAAAATCATAAAAACATTAAAAAAAATCCTCCAGTAGATTATCTTGTATCATTTTCTGATTCTATAATCCTTTTTTCAAGTGATGACACTAAAGACTCATTAAACAGTATTATCGTTGACGTTGAATATATTTTTTCCGAAGCATTAGATAATGAAATTCCTCTGAAAGGTGCTATTGCTTTTGGAGAAATGACCGTTAATATAAATAAATCTTTATATTTTGGTAGACCTCTAATAGATGCATATGAATTACACAAAGATCTTCAAATGTATGGTGTAGTTTTACACCATACTGCCCAGAAACGATTCGATGAAGAGTTAAGTAAAGATCCAATATGGGTTGAATTAGTAGTGAGTGACTATCCTGTCCCTATGAAATCAGGTAAAATCAATCACCACTTACTTGATTGGACAATTTTTGTACCTCGTGAAGAAAATCCTGAAAATATAGTGAAACAATTATATAATAATGTATCTGGTACTACAAGAATATACGTTGATAATACTTTAGAATTTGTTCGCTGGAATACAGCTAGAAAACAAGAATTGAATCATAAAGAGAAATCATAGTGATTTTTTCACGTAAGCCACCACACCCCTCGTTTCTAATCTTTTCCCACCCTGCTTGCCCGCCGTAGCTTTAGCGTAGGCTGGCCGCCCTCGTATCATATGTGTCTAATCCGCAAATAGCCTCCCAACCCCAAAATCCCTCTCCTTCTCCCTTTACTAGAGTGAGAAGATGTGGTTGCAAACCCTTAAATCTACGCCTTACTCCAATCTGTTTCCCTCCTTGGTAAGGAGGGATTAAGGGAGAATCACCCACCCCAGTCTCCCCCTTTGAAAAAGGGGGATTTGTGGGATTTTTTCTCTCCATCTCCACCCCACTTTTGGGGGTGGGGCGCAACCTTTACAGGCTAAGCCGTGCGCGTTACGAGGGTGGGCTTGCCTTCGCTGAAGCTTTAGCGCAAGCAGGCCCGGGTGGGAAAACAAAAGTTGCGACCGGGGCGGCGGCGTATTTAGGAGGGACACCCACCCCTCCTCCTTTCCCCCTTCGATAAAGGGATTAAGGGGGATTTATTCTGTATTACCCTGGTTACGCTGCGCCCTCCAAACGTGCGGGTAAAGGAGGTGGCGTCCTCACTCAGATATTCGTGGTACTGGCCTTTATGTACAATGTTTCAATGAGCAGGATTCTCATTGTAAAAATTCCCCCTTCCTTTTTTAAAGGAAGGGGGCTAGGGGGATAGATTTGATAAAGGGGGATTTTCTCTTTAA
>CAZPQB010000104.1:5639-9144 GCA_964588605.1 uncultured Dehalococcoidaceae bacterium | reverse complement strand
GTTAAATCTCTTCTTCTACAACGGGCCGATATCCCGCGCCGTTGCCTTCGAGGACATGCTCAACAGTGGCGAAGCCTTCGCTAAGAAGTTGATGGATTCTTTTTCCGAAATGAGAAACCAACCCCAGATTGTAAACATCGCCACCGACGGCGAGACCTACGGACACCATCACCGCTTCGGAGATATGGCGCTGGCCTTTGCTCTGCATCATATCGAAACTAACAATCTGGCCAAAATCACCAATTATGCTGAATATCTGGAAAAGCACCCGCCCACCCACGAAGTGGAGATTGCCGAAAAGACATCATGGAGTTGTATACATGGCATTGACCGGTGGTGGAGCGATTGCGGTTGCAACAGCGGGGCTCACCCAAAGTGGAACCAGTCATGGCGCACGCCTCTGCGGAATACTCTGGACTGGTTGCGCGACAACATGGCCGGGCAGTATGAAGGAAAGACCAAACAGTTTCTGAAAGACCCCTGGGCGGCTAGGGATAACTACATCAATATCATCATTGACCGCTCCCCTGATAATGTAACAAAATTTCTGAGCCAGCATGCCACCCATGAATTAAATGAGGCGGAGAGGATAACAACGCTGAAGCTCCTGGAGCTTCAGCGCCATGCCATGCTGATGTATACCAGCTGCGGCTGGTTCTTTGACGACCTATTTGGCATCGAGACGGTGCAGGTTATCCAGTATGCCGGGCGGGTGGTGCAGCTGGCGCAGGAACTGTTCGGTGATGACACTGAACAGCGTTTCTTGGAACTCCTGGGGAAGGCGAAGAGCAATATCCCGGGGCAGGGTGATGGACGTAGCATATATGAGAATAACGTCAGGCCGGCCATGGTGGACCTGACCAGGGTTGTCGCCCACTACGCCGTCAGCTCCCTTTTTGAAGAATACAGCGATGAGTCCCGGATTAATTGCTATCTGATAAACAACGAGGATTACAAGACAGCTGAATGCGGCAAGACCAGACTGGTCGCCGGGCGTTCCAGAGTAACCTCGGAGATAACCGGGGAATCGGCGGTTCTTAGCTTCGGCGTTTTCCATTTCGGAGACCACATTATCAATGCCGGTGTAAGAGAGTACCAGGGAGAAGAATCATATCAGGAGATGGTTGCGGAAACGACCCAGACCTGCGCCGCCGCCGATTTCACGGAGGTTATTCGTTTACTGGACAAGCACTTCGGTAGTTCCTTTTACTCCCTAAAATCCCTTTTCCGTGATGAGCAGCGCAAGGTGCTTGGCTATATCCTTGAGTCCACCATGTCGGAGATTGAGTCGGCTTACCGGCAAATCTACGATTCCCACTATCCGCCGATGCGCTTCCTGTCCGAACTCGGTGGCCCTGTACCTAAGGCTTTCCATGCCGCCGCCGAGCTGATTCTCAATATAGACCTGCACCGCGCCGTCAGCAGCGACGCCATCGACACAGATGGTATCCGGAACCTCGTTGATACCGCCAAATCATGGCAGGTTGACCTTGATGCCGATGGTATCAGCTACGACCTGCAGGAGAACCTGGAAAGAATGATGGCAGCCTTGGTCGGCACCCCTGAGGATACCGATGCTCTTAAAAATCTGATAGATTACGTCGGGCTAACGCAAACCATGCCCTTTGGTGTGGACCTCTGGAAGGTGCAGAACCTCTACTGGGGTATGTTACAAACCCACTACCCTGAGTTTAAACGGAGAGTCCGACGGAATGACCGGCAGGCAGCGGAATGGGTCAAAGACTTCAGCTCACTGGGAGAGCTGTTGAAAATAAGGGTCAGCTAGATGTCCAGTCGGCTACGCATACCCGTTGCTACCTACAGGCTCCAGTTTAACAAGGGCTTTCGCTTTACGGACGCCGGTGCACTGGTATCCTATCTCGACCGCTTGGGCATTTCGGATATCTATGCCTCCCCTGTATTAAAAGCGCGGCAGGGCAGCTCCCACGGATATGACGTCACCGACTCGACACTGCTCAATCCGGAGCTTGGCTCGGAAAGGGGCTTCGACGCTCTAGCGGAGTCTCTCCGAGAGCATGGCATGGGATTGCTCCTTGACATCGTCCCCAATCATATGGTGGCAAGCGAGGAAAACCCGTGGTGGCGGGATGTGATGGAGAAGGGAAGGGACTCGCCGTTTGCCGGATTCTTTGACACCGACTGGTTGCATTTCAAAGGTACAAACCACAAATCAACAGGCTACCGGCGCTTCTTTGACATCGGCGATTTGATTGGCGTCCGGGTGGAAGACCCGGAGGTGTTTCAGGTGACCCACTCGCTCATCTTCCGCCTGATTTCGGAAGGTAAAGTCACCGGACTGCGCCTTGACCATATTGATGGGCTTTACGACCCATTGGAATACCTGAAGCGTTTACGCGAAAGCACGGGCGGTGTCTATACCGTAGTGGAGAAGATTCTCTCCGGCGACGAAGCGCTTCCCGGAACTTGGCCGGTCTCGGGTACCACCGGCTATGATTTCGCCAGGACTCTAAACTCCCTTTTTGTGGATAGAGATGGTATGAAATCGTTGCACCATATCTATTTAAAGGCAACTAACCAGAGAAAATCCTTCCGCGACCTTGTTTACGAGAAAAAGAAACAGGTGATGCTGGAGCTCTTCCCCCAAGAGATAGTTGAATTGGGGCATTGGCTAGCGCATCTATCGGGGAAATTAGCTGCATCGGAGGCGAACCGTGTACTCATGGAAGTAACTGCTTGCCTGCCGGTATATAGAACCTATACCCGGACTCTAAAGACATCTCCTCAGGACAGAAAGCACTTGGAAAGAGCCTTCCAGGAAGCCGCTCAACATAGCACCGCACCAGATAACGCCCTGAGCTTTCTGAAGCGAGTGCTCCTGCTGGACTTTCCCGCGAATATTGCCGGGGGCGATAAAAAAGAGTGGCTGAATTTCGTCAGGCGCTGGCAGCAGCTTACCGGTGCTATCATGGCCAAGGGTTTCGAGGATACGGCACTTTACAACTATAATTGCCTGATTTCCCTTAACGAAGTCGGCGGCAGTCCCGATACCTCCGGTTTATCCGTGGAGGACTTCCACAGGTGGAACTTGGCCCGGATGAAATACTGGCCGGACACGCTTAATGCTACCTCCACCCACGATACCAAGCGCAGTGAGGATGTCCGTGCCAGAATCAGCGTCCTCTCCGAGATTCCTGACGAGTGGGAAGAGCGCCTGGCGAGATGGCAGGGATGGAACGGGGCTAAGAAGCCAAAGGCAGGCGGAATGCCGGTTCCTGAGCCGAACATGGAGTATCTAATTTACCAGACCTTAGTCGGTGCCTGGCCTCTTTTTGCGGAAGAAGTACCCACTTTCAAGGAGCGTCTGAAAGCCTATATGATTAAGGCGCTCAGAGAGGCCAAGGCCATAACCAGTTGGCTCAAGATAAATCGGGAGTACGAGGCCGCCGTCCTGAGCTTTATAGATGCTATTTTACAAGACTCAGCCGATAATGAATTTCTTAATGATTTCCTGAGGTTTCAGGAA
>CAZPQB010000104.1:0-5539 GCA_964588605.1 uncultured Dehalococcoidaceae bacterium | reverse complement strand
GAGAAATGGGCTTTAGTAGCCGTCCCTAGATTTTTTGCAAAATTAGCCGGGATGAAAGTACCGTCCTTCGGAAAGCACTTGTGGAAAGATAGCCGTATCCTACTCCCTAAAGATGCCCCGCGAAACTGGAGCAGCGTTTTTACCGGCGAGGCTGTCGAGGGTGCGGGTTCTCTGCAGCTCGCTGAGGTATTCGGCACTTTCCCGGTAGCCTTGATCACGCCTTGCGTTTAAGGAATATCGCCGCAAGAGGCGGTAAGGTAAGGGTAATGGAATAAGGGCGCCCATGCATCGGCTTTTTTGCCGTCTTTAGAGCGCGCCGGTTGCCCTGGCCGCTTCCGTGATATTTATTAGTGTCGCTGTTTAAGACCTCTTTCCACGTCCCTGGCAGAGGCACGCCGATTCTGTATTTGAAGAGTGTCTCCGGCGTAAAGTTGCAGATAATCACGATAATATCATCCGGCGAGCGCCCCTTGCGGATAAGGCTAACGACGCTGTGTTCGATATCGTTGCAGTCAATCCACTCGAAACCCGAACCGTCAAAGTCGAGCTGATGCAGTGCGGGCTGGCTCCGGTAGAATTTGTTAAGGTCGGCCACCCACTGCTGGAGACCGGAATGGGGCAGATATTGGGTGAGGTGCCATTCCAGGCTCTCCTCATGCGTCCACTCCCGCCACTGTCCGAACTCGCCGCCCATGAACAACAGCTTTTTACCGGACTGGGCATACATATATCCGAAGAGCAGACGTAGGTTGGCGAACTTCTGCCAATCATCACCCGGCATTTTGCCCAGCAGGGAGCCTTTGCCATAGACAACTTCATCATGTGACAGTGGCAGGGTGAAGTTCTCATAGAAAGCGTATATCATACGGAAGGTCAAGTTATTCTGGTGGTATTTGCGGTAAATCGGGTCTTTGCTCATATATTCCAGGGTGTCATGCATCCAGCCCATGTCCCATTTCAGGCCGAAGCCGAGCCCGCCGAGATAGGTTGGACGGGATACCATCGGCCAGGCGGTTGACTCCTCGGCGATGGTCTGCACGTCGGGATGTTCCTGATAGATGACCTCGTTAAGCTGTTTCATAAAGGCAATGGCTTCCAGATTTTCACGGCCTCCGTATTTATTCGGTATCCACTTGCCTTCCTTACGACCGTAGTCCAGGTAAAGCATGGAGGCGACGGCGTCCACCCGCAGACCGTCGGCATGATACTTATCCAGCCAGAACAAGGCGCTGCTGGCCAGAAAGCTCCTTACCTCGTTGCGGCTGTAATTAAAAATATAGCTGTTCCAGTCGGGGTGAATGCCCTGCTGCGGGTCTTTATGCTCATAGAGATGTGTGCCGTCGAAGAAAGCTAGGGCGTGTTCATCATTCGGGAAGTGTGACGGCACCCAGTCAAGAATAACGCCGATATTGTGCTGGTGCAGGTAGTCTATCAGGTACATCAAGTCCTGTGGAGTGCCGTAGCGGCTGGTGGGGGCGAAGTAGCCCGTCGTCTGGTAGCCCCAGGAGCCGTAAAATGGATGCTCCATCACCGGCAAAAATTCGACGTGGGTGAAGCCCATTTCCTGAACGTATTCAGCTATCTGTGCCGCCATCTCCTGGTAGGTCAGGTAGCGGTTACCCTCCCCGGGGACACGCCGCCATGAACCCAGGTGAACCTCATAGATGGAAATTGACGCATCGAGAGCGTTCCGCTCCCGGCGTTCCTTCATCCATATCTCGTCTCCCCACTTGTAGTCTAAATCGTACACGACTGAAGCTGTCTTGGGAGGAGTCTCGTAAAATGATGCAAAGGGGTCGGCCTTCTCCACAGAGTAGTTGCGGTATCGTGAAACGATATAGTATTTATATATAGCGCCGGTGTCCACACCGGTCACGAACCCTTCCCAGATACCGGATTCCCCCCTCGTTTGTAGCGGATAGCTGGATTTATCCCAGCTATTGAAGTCACCGATGACATATACCTCTCTGGCATTGGGTGCCCATACCGCGAAGTATGTCCCCACCGCCCCGTCCACGGTCAGTAAATGCGCTCCCAGCTTCTCATAAAGTTTGTGATGGGAGCCTTCGTTGTAGAGGTATAGGTCATCATCGGAGAGGAGGGTAATATCATGACGGATATTAACCTTCGGTTGTGCACCTTTAGCAGACTGCCCCGATTTCCGGCTTTTATCATGAATCACTTTTGCGCCCCTAACCATCTGCTTCCATAAGCTGTAATATGCCCTGCAGGGGCACTCTTACCCAGTCCGGTCGGTTATTCAGCTCGTAGCCGACCTCGTATAGGGCTTTGTCCAGCAGAAAAGCATCCAGGAGAATTTTCAGCTGGTCGGGGTTATCCGGCAGCAGCCCCGTCTGCATCATTATATCCAGATATGCGTTCAGGAATTGTACTGAGACCCAGGTATACCAGTACTGCGCCCAGTGCTGCAACAGCGGTAGGGTATCTTCCGGCTTGGGCAGTAAAGATGCCTTTTTTATTACGGCACTGTGCGCCACATAGTGGAAGGAACGGAGCATCCCGGCCACGTCACGCAGCGGTGAACGTTTGAGCCGCCTCTCGCTGAGCGAGCGTGCCGGCTCACCCTCGAAATCAATGATAACAAAGTCATTACCGGTATAGAGTACCTGACCCAGGTGGTAGTCTCCGTGGCAGCGTATGCGCGCCGCGGCTATTTTTTGCCGTCGGATTAGATTATAGCGTTCAACGATGTCATTTTCTTGGTTAAGTATACGCCTAGCATCATTACGCAGGTCTTCTGGCAGGTATCTGAGGTGCTCCCTGAGTAGCTGCATAGTACGCATGGCGAAGCCCCGCAGTGACTGGTACAGGGACGTCTGGTACATAATAGTAAACGGCTCCGGGGCAAAGTCAGAATTTTGCAGACCTGAAGCCAGAGCTATATGAAGTTCCGCAGTACGCTGCCCCAGGAGCTGTGCCGAAACCAAGTAGGGGCCGATAGTCTCTTGGGCTAGGGAAGGTGGTTCCTTTAACAGAGATAGTAGGGATTTATGAGGGATGGGTGGAGCCTGCACGGTAGCGTGTGTTAGTACTCCCTCGAAATAGCGTGCCAGAAAGTCCAGAGTATATCCCCAGGCATCACCTTCATTCGGCACGAAGCTCTGTAGGATAGCGAGACTAAGCGGTTTACTACGACCCCGGCGGTATTCCAGAGAACCGGCTAGCTGTGAGATATTGGTAAAAGGTGTATTTTCCGTGAGGAAGCGGCCTATTTCCACGTCGGGGTTGATGCCTTCTTCGAGACGGCGGAGCAGCTTCAGGATGAGTTGGTTACCGTACATAACCGAGGTATTGCTCTGCTCGACATTCATCGGAATCGGCGTCAGATCTGTATCTACTGAGCCGCGTGCCCGGCGGAAAACCCTGGTTGACGAGGCCAGAATCTCTCCGGTTTTTCCCTTTAAGGCGCGCCGTCGGCCTATGGCTTTCAGCAATAGATTGCAGAAATCTCTATCAACCATAGCGTCGAAGAGAATACTCTCGCCGTTTTTGCCTCGTTGCTTCAACTTGGCGATAATGGCATTTTGTGAGTCCGAACTTAGCTTATCCTCCCGCTCGGCGGGAGCGACGGCGACGGGAATGACATAGGTTTCCGGTTCCCCCTCCTGATAATCGACCTGAAAGAGAATGACGTGGGAGTTCACGCTACCGGAACGCAGGGGGACGATATCTTGAATCTCCGCCGCCCAGGCCTCTCTGGCCTTGCCGCGGAACCAGCGCCGGCTCTTGACATAGTCCAGCAGCACCGCCTCCAGGATGAACCAGTTCTTCTTCTTGCCGAAGAGGCTTTCCTCGGTCTCACGCATGATCGGCACCTCTCTGGTTTCCTCGGCAGGCCGGACACGTGGGCTCGGGGCTTCCGTCGGCTCCGGCTCCAGGGAGAACCAATAGAAAGCGTAAGGGCTGAGGGTGAAGTAGTATTTGCCGTCGGTAATCGTGGCGAATTCCACCCGGCCGAAGAGGTCGACCGGCCTCCAGCCGGTGAACCCGGAGAGGTCTAGCTGGGTCTGCTGCGCCAGGTGGGAGAGATTAGCCACTGCTAGGATGTTCTCCGACTCGTAGCGCCGCAGGTAGGCGAGAACCTTATGGTTCTCCGGGCTGAGGAATTCAATACTGCCGCGCCCGAAGGCTTTATACCGCTTGCGCAGGGCGATGATGCGCTTCATCCACCAGAGAAGGGAATCGGGGTTGTTCAGCTGGTTTTCCACGTTGACGGCTTCATAGTGGTATTCGGGGTCGATAATCGGCGGCAGGTACAGTCTCTGGGGATTGGCGCGGGAGAAGCCGGCGTTTCGCTCTGGACTCCACTGCATAGGGGTACGGACGCCGTTGCGGTCGCCTAGGTAGAAGTTGTCTCCCATGCCGATTTCATCGCCGTAGTAGATAACCGGCATCCCCGGTAGCGAGAAAAGCAGACTGTTCAGTAGCTCAATCTTTTTCCTGTCGTTGCTGAGCAGCGGGGCGAGGCGGCGGCGGATGCCTAGGTTGAGGCGGGCCGTGGGGTCAGCGGCGTAGACCCGATACATGTAGTCCCGCTCCTCGTCGGTGACCATCTCCAGAGTCAACTCGTCGTGATTGCGCAGGAAGATGGCCCACTGGCAGCTGTCCGGGATGGGCGGCGTCTGCTGGAGGATATCAATGATGGGGAAGCGGTCTTCCATACGGAGAGCCATGAAAAGACGGGGCATGATGGGAAAATGAAAGGCGGTATGGAACTCATCGCCCTGGCCAAAATAGGCCGCGGCGTCCTCTGGCCACTGGTTGGCTTCGGCCAGCAGCATGCGGTTCTTGAATTTCTTATCGATATGAGCGCGCAGTTCCTTCAAAAAGGTGTGGCTTTCCGGCAGGTTTTCACAACTGGTTCCCTCTCGCTCATAAAGGTAGGGAACGGCGTCGGAGCGTAATCCGTCGACACCCATCTTCAGCCAGAAGTCCATAACCCTGAAGATGGCCTTTTGGGTCGCCAGGTTGTCATAGTTGAGGTCCGGCTGATGAGAATAAAAACGGTGCCAGTAATATGCTTTTACCACCGGGTCCCAGGCCCAGTTGGAGGTCTCGTAGTCCTTGAAGATAATGCGAGCATCCTTGTATTTCTCGGTGGTATCGCTCCATACGTAGAAATCACGATAGCGGCTCCCCGGCGGGGACTTGCGTGCTCGCTGGAACCAGGGGTGCTGGTCGGAGGTGTGGTTGACCACCAGTTCGGTGATGACGTGGATACCATGGCGGTGCGCCTCGTCAACGAAGGCCTTGAAGTTAGCGATCGTGCCATAGACGGGCTGGATGTTGTAATAATCTGAGATATCATAGCCGTCGTCCCTGAGGGGAGAAGGATAAAAGGGAAGCAACCATACTGCGGTCACGCCGAGGTCTTCAAGGTAGTCCAGTTTGTCTATCAGCCCCAGAAAGTCTCCCACACCGTCAGCATCACTGTCGGCAAAAGCGCGGACATGGAGTTCATAGATTATGGCATCCTTATACCACAGAGGATTGTTTTCAAAAGGTAGTTCTTCTGTTT
>CAZPQB010000103.1:0-9188 GCA_964588605.1 uncultured Dehalococcoidaceae bacterium | reverse complement strand
AAGAAAATGGAGTCAGGCTACTCTTCTCTGACCCATAGAAGGGGATAGACGATATCGCTCACGCAACAGGGCAGCCAAACGGAGAGAAAGAGGAACAGGAAGATGTAGGGAAGCAGCGGAATCCAGTCGGCCATTCCGAAGGCGGTAAAACTGAATAACGATGCCCAGGTGCTCAACAGCACGTGACCCATGTGGGGGAACCTGGTGGTCGGTTTCCAGTAGGCAATACCCATCCCGATGACAGCCGCGGCATTAACAATTATCCACTTGGGAATGCCGATAAAGGGCATATTGGACGTCTCAATAAAGGGCAACTCAAATTCCCAGGGTATACCCAGTATATCTCCACCCACGTAGGGGATGACAATGTCGCTTAACGTCGCAATACCCACAGAACCGGTATAACCTATAATAACGGCCACCCAGAGCTTGCTCCGGGTATGATGTATCCTGTACATAGACGTCGTTACCAGCGCGCTCAAAACCACATGGAGGGGATGAAGTGTGTAAAAAAGCGATTGAGAAATTTCACGTGGGGTATTAAGAAAATGGACTAAAACCATGACGACGATGCCGGCCACAGCCCCGATAGCGGTAAAGGGCGCATGTTCCAGCAGTTCATGTGCTATTTGCCTGAGGATTTTCATCTTACCCGGTCACCGATTGCTTACGGCAGTTCCGGCATTGTCCGATAAATTCCAGAAGGTGGCCGTTGATTTTGAAATTCGTCTCTTTTGATAGCCTCTTCTCCAGTTCACCGAGGTCACAATCGGTGAAATCAATCACGGTACCGCAGTCGGAACAGATCAGATGATGGTGGTGCCCCGCAGGCCGCCTCATCAGGTAGCTTCGGCAATTGCCTCCTAGGTGCAATTCACAGATGAGGCCGAGGCTGGCGAGTATCTCAAGAGTGCGATAAATGGTAACCAGCCCGACGCCCGGGTCCTCCCGAGATACCCTGTCGTACAGTGCGGCTGGAGTAAGGTGTTCGTGAATATGGGTTATCGCGCCGAGTATTATCCGACGTTGTGGGGTAATCTTATAACCATGCTGTCTCAGTATACTTTCAATCTTCTTCTCTGTATATATCATCTCAGCAGATAATTGAAAATGATTTTCAATTAGCAGTTTAACACAGGGAAAAACAGTTGTCAACAATCACGGGAAATTGTCTAGCCACTATAAAGTATGGTAGAATTGTAACAAAAGATACATCATACATTAGTGCGCATTTTCTAATAAAATATTTGCGCTTATCTATATTATTTTGTTATAATATCACTTAATTGCGTGAACAAACATGGAAAAGACTCTGCAACTACTATCTGGAAATGAAGCCTTGGCACTGGGGGCCTATCATGCCGGCGTACAGGTTGCCGCCGCCTACCCCGGTACGCCAAGTACCGAGATACTTGAGAACATGGCCCGGTTCAAGGATATCCACGCCGAGTGGTCAACCAACGAGAAGGTAGCCATGGAAGTAGCGACGGGGGCCGCCTATACCGGGATTCGTGCTATGGCGTCCATGAAGCAGGTGGGACTGAATGTAGCCAGCGACGCTTTTATGGCCGCCTCTTATACGGGTATCATCGGCGGGCTGGTGGTGGTCTGTGCTGACGACCCGCAGATACACAGCTCTCAGAATGAACAGGACAACCGGCACTACGCCAAGATGGCCAAGGTGCCGATGCTGGAACCAAGCGACAGCCAGGAAGCCTATGACCTGATGGCCTATGCCTTTGACATCAGTGAAGACTTCGATACCCCGGTTCTGGTGCGTACTACCACGCGAATTGCCCACTCCAAGTCAATAGTAGATGTCAAGCGCCGCCGTGCGGTAAAAAACCGGCAGCCAAAATTCTATTATGACGTGGCTAAATACGTCATGCTGCCCGTTTATGCCCTGCCCAGGCACGCCCTTATGGAAGAGCGTATGGCTAAGCTGCGGGATTATGTCGAGACCTCTCCCCTTAACCAGGTCATCTGGGGCAAGCGCGACCTCGGCATCGTTACCAGCGGTATCGCCTACCAGTATGCGCGTGAGGTCTTCCCGGACGCTTCCTTTCTCAAACTGACCACCACCCATCCCCTGCCCAGGAAGCTGATAAGCGAATTCGCCAACGGGGTCAAGCGGCTGATAGTTATTGAGGAACTCGACCCCTTTCTCCAGGAGAATATCCAGGCGATGGGCATAGAGGTTACCGGTAAGGAATTCATCCCCGGCGTTGGTGAACTGAATCTGCGCATTGTTGCCGAAAGCAGTCGTGCTGCCGGTCTGCTACCCGAAACAAAATCGGAGAAGGTCTTACCGCCGGCCTCAGGATTACCCCGGCGTCCACCCCTGCTGTGCCCGGGGTGTCCCCATACCGGCATATACTTTACCCTGAACAGCCTGGGGCAGCGTTCCAAGCTGGCCGGTTCGAAAAATGAAGAGCCGAAGCTGATTATCACCGGCGACATCGGCTGCTATACGCTGGGGGCCTACCCGCCGCTGAGCGTTCTGGATACCACCGGCTGTATGGGCTCCGGCGTCGGTCAGGCGCAGGGAATGGAGAAGGCCGGGGTCAAGACTAAAGTAGTGGCGGTTATCGGCGATTCTACATTCATGCACGCCGGTATCCCCAGCCTGGTCAGCGCTGTCTATAACCAGGCACAGATAACGATTATTATCCTGGATAACCATACCACGGCCATGACCGGACACCAGGAGCATCCCGGCACGGGCATTTCCGCCCAGGGTAAGGAGACCCAGGCTGTGGAGCTGGAAAGCCTGGCCCGGGGCATTGGCGTCAAGGATATCAAGGTGATTGATGCTTTTAATTTAAAGGCACTGAGGGCAGGCGTCAGGGACTCCCTGAACAGGCCGGAGGTGTCTGTTATCATCGTGCGCGGCTCCTGCGCCATGCGCGTGAGAAAGCGCGCTAATCCCAGAGTGGTCAATCTCGATAAGTGCAACCAGTGCGGCGCCTGCCTCCGCCTGGGCTGCCCGGCTATCCAGAGCGTCGATGGACAGGTATTTATCGAGCCGACCCTCTGTGCCGGCGATATCTGCACCATCTGCGAACAGCTTTGCCCGCAGAAGGCGATTTCCGCGCCGGGAAAGAATGGGAACACAAAGTGAAGAAGATGAACTTACTTATCACGGGGGTGGGCGGTCAGGGTGTTGTTCTGGCCAGTGACATTGTGGGCGAGGCAGCCCTGGCGGCTGGCTTCGACGTTAAGAAGACGGATACGCTGGGCATGGCCCAGCGCGGCGGCAGTGTTGTCAGCCACGTACGCATAGCAGACAAGGTCTGGTCGCCTTTAATCAAGGAAGGGGAGGTAGACCTGCTCCTCGCTCTTGAGAAGCTGGAAGCGGCCCGGTGGAGCCACTTTCTGTGCCCCGGAGGTATCGCTATCATCAATAACTACGAACAGCCGCCGCTATCGGTCAGTCTGGGGCAGGAGCAATACCCCACCCAGAAACAAGTCACCGAAGCCCTCAAGAGGCAAACAGACCATGTCTATTTCATCGACGGTACGGAAAGGGCCAAAGAACTGGGCAATGTTAGAACGCTTAATATATTTATGCTGGGATGTTTCTCCCTGATGTCCCCGCTCAAGGTCGGTATCTGGAAGGAGACCATCTCCCGGCGTATGCCTGAGAACATCCGAGAAATCAACCTTACCGCCTTTAAACAGGGCCGAAAGGAAATGGAAGCAAAAAGGCGTGGCGCCATCGTCGTTTGAAGAAGATATTATCAATGATGCATTGATTCCTTTGTTATTGGCCATCCCTCCAAGAAAAGCAGCCAACCTGTCAATACTCACCGCCGAGGCACTGGACCATGAACTTGAGGAGCTCTCTCCTGAACCAATAGCTGCGATTGAAGCTCTTGAAGACCAAAAGCATTAATGAGAATTAGCTGCTTGCCAAGGGGTGTTGCTTTTTATTAAATGGGTATGGTATACTACCGCAGTGCACCAATCCCTATATCTTATAACATATTACTACCAGCACATAAACGGTAAATAAGCGATTATAGATAGTCAGGGGAACAGTTGCTAGCAAACTACGGATTAATCGGACTGTTTTTTATCGTTGTCGTTCTTTTCACACTCGTAATGGTAATTATCCCCATTGTCCTTAGATTCCTGAAAATCGTCCCCAGTAATCCCAATCCCGTTAAGACGTCTATCTTTGAATGCGGTATGGAAACCATCGGCAAGACCTGGGTGCAGTTCAACTTCCACTATTATTTCTACGCCCTGGTCTTTCTGGCTCTTGATGTACTGGTTGTTTTTCTCTATCCGTGGGCAGCACAACTCAGGGAGCTGGGACTTTTTAGCTTGTATATCGTGTTGATTCTCGTTTTCATTATTTTTATCGGCTATCTGTATGCCTGGAAGAAGAAGGTTCTTGAATGGAAGTAAGCAGCGATAAAGAATACATTTATTCCTCTACCGAGCTTGACCGGTATGAGGGTCAGGTAATTGAAGACGTGAAAGCGAGCAGTCAGGAATCGATTCCCGATCCCGACGCGTGGCTGGAAGAGGAGTTGAGCCGAAATATCCTGCTGACCACAGTGGACGCCATCATTAACTGGGGGCGGCGTTCTTCTCTCTGGACAGTGTCGTGTTTCCCCGCCTGTTGTGCTATCGAGATTATGGCCATCGAAGGCCCGCGTTTTGACCTTTCCCGCTTCGGCATGGATATTTTGCGCGCCTCACCGCGTCAGGCAGACCTGATGATTACCGCGGGCACACTTACCTGGAAGATGGCCCCCAATGTCCGGAGGATATATAACCAGATGCCGGAACCAAAATGGGTAATAGCCATGGGTGCCTGCGGTATCAGCGGCGGTATTTTCCGCTCCTCTTACAGCGTGGTGCCGGGATACAACAAGATAATACCGGTTGATGTTTACGTGCCCGGGTGCCCACCCCGCCCCGAAGCCCTGATTCACGGAATAAGAATGCTTCAACGGAAGATAGCCAGGACACCGGTAGTACCAGACCTGCCAGAATTACCACTGAAAGGTAAACAAGAATGACGGTAGCCCTTTCCGGGAAAGAAATAGCCAGCCAGATAGAAGAGAAGTACCCGGACAGCATTGAGGAATCCGGTCAGGATAGCCTAGTGGTGAAGATAGATTCCCTGCTGGCGGTAGCTGCCTTCCTCAAGGACACAGAAACCCTTAAGTTTGACTTCCTCAATTATATTACCGCTGTTGATTACTTCAGCTACTTTGAGGTTATTTATCAGTTGACTTCGCTGGAGCACAACCACACGGTGATTATCAAGACCAGGTGCTACGGACGGGAGAACCCGGAGGTGCCTTCGGTAATCAGTATATGGCAGGGGGCCGACTTTCAGGAACGTGAAATATACGACCTTATGGGTATAAATTTTGAAGGGCACCCGAATATGAAACGCTTGTTTCTCTGGGAAGGCTTCCAGGGATACCCGCTGCGAAAGGATTATCTACAGTGACTACCACTGAGCTAATGACGCTGAAGACCGAACCATTTGTCCTGAATTTCGGTCCGGTGCACCCGAGTACCCACGGCGTGTACCGCATGAGGGCGACCCTGGACGGCGAAGTTGTCATCGATATAGAGCCGGTTATCGGCTACCTGCACCGGGGTATTGAGAAGCTGGCCGAGGAAAGGACCTTTACCGGCTTTATCCCATTGACCGACCGGTTGGACTATATCTCGCCGATGAGTAATAACCTGGCCTACTGCCTGGCAGTGGAGAAACTGGCGGGGATAAAGGTGCCGGAACGGGCCGAATATATACGCGTCATCATGGCTGAATTGCAGCGCATCGCCAACCACTGTATAGCCGTTGGTTCTTTTTTGAACGATTGCGGTGCTTTTTTTACGCCATTCCTGTACCTGTTCCGGGAGAGAGAAAAGATATATGACCTCTTTGAGATGGTCTGCGGGCAGCGAGTTACCTATAACTACATGAGGATTGGTGGTGTCAGCCAGGATATTCCTGACGAATTCCTCCCGGCACTACAGAAATTCACAGCTAAATTGCCCGGTTTCTTAGAGGAATATGACTTCTTCCTCAAGCAGAATGAGGTACTGCTAGCCCGCGCCAAGGGCGTCGGCATACTGCCCAGGGAAACGGCCATTAACTGTAGCATCAGCGGTCCGGTAGCCCGTGCCAGCGGCGTCAAGCAGGACCTGCGTAAGGCCGACCCTTACTCCATTTACGACCGCTTTGAATTTGATATCCCGGTTGGTGAAGCTGGCGATTGCTATGACCGCTACCGGGTGAGGATAGAGGAGATGCGCCAGAGTCTGCGTATTATCGAACAGGCTATGCCTGATATACCCTCCGGTCCAGTCAGGGCTGACGTGCCCCATCTGGTCCGCCCCCCCGCTGGCGATGCGTACGCACATATTGAGGCGCCCAAAGGTGAGCTTGGTTTTTATCTGGTATCAGATAACTCCATTGCTCCCTACCGCTGTCACGTGCGACCCACCAGCCTGATTAACCTGACCGCCCTCCGTGAAATGGTACGGGGCTGGAAGGTAGCCGATCTTATAATCATCTTTGGCAGTATTGATATTACTATGGGCGAGATTGATAGATAGTGGCTATAACTGATTTTGTTATTAATAGTAACCTGCCAATGCAGGCGACACCACCGGATTGGCCCGGCGGCTACTGGTGGCACTGGTTGTTTTTTACTATCGCTCTTATCGTTTTTGTGCTGATTATGGTAATGGGCGCCATCTACATCGAGCGCCGGGGCATGGCCCGCATGCAGTCGCGCCTTGGCCCCAACCGCACCGGTCCCTTCGGCCTGCTCCAGCCGGTAGCGGACGCCATCAAGGTGTTGCTTAAAGAAAATATCGTGCCAGACAAAGCTGATAAGCTGGTTCATTGGCTGGCACCAGTGATTGCCTTTGTGCCAGCGTTGATGATTTTTGCCGTGGTGCCGTTTCAGGACGGGGCACTCCTGGCTGACCTTAATATAGGCATACTTTATATAGTAGCTATCAGTTCGGTCTCCACGGTAGGCGTGTTCATGGCCGGGTGGGGCTCCAGCAACAAGTATTCGCTGCTCGGCGCCATGCGTAATGTCGCCGCCGTTGTCAGCTATGAAATACCTCTGGTACTGGCTATCGTCGGCGTGGTACTGGTGGCCGGCTCACTGTCCATGAACCAGATTGTTCTTGAGCAGGATATTCCCTTCATCTTGTTACAGCCACTCGGTTTTCTGCTCTTTTTCACAGCTGGCTGCGCCGAGATTAACCGCAGCCCGTTTGATTTAATGGAAGCCGACTCCGAGATTGTGGCCGGATTCCATACCGAGTATTCTGGCATGAAATTCGCCATGTTCTATCTGGTAGAATACGCTGAAGCCATAGCCATATCCGCCATTATCACCACGCTCTTCCTCAGCGGCTGGAGAGGCCCGCTTTTACCGCCGTGGCTGTGGTTCATTATTAAGATACTTATCGTCTTCTTTGTCATGGTCTGGACACGGACAACGCTGCCGCGTATTAGAATCGACCAGCTGATGGCCTTGGCCTGGAAGTTCCTCTTCCCACTGGCTCTGATAAACCTGTTCATCACAGCTATACAGGTCCTGGTCTGGCCAACCGACCTTCCGTGGATAATGGTCATTATTAATATCGCCATCATGGCGATACTGGTAGTTGTATGGTCGAAATTCTTTAAGTTAGGATGGGGCCGAGTTGAAGTTTGAACGTTACGGAATCGGCATAATTAAAGGTCTTACGGTGACCATCCGGCACCTGCTGCGCCACCCGACGGTGTCACAGTTCCCGGAGCAGAGGCTGAACATATCGCGCCGGACTCGGGGCAATGAACTTATCTGGAGTCGGGAAAAATGCACCGGATGCGGCACCTGCGCCAAGACATGCCCGCAGGGCGCTATTGAGATTGTTACCGCCACCAACCTAGCGGACAATAAATACGAGGTGGAAAAGTATCAGGTTGATACCGGCTATTGCATTCAGTGCGGCCTGTGTGTCGAGGCCTGCCCTTATGACGCCCTCTTCATGGGCTACTCCTATGAGCGGGCCAGGTACAGGCGCGGCGACCTGATACAGACTAACGATGAGCTGCTGGAATCGCCGGAGAGGCCTGCCAGCGGATATTTCCACCCCGAGATTGCCAAGAAACTGCCCCGGCAGACGCTGCTGGTGGAAAAGATTGTGGAGAAAGAGTAATGGGACTGGCTGCTTCGTTCTGGATAATGGCGGTAGTAGTCGTTATAGCGGCTCTGGGCGTGATATTCCTTCGGAATGTCTTCCGGGCGGCTCTTAGCCTTATCCTTTGTTTTATCACCGTAGCCGGACTCTACATTACCCTCAGCGCCGATTTCCTGGCGGCGGTACAGATTCTGGTCTACGTTGGCGCTATATCAGTTCTGATAATACTGGCTATCATGATGACGCGGGACGTCCAGCAGGGTAGCCCCGCCAACAGGATGAAAGTCCCCGCCTTTCTGGTGGCCGTCATCCTGCTGGGAATAATGATTTACACGGTGACCAAGACATCATGGCAGATAGCTTCAGAAAGTCCGCTGACACCGACCACGGTTCCCCTTGCCCAGAATTTATTCGGCGAGAACGGATTCATGCTGCCCGTGGAAATTGCGGCGATGCTTTTGCTGGCTGCCATTCTGGGCGCCATTGTCATTGCGAGGGAGAAGTAAGGAAGTGGATATAGGTCTGGAACATTATCTGGTACTATCAGCGGTTCTGTTCTGTATTGGACTGTACGGGGCACTGACCAAGCGTAATGCCGTGATTATATTAATGTGCATTGAATTGATGCTCAATGCGGTAAATATCAGCCTGGTCGCCTTTTCCAGCTATATTGTACCGCTACTGCTGACCGGGCAGGTGTTTGCCATCTTCGTGATGGTGGTGGCCGCCGCCGAAGTGGCCGTCGGTCTGGCGATAATACTGGCCATCTACCGCGGCCTGACCGATATCGACGCCAGCAATATCAACCTGATGAAGTGGTAGTCTGAGGAGAACATGGCAGAAGAAAAGGGGAGGAAAAACATGAATAAATCGGGCGGATTTTTCGGTGTCGTTTGGTTCATCGGCTGGCTGTTCACCATCGGCTTTGCCGACCTGGTCTGGTGGAAGATTATCCTGGGCATCGTCGTCTGGCCGTTCTACCTGGGCGATAAAGTCCTGGCATTACT
>CAZPQB010000102.1:0-9278 GCA_964588605.1 uncultured Dehalococcoidaceae bacterium | reverse complement strand
ACACCAGCTCTTCGGTCACGGATACCCATTAGATATCCGACGGTAATGGCCAGTAGTGCGCCTATCAACACAATGTAGATAACCATGTTCTTTAGCAGAGACAGGTGTGAAGCACTCTCGAAGGGTGGCGGTGGAATCGCCTTGCCCTGTTCTTGGAGAAACGCCATTGTAGAATTGTAAACTGACTGGATAGTGTGGCCTGAGGACCAGCCGATATATGTCGATGCCAGGGTCATGCCCAGAAATATCACCAGAAGCAAAATGAAAGTCTTTTCCTTCATGGTGGCTCTGATTTCCTGCCGGGCAACAATATAGCAGCTATTCACGATTGCCGTTTCCTTCAATCTTCAGATATATCTGCTCAAGAGATTGTTCATCCTTAAACTGTTTGAGTGTGTTGGACAGGGAGTCGGCATATATCAACTCACCATGACTGAGCACTCCTATTCTGGAACAGGTCTGCATTACCTCCGACAGGAGGTGCGTGTTCATAAATATGGTCATACCGAACTCCCGGTTTAGTTTCAGGATAATATCGCGTACCTCCTTAACTCCGAATGGGTCAAGACCAGATGTTGGCTCGTCAAGAAAAAGAATCCGCGGTTGATGCACTATAGCCTGGGCAATACCAATTCTCTGCCGCATTCCCTTAGATAATGCCGATATTTTTTTATCACCATAACCAACATTCAAGAGGTCAAGGACTTCCACTATCCGACGATGCGGTTTATTTATCCCGGAGAGCCTGGCAAAATAGTCCAGGTTTTCGTATACGGTCAGCCCATCATAAAGCTGCACGTTCTCCGGCAGGTAGCCAATCTGTCTTCTAACTCTCATACTATCCTCGACTATATCGCACCCTGCCACTGTGGCACTACCGCTTGTTGGTTCTAGTAGTGTAGTCAGGATGTTGATGGTAGTTGTCTTCCCGGCACCATTATGTCCCAGAAAACCAAAGATTTCTCCCTCCCCCACACGTAAGCTCAGGTTCCTGAGTGCAGTAAAGTCCCCATATTTTTTCATGAGTGATTGGGTGTCCATTATGTAACTATTTTTTGAGAAGGCTTGTTTTACCGTATTACTTTCCACCATTGGTCACTCTCCTGAGAATGCTATACAGAACTGATATCTAAAGGGACAGCTGAGTGAATCTGGCCATGTCTCATCAAACACATATTTGCATCTCATATAAGGTTGGTATTTCTAGTCCGGGACTTCAACCCCTCCGGCATCCTTCTTTACCTCAGCACTTTGTGCTTCGTAACCACTTGCACTAATCGTCACCGAGAAACGCAGTTCGTTCTTAGAGGTATGGTACAAACCGTTGGGGTTAGCTCTGAAGTGGTTCGACCCTTCTGCTTGATCAAAATGGATGCTTATTGTTTCTCCGGCATGCAGTGTCAGACCGTCTAGAGGGTGAATATAGGCCTCTTTTTGATTTGACGTCGAATCTGTAATAGTGTAATAAGCTACCAAATTGCTGATATCCTTACCCGCAGTGTTCCGAAGCTCCATTTCCAAGTGATCAGGGGCATCATGTTTGGCCACGGGGTCGTAATTATTTTCGACCATGAGATTTGTTATCTCAAAGCCGACTGGCCCCGTGGAGGGCTGGAATTGGGTGTCTACCATGGTCGGGATCTTATCCTGCATATCATTAATGCTATCACCATCTGTATCAAGGTTTAGTGGGTCAGTTCCCAGTACCTTCTCGGCAGTGTCAGGGATGCCATCGCCATCACTGTCCACGCTGTCATTTGTTTGATTTTGCTGTGGAACATTTTCGTTCGTACCTTGACTGTTTGAGGCTGGTGCCTTTGGAGGGGTATTGGGTGCACTCCCAGTGCATCCGCCAAAAAAGCTTACCAGGAGAAGTACGCTTACAACTAGAGCCACAAATATGCCTACAGTCTTCGTTATCTTCATCGTTACAACCCTTCTATTTCTTGATTACGATTCTATTTTCAGCAGAGCCAGCCCTTCTCATTTGGCATCTCACTGGCCCGGTGGTGGGCTTTGAACGAGCGTGGCATAAGCAGTATTCTGAGCTCTGCCGCGCCAGTAGGTAATTTTTATCTTCTGGCTAATTTGAGCGGAGTTTATGGTTTGTGTCAACACACCCTCGTCGCTGATTTCCTTGTCGTCAATGGCAGTAATAACATCGCCGGGCTTAAGCTCTGCCTTATCCGCCGGGCTTCCAGAAGCAACGTCGGTTACAAGCACTCCTTTGTCCACACCCAATCGATACCTGAAATCGACAAACTGATCAACTGTATAAAGGCTCGCCCCCAGATATGGGCGTATGACGTATCCGTTCGTAATCAACTGGTCTATGATGGGTGTCGCCTCTTTGACGCTTATGGCATAGCCCATACCTTCTACGCCTACCTGCGCTACTTTAGCACTGTTAATGCCGACCACTTCCCCCCGTAAATTCACAAGGGGACCACCGCTGTTACCGGGATTAATAGCAGCATCGGTCTGAATGAGTCCGGAAAGAATCTGACCCGGAGATAAGGATAAAGATACCCCAACAGCGCTGACAATCCCTTCGGTAGCGCTTATCCCCATACCAAGTGAATTGCCAATAGCTACTACATGCTCGCCGACGTTCAGTTGGGACGAGTCACCAATCCGGAGCGCCGGTAAATCCTGGGCGTTAATCTTGATTATTGCCAGGTCAGCAACAGGATCGGTGTGTACCGAATCTGCTGTGAAAGTCCTGCCATCTTCTAAGGTTACCGTGATACCATTTGCGCCCTCGACGACATGATTATTAGTAACAATAAGTCCACCACTATCAATAATCCAACCCGAGCCGGCACCTTCTTGGGTAAATGCTCCACCAAATCTACTAAACCCCGTAACCTCAGTAGTAATTGCCACTACCGATGGTCTCACCTCGGCTATTACCGAGACAAAATCGGGAAAAGACAAATCCGTCTTACTATCAACTACTGCCGGAGAGGGACTGGTTGAGGTAATCGCTGGCGTTAGGCTGGGCACCAGTGAATTAGTCGTACCGGGTAATGCACAGCTGGTGGCTGCCAAAAGGATTACAAGTAGGACTAGAGAAGCCAAAATCTGTTTTACTTTTACTATTTTAGTTTTCATGTTCTCTTCCTTCAAAGTTAGCAAAATATATTCAGTTGTAATATAAGAGCGGGGATTAATAGTCCCCGCTCTTATATCGTCAATTAGCGGTTTGATCTAGTCTTCTATGGTCCCCCAGTCCATAGATTTATTTTCTGCTAGTCTACTTTGGGGTAGAGTACGTACCGGCGTCTATTTTTATAAGATGAGAACTGGTCCTTAGAATTCACCATCGAATTCGCCGTCTTGCTCTACCTGGTTATCAACACCATCCACATCATCTGCATCTTCATCTTCGTTTTCCTCTTCCACTTCTTCCTCTACATCGTCCAGATCAGGACCTTCCACCTCAGCTTCTGCCGCATCGTCATCCTCGACGTCTTGAACAGCAACCTGTTCTGTGGAACTGGTATCCGTTGAAGAAGCAAGAACAGTACCTGCGGAAAGCACACCAAAGAGGAGAAGTACCGTAATTACAGAGATTATGCCGGTTCTGGTTGTCAGTTTCTTCAACATTACTAGATTACCTCCTTTTCCATATTTCACGAGAGCCGTTTAACTCTCACGTTGTAATCACTCTAGCATGCCAACATGAACCTGCCATGAACTCAATATTAAAATTAGTTAATAATTAAACATGGTCTACGCCAATTCTTAAGTTCATCTTCTGTTCATCTTGTTGTACTATAATGAGGATGGTAATGATACCAGGAGATTGACTATGCGAATTCTGGCTATTGAAGATGAAAGGCGACTCTGCAATATCATAAAACGGGGCTTGCTGGAAGAAGGATATGCGGTTGATACCGCCTACGATGGCGAAGATGGCGAATACCTTGCCGAAAGTACCCCTTTTGACCTTATCATTCTGGATATCATGCTACCCAAGAAGGACGGTATTGAGGTGTGCCAAGAGCTACGGTTAAAAAAGGTAAACATCCCAATTCTTATGCTAACAGCCAAGGATACCGTGGAAGATAGGGTCAGGGGACTTGACGCTGGAGCCGACGATTATCTTGTTAAACCCTTTGCCTTTAATGAACTACTGGCCAGGATTCGAGCGTTACTGCGGCGGGAAGGACCTTCTAAATCACTAAGGCTGCAGGTAGGAGATCTAATCCTAGATACGCTGACCAGAGAAGTATGGTACGGCGATAGAAATATTGAACTAACCAGTAAGGAATATGTGATACTGGAGTTCTTCATGCGCCATCCTAACATGGTAATTACCCGGACTATGTTAGAAGAGCATGCCTGGGATTACGATTTTGACAGCGTTTCCAACCTGATAGATGTATATATCAGGAGATTACGACGCAAGATTGATGAAGATAGCAAGATAAGTCTGATTCAAACTATACGTGGGGCTGGCTACCGTCTGAGAGAATCATGAGGTTTATCAGAAGCATCAAATTCCGGTTGACTGTATGGTATCTGGGTATCCTAGGGGCACTATTGCTCATCTTTGCCATAATAGCCTATATCATGCTATCAAACAGTTTGTATCAGAGCCTGGATGATTCACTGGAGCTAGGTGTAGCACAGTTGGAAAGCTCTATGGAAGTAGAGGACGAGGGAGCTGATTATGAGTATGGTGACTGGTTTGATTTTGGTGAGCAACCACTGGAACTGATGCTACTTTATGATACTGAAGGACGTTTGGTGCTGGCACAGGGTTGGGGACAGAATGAGGATAATCCGCTAATGGGTACGTTAATAGCCCAGGCTCTTACTGGCCGGAGCTTGTATACCACAGAGATTTTAAAGGGTCGGGAAATGCGTCTGTATGCTACCCCACTAGAAAATGAACAGGCTGTTAACGGTGTGGTGGTGGTTGGTCGCTCAACAGCCGAAGTAAAAGATGTGCTGGAGAGATTCAGATATATCCTTATCTTTACTAGTGCAGCAATGATAGTCCTGGCAGGCGGGTGTGGTCTATTTTTAGCAAACCGTGCCTTTAGGCCGGTTGAACAGATCAGCCGAACAGCACGGGAGATAGAAGAGACCGATTTAAGTAAAAGGATAGATGTACACAGTGAGGACGAACTGGGAAGATTAGCATCAATCTTGAACCAGATGATTGCACGTCTGGAGAGGGCATTTAGTCGTCAGCGCCAGTTCACTGCTGATGCTTCTCATGAGTTGCGCACACCTCTGGCTGTCATTCAAGCTGAATCCACGCTATCACTGAGAAAGGAACGTAAGGAAAGAGATTACCGGAAATCACTTGAACTTATTTCCCGAGAGGCAGAGCAAATGTCGGCCCTGGTTGATAAGTTGCTGTTTCTTGCCCGTGCTGACAGCGGTAAGGAACAGCTCAATCTTGAGGCAGTGAACCTCAGGAGTCTTATCACCGACTTAGCTACGGAAATAGAAGTGCTTTGTCGCGAAAAAAGGCTTCAGTTCATGGTTGGCCCATTAGAAGATTTAGTTTTAAAAGGAGACAAAGTAGAGTTGAAGCAGCTCCTTTTCAATCTACTTGATAATGCTATTAGATATACCCCGGCTGGTGGTACCGTATCGATCTCCATGGAAAGACAAGGAGATGCTGCCGTGATAGCTATCAGGGATTCTGGCGTTGGTATTCCCGAGGAGCATACATCGCATATCTTTGAGCGTTTCTATCGGGTGGACAAGGCTCGCTCCCGATCTGGAGGAGGTGCTGGACTCGGGCTATCAATCTGCCAGCATATTGCCCAAACCCACGGTGGAAGAATTGAGGTTGTAAGTAAAGCAGGAGAAGGCAGTACTTTTTCTGTATTTTTACCTCTTTCTGAAAAGAGTTAACTAAAGCTGTCTTATCATCCTCATACCGAGAGCTTAACACGAACTATCAACGAGTAAATATATGAAATGATTATTTTACCTTTTGATGTAGCCATCATACATTTTATTCAATCTTTTCAGGCAGACTGGCTGACCTCTATAATGCGGGTTATTAGTGATATTGGCTCAATATATGGTTATCTTTTCATAGTGCCAATCGTTGCTGGCTATTTGTATTTTCGAACACCTTATCACTTTGAGGGTATCTTCAGCATTCTCATCAACGTGGGATTTATTTTCGATCCTCTGATTAAATACATGGTTGGTCGCGAACGGCCTCCTGATTCGATAGTATCAGTGCTGGTACAAGAGACAAGTGCAAGTTTTCCCAGTGGGCATGCACTCAGTGCAACAATTTTCTACGGTTTTTTACTCTATTTGATCACGTTGTTACCAGTTAGGCATAAGAGAGTCGGCGTATTTATTTTAGTTTCTACCATCCTTCTCATTGGAATATCCCGGGTATATTTGGGAGTTCATTGGCCCACTGATGTGCTGGGAGGGTACGTCATTGGAGTCATCTGGCTTACCTTTGGTATTTACGTTTATAAGAAACTCAGGAGGAGATTTGTGAAGTCAACTTAACCGATTATTTAATCCATTGAGGTAGTAACGACTCGTTTTATATCCGTATAGAATCAGTAAAAAAATTAATCCAATCTAGTAACTTTTTCCTGACTCAAACGTTATAGATAAGGATTAGTTTAAAAAGGAGAAGAATACTAATGTCAGGAATTACACCTTTTAATTCTATAGCGTTGAAAAGGCTACGGCACTCAAAGTCTATTTTACTGTCAGCGATTGTCACGTTTACTATAATAATGGCAGCCTTCACCGGTTGCTCATCAGTATCACAATCCAGTGAGGCCCAATCACTCAATGATTTGTCGAATACCAATGATTTGGCATCTTCCTCTCTTTATGATGAAAATACGATAGTTTCCCTTTATGAACAAGCTATCCCATCTTTAGTAAAAATAGAGGTTATTGAAGAACAAGCAGGGACTATTGGCCCCTTTAATATCGGACCATTCCAGCAGAAGGGGCAGGGTTCTGGTTTCATAATTGATGAACAGGGGCATATTCTCACTAATAACCATGTAGTTGAAGGAGCTTCTTCGGTTAAGATAACCATTAATAATGGGGATGTGATTGATGCTGAGGTAGTGGGGACCGATCGTGAGAATGACTTGGCTCTCTTGAAAGTTGATACCGGAGCACTTGATGGTATTGCTCCCTTAACTCTGGGAAACTCAGATAACATCAAGCCGGGACAAATGGCAATTGCCCTTGGCTCACCATTCGGGCTGGACGGCTCCATTACGGTAGGTGTTGTCAGTGGTACCGGCAGATCTCTGACCGGGGAAACACAGCACCTTATCACCAATATTATTCAAACTGATGCCGCTATCAATCCGGGCAACTCGGGAGGTCCTTTACTCAACTCGAAAGGCGAGGTAATCGGTATTAACACAGCAATCGAAGCATCCGGTACCGGTATCGGCTTTGCCATACCCATAAACACGGTGAAATCATTACTTCCCGCTCTATTAGAAGGAGGGGAGATAAGCAATGCCTGGCTTGGGATCTCCGGAACGGATATCGATGAAGAGTTTGCTACTATGTTGGATCTTACCGTAAATAAAGGTGTCTATGTGATTGGGGTAACCCACGATAGCCCTGCTGAAAAAGCTGGTTTAAGGGGTAGCGGGACTGACGAAAGCGGACAGCCCACATATGGTGGAGATATCATAACCGGTGTGGATGGGCAAACAATAATCAAAGTGGAAGAATTGATAGCTTATTTCAACAGTAAAAAACCGGGTGATGAGGTTTCCCTTTCAATACAACGAGGCGACCAAGTACTTACTGTTGAAGTAATACTTGGTGAATGGCCGGAACAAGCCCCTACGTCCTGAACTAATTCAGTTTCAGTATACTTTGACCAATGGTCTTTCTATTGATGACAGGTAAACTAACTAATATGAATATGGCTGTATCGAACTGATCTACACTGCTCAGTTTATCTTTGACAATGCTTAACAAAATGAGTGAATGTGACAGAACGGACGTTTGCCACCTAGCTCAATTCTACGTTTAGGCTGCTTAGCAGGATACCATTTTGTTACCTACGGTGACTCCTGACATTTGTTGAAATTAAGGATCTCGCTGGCTGCTTTGAATCCAGGTGGACCATAGCGATTTCTTAAGCAAAACAAACCGTATTCTCTCATGACATTAATAAGATTATCTGTTCCCATATGCATTGGAAATACTGAGAGAATACCATCCTCTTTAAGCACTCTATGCAGCTCTTGGAGTAATCCCCGCCGGTTGTCTATTTCATGCATCACGTCATACACCAGTATTATATCTATGCTCTTATCTGGTAAGTCTATGCTCGACTTCGAACTGTCCGAAAGGGCAGTCACAATATTGCTTAATGTCTCCTCCTTTGCTTTCTCTCTGACACGTTCCAAGCGACTGGAGCGCGCTTCGAAAGCATACACTCTCCCTCTCTTGCCGACTATCCTGGCACTGGGGATTGTAAAAGTACCTGAACCACAACCGTAGTCCAGGACAATCTGTGCCTGGCTGACACCAACATGCATCAGCACTTCAGAAGCATGTTCTGTTAACCACTCCCTGAATTCCATTTCACCGGGCAGCGTCTCTGGTGTCCTTCTGACCATAATATTCCTTCCCCGCAGAATAGTTCCATTAAGCTGTCTAATAGCCTCTGCCCCGTCTTCTTCGCTTAATATCTTCACTATAGCGAAACCCCTGGATTTTCCCGACTCAATATCTCTAATAATCGTGACCGATTGAGGCAGGCAGACCTCGGGAAAAACCTTTTCTACATCGACTTCTGTCGTATCATCAGAAAGACCGCCAACATATAACTGCATAATATGCTCCTTTGGTAACGAGTAGTTTTCTTATTATTAGTTTAACTAGTGGAGAACAAGGTACGAATCTGTTCCCTATTTTGTGTGTACTCAGGTTTTGATAGTAATGGGCATCTCTCCAACGATATTACTCCATTGCGTATGTCGGCAGCGCAAGCAAGGCAAGTGGGGTATCCACATTCCTTGCAGTTGGTCCCGGGGAGTAGTTTATAGATATCATAGACGGTAGGCAGTTTACGTTCCCTGAAACTGGGAGTAATGTGCTCACATTCCTTCCAGATCCGGTTGACCAATTCAATCACTGCATTGGCAATCGTTGGTGCTTCTGAAGGATCTTTAACCATGCCAGCCTGGATTTCGTGGGGACGGAAGGCATATCGCCGGCAGTTATTGGTGCCAATCAGGATGCTGTTCTCGTGGTCATAGAGCGCATCATCCAGCACGGTGTTA
>CAZPQB010000101.1:0-9288 GCA_964588605.1 uncultured Dehalococcoidaceae bacterium | reverse complement strand
ACCGCCCCCTCCCGGAGCTCCAGGAGCATTCAGGCCTTGTCTGGAGCTTCGAACTCGCACTCTATTCTCTTACTTCTTGTCCTCTAGACCGGCCGCAGCGTCCCGGCGAAGACCTGCCAGGCCAGCGCTGACTTGGCGATGAGGCTCAGCAGCACGTACATTCTCTCGCCGAACAGGTAATCGCGCCACGCCCCGACCTTCTTATACTGCAGCACCATGTTGAGTGCGAAGCTGAAGAAGAATACGAAGAGCGTCGGCAGAATGATGTACACGAAAGTGGGCACCCCTTCGCCAGCCTGCGCCAGCGAGCCGAAGAAATAGATGGCGATGGCAATCCACGGCGCAACGCCGGCTATGCAGCCGATGATGTAAGAAGTCCAGTTCGTTTTCTCCGTGATCTGGTTGTGCACCTCCATCATCAGACCGCACAGGTTCATCACTCCGGTGAGCACGAAGGCCATGATGAGCGCCGCGAGGTCATAGACCCCGCACAGCATGCCAATCAGTACAATCATCAGGGAAGCGCTCAGGGAGTACTCGTACCAGCGGGCGTAGTTGATGCCTCTCTTCAGATTTTTTACGTACCAGCCGAACGTGCCGGGAGACGATATGACGAAGTGGGTCACCGCCGAGATGAGCAGGAATACCGCCACCATAATGCCCAGGGGCAGGTTGACGAGGGTGTCGGTCGCCGGCCACAGCTTGCCGAGTCCCTCGTCATAAGTCAGAAAAGAAGTTGTAATCGGTAATTTGAAGTCGTTGCTCAGGATGATAATGAAAACAGCCTGGGCGAGGTGTAGAAAACCCATCAGGATATTGTAGATACGCAGCCTTGTAAACTGAGGTTCCCAGCTCATTGGCATCCTCCTTTACCCTGATACTACGCGTTTATGTAGTTGCATAGTTTAGGGGAAAACGGTAAAAAAGTCAATACTCTCTCACTATCTTTTTAGCCATATTTCCCTGGATTTGTTATACTGGGCGTAAAAAAGCGTATTTCATCCCGGTGATGTCGAATAGTCTATTGAACAGCAGCCATAAAGCACATCTCCCCGGTAAGCCCGGGGTTTTCTTCGGCTGGTACGTGGTCGCCGCATCTTGGGTTATGCTCTTTCTGGTAAGTGCGGTTGCTGTTAGCATTTTCTTCAAGCCGATACTGGAGGAGTTCGGCTGGGACAGGGCTACCCTTTCTTTGGTCCACACTCTGGCTTTGCTGCTTTTTGCCGTCGTAACGCCCTTCCTGGGCAGTTTTATTGACCGGTTCGGCCCCAGGGCCATGATGTTTGTCTGTCTGGTCACGCAGACTCTTAGCAGTACGGTCAATGGCCTGGCCGCCGGTCTCTGGCACATTTTCGTCGGCAGGTTCCTCTACGAGATAAAAGCCCTGCAGGGCAGCCAGGTGCTCATAAACCGGTGGTTTGTCAGAAAGAGAGGTCTGGCGCAGGGTATCGCCGCCACCGGTCTGCCCATCGGAGCCCTCGTCCTCTCGCCGCTTTCGCAGTACCTGATACTTGCCTGGGACTGGCGTATGACCATGTTCTTCTGGGCTGGAATTACTTTCATCATACTGCTGCCGCTGACCCTGCTGGTAAGGAACAATCCTGAGGACAAGGGGACTGGACCTGACGGTGACCCGATTGACCGGCCTCCGGTTCCTGAAGCCGGTACTTCGCCCGGCAGACCGACCGTGACATCGGGCCGCAGCCTGGCCGAAGCCGCCAGGGTCGGCTCTTTCTGGTTCCTCTTGGCGACTCAGCTTTTCTGCGGCATTGGCTGCGGCTTCATGATGACTCATATCGTTATATTTGCCACTGATGTCGGCTATTCGGAAATGATTGGCGCCACCCTCCTGAGTGTCCAGGGCGGCTTGAATCTGGTCGGTGTGCTGCTCACGGGGCATATGTCCGACCGGTATGCCAGAAGCCGCGTGCTGGCGCTGACCCATTTCATCCGCTGTCTCTCTTTCGTTGTCATCGTTATTTTCATGCTCATCAGCGGCCGTCCGCTGTGGATGCTCTACGTCGCTATGGCTCTCTTTGGCTTCGGCTGGTTCACCACGTCGCCGCTCACTTCCGGACTGGTAGCCGACCTTTTTGGCAATATCCGGATGGGTACTATAATCGGCGTGGTCATATCCTGCCATACTGTTGGTATGGCTATAGGCTCTTATGCCGGTGGCATCACCTTTGAGTTGACCGGCAGCTATTATTCGTTTTTCATCGTTCAGGGTATCCTCGAGTTCTTGGCGGCTTGCTTTGCCTTCGCCATAAGACAGCCCAATAGGGGGTAAAAAAGTCATATTTGTATTTAAGTACTATTGCAATATGGAGTATCTCGTTATATAATGATAGCTGGTGGTTTTCAGTCTAGGTTATCATATATGCAAATAAGTTACATTATCCCGACCCGGTTACGGATGACCTTAGCTCTAACCAACTATTGAGGAAAGGAGGTCATCCGTTGAGTTTCGAGGACAAATCACTTCAGTGTTCCGATTGTGGAGCTACTTTCACTTTCAGTGCTGAGGAACAAGAGTTCTTCCAGTCCAAAGGCTATACCAATGAGCCCAAGCGGTGCCCGTCTTGCCGTCAGGCAAGGAAGTCAGAGCGCTACGGTTCTGGTGGTGGCTATGGATACAGGCCACGTCAGATGTTCCCGGCGGTCTGCGCCGAGTGTGGCAAGGATACCGAAGTACCTTTTGAGCCCCGCGAAGGCAGACCCGTGTATTGTAGCGAGTGCTACAATAAAATCAGGCAGAACCGGTAGGACCTGATTTACCCCGCTAACATATACAGGCTGAGAAAAGCCCGCTATTGTATGTGGTTGGGGGAGACGTGTCTTATTTCACAGAGGACTTGAGCCAGGTTCTAAGGAGACCTAGCCGGTGTAGAGATACAGTGGTTCTTTATCGGTGATTATTCTATGCTGGCTCGCCATGGCGTCCCTTATATATAAAGGCAGGGAGAACATACCCTGGTGAGTCAGGCCGTCATAGAGTTTCATTCCGGTGAGTGACCTCGCGGCAAGTCTATTGTTCACCTCTTTGGGAGACAGTGCCATTGGGTCATGTTTCATTGAGGCTATGCAGAACCCCCACGGCCCCCCAAAGCAGGGCATATCTACTTTGTATGGAGTAACTATCGGGAAAACGCTTTTCAGCGTGTTATTTACGGCTGTAAAGTTCAGTAGCTCGTTTAGATAGGCTGAGCCAGCCTGAACCGCAATCATGCCATTATCGGTAAGCCTGTCATGGACTATCTGGTAAAATTCCCTGGTATAGAGTAAGTAGGCCGGGCCCTCTTCTATTGGGTCCGGCAAATCAATAATGATTATATCAAACTTATCGCTGGACTTCGCCAGGTAATCCCTGGCGTCAACGTGATACAGCTCGGTTCGTCTATCCTCAAAAGCGCCGCGGCTGTGATCGGGCAGGTATCTCCGGCTCAGGGCAATCACCTCCTCGTCGATATCCACCATCACCGCCCTTTTTACCGTTTTATGGTATAAAGCTTCCCTCAGGGTTGCACCTTCGCCGCCTCCAGCGATAAATACAACCTCCGGGCCGGGATGAGTTATCATCGCCGGCTGTACCAGGGCTTCGTGATAGATAAACTCATCCGCCTCGCTGGACTGGATTTTGCCGTCCAGCACCAGGCACTTCCCGAAGCTGCTGCTGCGGATAACCTGGACAGACTGGTATTTCGTCTCCCCGGTATACAGCACTTCTTCGAGACGGTGCAGCTGAACGAAATTATCGTTTATACTATCGCGTAGCCATTTATCTGGGTCAATATCCATGTCTTTATCCGTGTTCTAAACGGCTGCCAAAAGCCCTCTTTGTATTTCCATCAAAGACGGGTTTTCAGCCCCGAGCTTCTCTATCAATACCTCGGCTGCCTTTTCGGGATTTACGGTGGTGCCGCAGGTAAAGATGTCGACGGCGGCATATCCGTATTCCGGCCAGGTATGAATGGATAGGTGAGACTCAGCGATGACCACCACCCCGCTCACTCCCTGGGGACTGAACCGGTGGAAGGATTCCCCGAGCACCACGGCGCCGCAGTCAATGGCGGCGGACACCATCGCGTCTCTGAGAAAGCCCAGGTCATTTAATGCCTCCTTGTTACAGTCTTGCAGATCGATAAGTAAATGTCTTCCTAATGCATTCAATCACCTGCCCCCCTTTTTAGATTTTTATTTACCCGGCCTGGTTCTCCTTGCCAGGTCGCCCTAAGACGGCAAGCAGAATTGTATAACAGTTGGCCTGTCTTTATCAACAGTGGACTAAAAGAAAAAGTCCCAGAGCTATATTACCACCCCAGGAACCTCCCTCACTTCCCCGTTATTAAGGAGCAAGGCGACGCGTTCAGCCGCGCATGACGCTTATTCCGGATTCTTTTTTACATGTCCTTTCCAGTCTGCTATGATATGGCCTTGAGGTCCAGGTTCTGTTTCATAATCTCGGCGAGCTTTTTCAACTTCTGTTCCTGGTTGAATCTGGCTTTGCTCAGGGCGTCTTCGATGCCGGCCACGATATCGCTGGTTTCTGTCGCGGTGGCCACAATCGGAATACCCCGGCTCTCCGCTTTCTGGAGGACATTGTAAATGGGCGGCTCGCTGCTGCCGGTGAGAACGAGGCACCTGGACGAGGTTTCCAGGGCCGCCAGCTGCATGTCGGGGCGGTTCTGTCTGATGACGGCGGCCTTGTTGCTCTTGCGCCCGAAGTATTCCAGGCCGGAGTCGACTACCATGGCCCCCAGCATGAAATTCTCTATCAGTTCGTCCGCCTTCTCGGCGTTGTTCAATATCTTCCCCTGGATATTATCGGCCAGCTCGCCGACGCTGATAGCGAACAGGACACGGTTCTCCGGAATTACACCTAGAACATTAATCCCTTCTTTGCCGAACTCGGCTGCAGCCGCTTCCTGGACGCTCTTTAGCTGACTCTCCGGAACTTTGTTTAATATGACGCCCAGCAGGTTCTGGCCGAATCCTTTGTAGCTTTCGATGAAGCCGGAGGCCTGCCCGGATGAGGTTTCTACGCCGATTACCCTGGCGTTCAGGCTGCCGGCTATCTTGCTGGCGTTCTCTCCCAGCCTGCCTTCAACAATAACGGTATCCTTGCCCTGGGCAACTCTGTCGCATGTTTCTTTTATCTTGGAAACATCATCGACTGGCGGGCAGAGGGAATCGGCTGCCTCCGGCAGGTCAAGTACCTGCTTCATAAAGGCCACATCGCCAATGCATGTACCGGCATCGAGAGGCTTTAGATAGCCCACCTTCTTCCCCTCCCCCTGTAAATAGTTACCCAGACCGGCGCAGATGGCGGTCTTGCCCGCCGCTTCTTCCGCAGAGACTACATATAAAACGCCCAAGCTTCACCCCCGGCTAGATTATTTGAAATATGAACAAACCGATATATTATAATCCTTTGTGGCAGATTCGTAAAGTGGCAAACATGGGCCTCTCCCTTTCCCCCTCCTGTCATTGCGAGGAGCGAAGCGACGAAGCAATCTCTATCTATATCTATACCCTCCACCCCTGTTCTCCCCTCTTTTTTATCTATTCCCACCCTGCCTGCCCGCCGTAGCTCTCGCCTGCCAAAGCTCAGGAGGAGCGACGAGCAGGTTAGCGTAGGCTGGCCGCCCTCTATCATCCACGGCTATCTTATAGATATTCCCCACGTCACCCCCACCGCCTTATTATCTACATACTTGATTACATCTCTGGTAATACTGGTTATGGTGATGTCTCCCAGTTGTGTACAAGACCTATCCCTGTGTAGACGTTTGATCCGCTTGCTCTCGCCGCATAGTAAATCCATTCATGGTTGCCGGAGATGTATTTACGTGGTACTGAGACGTAACTGTCGTCCCACGTCTCAGATTCGCCATAATTTACCAGAACTGTGTCCGAGTCAGGGAAACTTGTGCCGACCGTATTTGAGGTCTCGTATATCCTGAAGTATCCCGTCTCGGGATACTTACCAAAGTACATAGTGTAAGTGCCCTCTGAATATTCTACGAATGGATAGAGTATGTTTTTACCCTCGTTGTACAATATAGGATTATTTTCTAAATCGTAGGTCCACGTATAAGGGCTTGTCTTATCCGCTGTGGCTCTTCCTATGCGGAATACTTCTCCCTCGGATGGGATATAGGCGAAGTACATTATCAGTCTGGAGGCATCATCTGGGTCTTCTATGATATAAGGACAGTGGTCTTTATAGTTGTCGCTTAGGACTACGGTAAAGTTAGACCATGTCAGAAGGTCAGTGGACTCCATCATGGCAATCCTGAAGTCGGTGTCCGAATAGTTAGCCATAAGGAACATATAGTACTTGGATTCTATGAGCTTTATATCGAATACTGATATCCCTTGGCTGTTACCAGATAGATTGACCGCTGACCTGTTTATAACTGGATTGCTCCCGTACTTGCTGGGGGCTTCCACGTCGCCCGAGATTGCCAGACCTATACTGGTCTCATGGTTCTGAGACTTGGTGTCTCCAGCTCCACTATAGAATATCCAGTAATCGCTATCTTGCTTTACAGGTTGGCCATTACTTATGTTTGCTGGAACTGCCATAGAGTAAACTACCTTTTCGTCCCACTCGCCGACGCCACCAAGGCTTATGATAGGATTACTTTCACTCTTTACCCAGTCTATCTCATGCTCGACTACCAGCTTTGGCCCTTGGTCTCCTCTCGTATCGACAGCCCACGAGTAAATGTAGGAAGGATCTTCTTGCTGTGGGTTGAGGCGTATGGCTTCGTCGTAGTCCTCGATAGCCTGCCCAAGCTGTCCCAGGTTATAGTAGGCTAATGCCCGGTTGTGGTATGCATAGGCATGCTTCGGGTCGAGGCGGATAGCCTCGTTGTAGTCCTCTATAGACCGCTCAAGCTGTCCCAGGTCACAGTATGCACAGCCTCTTTTATAATAGGCATCGGCATAATCTGGGTTGAGGCGGATGGCCTCGTCATATTCTGTTATAGCGTCCTGCAGGCATCCTTGTTCATGAAGTTCTACACCAGCGTCGTAGTGTTTACAGGCATCACTGGAGCAGCCGATGGTTGTTATAATCAGAGAGGGTGCAAGTAAAAGAAACACTATAGAAATAAACTGCCTCACCATTACCACTTCCCCGACAGGCTGGAAACACTCTTTACAAAATAAAAACGGGCACGGACTATCGCTATATCAAGCAGGTCCAGTGCCCTTATGTCTTTATCTCTAGTTCCACCAAATACCCACCAGCTTCATCCTTAAAAGCAGTTCGAGATAATATATTCATTTTTTACGTATGCGCACATATTATTACCGTTAACGTAATTTGTCAATACCCTATGTTAATGTCCATTTACTTCAATCGTTGGAAATAAATCATTCGCTTCGTACATAATACTATGACTAAATATCACCACCACCCCCAGATAGGGAGTACGCAGTACCCTTAGGTCATTCCCCGCGAAAGCGGGAATCCAGGTCTCCCCACCCCGTCTCTTTGATATTTTTTCCACTGGCCTAAACCAAGGGTTTCATGAACGGGGTTAAAGCCCCGTTTTTCTTTTTTCCCCGTCTCCTTTATCACCTTATAAATATCGGGGCACAGGGGCGGTGGATATTCCCAGCTCCAGCCGCAGATGCCACGAGGGCGGCTTGCCTTTGCTGAAGCTTTAGCGCAAGCAGGTCGGGTGGGAAAAGATAACTCCCGACCGGGGACGTGGGTGGTCGGGCAGCCGGACTCTCCCCCTCTCGTACATACTCGCCCCTATCTAAAAAGGAAGAGCATGTTATTTATACCCCCCAGCCTCATCTCCCACTAGGGCGTCAGTCCCTCACCTGTGAAGGGAGAATTACCCCAATCTGTCTCCCTCCTTCGCAAGGAGGGAATAAGGGAGAATTTCCTCCCCCCGCGACAAAATCGCTTCTCCCTCCCCGATTGTTTTCCCAAAACAAATCACCAACCAAAAAGTCAACCCATAAATGTCACTTTTAACGCCCGACCCCGAAGCTAAATTCTCCTCTCCCGCGACATTTTACATAAAAATCCCCCCAAAAACGGACTATACTTAACATAACCCTAAAAACAATTCACGCCTGACCAGCCTCGAATTGTTTCCCGAAAAAAATTTTTGGTTTGGCCCCCCTGTAATTAACAAATGCCTGGTGCTATAATTACCCTAAGGTGGGGATAGTGTTATGCATGAGGCCGTGCTTTATGAGAAGCTGCCGGACTCAAGGGTAAGGTGCCATATCTGCCAGTGGCGCTGCCGGATTAACCCGGACAAATACGGCGTTTGCGGCATGTACCAGAATGTAGACGGCGTCCTCTTCAACCTGAATTACGCCAGAGTATCATCCGTAGCCGCTGACCCCATTGAAAAAAAGCCTCTCTTCCACTTCTACCCCGGTACACTGGCTTTCTCCCTGGGTACGCTGGGTTGCAACTTCCACTGCAAACATTGCCAGAACTGGGAAATCTCTATGGCCGATGGCAGCGCTTTGCAGCACGGTTGCCAGGAACTCCAGCCGCAGGCATCTATAGAACTGGCTAAACAGTACCGATGCCAGGGTATAGCTTGGACGTACAATGAGCCGACCATCTGGTTTGAATATACGCTTGACTCTGCCAGGCTGGCCAAGGAAAATGACCTATATACCGTTTACGTGACCAACGGCTATGCCACCCCTGAGGCGCTGGACACCATCGGCCCTTACCTGGATGCTTGGCGCGTTGACATTAAAGGTTTCTCCGATGGTTTCTATCGTGAACTGGCCAAAATACCGTACTGGCGGGAGATTCTTGAGACTACCAAAAGAGCTAAAGATAAATGGGGTATGCATATTGAAGTGGTTACCAATATCATCCCCACCATGAACGACGATGACCAGCAACTCGAAGGTATCGCTAACTGGATACGAGATGAGCTGGGTGAACTTACACCCTGGCACGTGACCCGATTCCACCCCCAGCACCACATGATGCATCTGCCACCGACTCCATTGTCCACTATTGAGCACGCTTATGAAATAGGCCACAAGGTCGGACTTAAGTTTATCTATGCTGGTAATTTCCCAGGCCACCAGAGTGAGAGCACCAGATGCTATAATTGTGGCAAGCTCAACGTAGAAAGATACGGCTACCAGACAAACATAAAAGGCCTGGACGGCTCAAAATGCCGATTCTGCGGGGCGGAATTGAATTTCAGGGTACCCGGCTCGAAGGAGGCGTAAAATGATAAGGAATCCAGTTGTCGCCGGACAATTCTATCCAGCCTCGGCTTC
>CAZPQB010000100.1:0-9308 GCA_964588605.1 uncultured Dehalococcoidaceae bacterium | reverse complement strand
CAGGAGGGAAATATCGGATTGATGAGAGCCGTGGAGAAGTTTGATTACCGCAAAGGCTATAAGTTCAGCACCTATGCTACCTGGTGGATACGGCAGGCATTGACCCGGGCCATTGCTGACCAGGCCCGCACCATCCGCATCCCGGTCCACATGGTGGAGACCATTAACCGACTACTCAGAATCAGCCGCCGCCTCGCCCAGGAATACGGCCGAGAGCCGAGCTCCAGAGAGATTGCCAAGGAAATGGAGGTATCATCGGACAAGGTCAGGGAAATCGTCAAGGTATCACAACTACCCATATCCCTGGAATCGCCGATAGGTGAAGAGGAAGACAGCCCCCTGGGCAATTCCATAGAGGACAGGAACGCCCTGCCGCCAGTTGATATTGCCTCCAAGCAGCTTCTGAAGGAGCAGATTGAGGATGTCTTGAGTACGCTGACCGACCGCGAGAAGCGTGTCCTCACGCTAAGGTTCGGCCTGGAAGACGGGCGCAGCCGTACGCTGGAGGAGGTTGGGGTGGAGTTCAACGTGACCCGCGAGCGCATCCGGCAAATCGAGGCCAAGGCTTTGAGGAAACTGCGACATCCTAGCCGGAGTCGCAAACTCAAGGACTATCTGGAGTAGAATGGTTATATTTGCATTATATGTAGTGTAATCCACTGTCACACGTAGTATTACATGTTAAAATGGCACATTATGTAATTGAGACAAAAGATTGGTGCGGTCGTATTGTCAGATTATCACAACATACTTTTAATGTTCATAAAGACCGTCATCCTGAATTTGTTCCTTACATTGAAGCAGTAAAGGAGACAATTCAAGATCCAGACTTTGTTGCAGAGACAGATAGTGGAGCTACAGCACTATTTCGATTTGGACTAGGAGAAAAAACTTTCGAGAAACTATACCTGGTTGTTATAATATATTATGAAGGAGAGATTGGCAAAGAAGCCACTCATTATTTTACAAGTAGGCTGGGTGATTTGAAGATCGTAGAAATCCGTCATCAATGGATATCGGGACTCCGTTATACTTAGGAGGAAAACATTATGAACGATAAACCTACCGAGCTTGATATGGATTTAATTGCTCGAGAAAATATGGATCTAACAGAACGACTATTTACAGAAGGAGTAACCATCGCCTATGATGAAGATGGTGACACACTCTTTATAACGATAGGACAACCTCACGAGGCCATAACCGAACAGATAGTAGACAGTCTTTTTTACCGAATCGATCCAGTAACACTAAAAGTCATAGGATGTATTATAATTGGCTTTGAATCTGATGTCCTAACACACAATAAGTTACTAAAAAGTTTATTTCAAGATGGTTTTGAACAATTGAGAAAACAAGGCGATTCAATAAAGTGGGAAGGTCCGCAAGCACAAAAGGTCAAGCCGCTTTTTGAACTATCAGCCCGCTAATTTTTGCTTCAAAGCGTTACCAAGCTGACTATTACCCGAACATCCCCATCAAATTTTTAGGTAGCTTGCCCCGCGCCCCCATCTTCATCAGCTTCTGCATCTGCTGGAACTGGCTGAGTAATTGATTTATATCGCTGGTCCGGGTGCCGCTGCCCTGGGCAATACGCCGCCGCCGACTGCCGCCGATAATGGAAGGGTTCTGCCTTTCCTGTGGCGTCATGGAAAGTACGATTGCCTCGACCTTCTTCAGCTGTGCCTCCTGGGCGCCATCGGGCAGCCGACTCGCTACCTTTGATATGCCCGGCAACATTTCCGCCAGCTGGGCAATCGGCCCCATCTTCTTGATGGCTTTAAGCTGTTCCAGGAAATCTTCCAGATTGAAGCTGGCCGTCCTTACCTTTTTCTCAAGTTCCTTAGCTTTCTTTTCGTCAAGGGTCTGTTCCGCCCTCTCAATGAAAGTAAGGACATCCCCCATCCCCAGGATACGTGACGCCAGGCGGTCGGGATAAAAAGGCTCGAAGGCGTCCGCCTTTTCCCCGGTGCCGATAAACTTGATGGGTACTCCGCTCACCCATCGTATGGAAAGGGCCGCCCCACCCCGTGCATCACCATCCATCTTGGTCAGTATCAGGCCGGTCAAACTCACCCTCGAATGAAAATCCTCGGCCACCCTCACGGCGTCCTGCCCAGTCATAGCATCCACCACCAGTATCACCTCGTCAGGCTTCAGCACTTTTTTCACCTGCGCCAGCTCCGCCATCATCTCCTCGTCGATGTGCAGTCGACCCGCCGTATCAACGATAACATGGGTAGCCCCCTGAGATTTTGCCCTAGCCAGGGCACGGGCACAGATGTCTTTGCTGGCTGCTTTCGGGTCTTCATTGTACACCGGCACATCAAGCTGTTTGCCCAGGGTAACCAGCTGCTCTATTGCCGCCGGACGGCGGTTATCAGCCGCCACCAGCCATGGATTCTGCCCGGAACGTTTCAGGTGAAGTGCCATCTTGGCGGCGGTGGTCGTCTTACCGCTACCCTGGAGTCCGACCATCATAATCACAGACGGAGGCTGCGGTGCCGATATCAACTGAATCTGACCGTCCCCAAGGGTAGCGATAAGCTCCTCGTTAACGATTTTGATTATCTGCTGGGCGGGAGTAAGGCTCTCCAGGACATCCTTGCCTACAGAGCGGCCCCTGACCCGTCCGGTAAAATCCTTGACGACCTTGAAGTTGACATCCGCCTCCAGCAGAGCTAAGCGTACCTGGCGCAAGGCATCGTCGATATCCTTCTCGGTAAGTTTGCCCCGATTTCCCAGCAGCCGAAAGACATTACCCAGCTTTTCACTGAGAACTTCAAACATGACAGTTTAATTGTAAGGGGAGAAGGGTAACAGGGTCAAGGTGTTTTTACGTTCTTACCTCCCTTTGACCATCTCGTAAGGGGAGGGGGAATAAAGAAGTGATGTAGAAATTGTCAATCAAAAAGGGGAGAATTAGGGGTTATCCTGTAAAAAGCGTGGGGGGTAGGGTGGACTAAGAATGAGGCTTATACGGTTGATTGTTCGTTGCCTCTGTTGTATATTAATCGTAAGGAAAGGCTTATGAATCGCCACGAAGCGCTTGAATCAGTTAGAGAGAACGTGGAGAACGAAAACCTGGTGAAGCACATGCTGGCCACGGAGGCTATCATGCGCGCCCTAGCCAAGCGTATGGATGAGGATGAGCATGAATGGGGGCTGGCCGGACTACTCCATGATATTGACGTAGAGCTTACAGAGGGCGATATGAGCAGCCACAGCAAGCTGGGGGCTGACATTGCCCGTGACCTGGGAGCCAGCGAGGCTATTGCTAATGCCATCCTCTGTCACAACGAGGCGCACGGTATCCTTCCGGAAACGAAAATGGAAAAAGCACTCTTCTGCACCGACCCATTGACCGGCTTAATCACGGCGGCGGTGCTGGTACGTCCCGATAAGAAAATAGAAAACCTTGAAGTTAAGTCAGTTCGCAAGCGGTTCAAGGAGAAGAGTTTTGCCGCCGGCGCCAGGCGAGAGCAAATCGCCAGATGCAACGATATCGGGCTTGAGCTGGAGGAATTTATCGCTATCGGGCTGGAGGCGATGAGGGGAATCGCCCCGCAACTCGGGCTCTGAACAGCTAGTTTATGGAGATTGTTGAGCCTTCGGCGGTTTTGATAACATCAATACGGGTGGGGAAGGCATCTCTCAACTCGTCCATGTGAGTGATTACCAGTATCTTATTGAAATCATCCTGAATAGAGTTTATCGCTTCTTTGAGTTTTTCCATGCCGGTGCTGTCCTGGGTGCCGAAGCCTTCGTCGATAATAAGCGTAGGCAAGGGCGCGCCTGCCCGTCTGGCAAGTAATCTGGACAGGGCAATGCGAATAGCAAAGTTAATGCGGAAGGCTTCGCCGCCGCTGAACATTTCGTAATTTCTGGTTCCCAGTTCATCGGCGATATTAATATCAAGCGTTTCATGTAGACTGCCCTTCTTAGTTTCTCGCTGGGTCTCGAATTTCACGTGCATTCTGTTATCGGTCATACGCCCGAGCAGTCGGTTGGCCTCGGATTCTATCTCGGGGAGGGCCGTTTCAATAAGCAAGGCCTGTATTCCTCCCTTACCAAAGGCCTGAGCCAACTCCTTATAGATGTTTTCTTCTCTTGTGGCCTGGGCAAGCTCGTTGGCTTTCTCTTTCTTCTTGGATTGCAGCTCTGCACAGCGCTGCAATTTGGCCTTCACGCTGCCGACGGCTTCCTGGTGACGGCTGCGTTGCCCCGTTAATTCCTGGTATTCGGCTTCGGCTTTAGCCAGATCGTCAACCAGTCGAGGGAGGTTGACAAGCTCAATCTTCAGGGTTTCCACTTTCTGTTTATCAAGTTCCATACTATGACGCAGTCCCCGGGTTGCTTCTTCGGCTCTTGAAGCTGCCTCTTTTTCCTGATAAATAAGCCTTTCCGCTTCCTCCAATCGGCGCTTGTCATGTTCGTACGGCTCCAGCTGGCTCAGGTGCTGTCTTTCCTGTTCGTGCTTCTCAGCGTCATAGCCCAGGCTGGTTAATTCTGTTGTAATGGCTACAAGTGCCTCTTGCTCGGTCACGGCAAAATCCCTTCTAACCAGGCGCTGTTCAATATCATTCAGGCTTTTTCTCAGCTCAGCAAGCTGTTTTTCAGTTTCCTCAATTTCGGCAATCTCTTTTGTTAGGATACTGGCCTGGCTCTGGGCCTGGGTCTTTTCCTGGCTCAGTTCCGACTCAAGCTTCACCTTTTCTTTTTGTGATGATTCAAGCTCGGTTCGCTTTAGGGCTAACTCCGCACGGGTGGTTTGAATCAAATCGGTCTTTCCCTGTTTATCGGCGGTGTAATTGGCAGCGATACGCTCCAGTCCTTCTCGTGTCAGCTCCGTTTCACATAGCGGGCATTTTGCCTCGGTTTGAGATGAGAGCAGGTCGAGTTTTTCAGCGATTTCGCTGATTTCCCGTTCAAGTCGGATATTTCCAGATTCAAGGTAATTGACCTGCGTCTGTAGCTCCTGGACGGCCTGCTCTCTCTGATGTAGCGCTGCCTCCGGTTCTGCAAGCCCGCGAACCTTCATCTGCACCTGATTGAGTTGATTTCTGAGTTCAGGCAATTTCTGTACCCTGGCTTCGAGGTTGCTGATTTCACGTTGCATGACGGCATGTTCTGTGTTCAGGCTGTGTCCGGCTTCGGTTATTCTTAGTTCAAGCTGGTCTTTTTGCTTTTCAAGTTTATAGAATTGCTGGGATTTTAAGTTGAGTTCCTCACACGATTTCTTAACGCTGGCAAACCGGGCGTAGCCCTCTTCTATAGCATCACGCCGGCCGATTACCTCTTCATGTTCTTTAATCCGGGCATGAAGTTGCCCTGCCTGCTCATCCCATCGTTCCAGGTCTCTGATACTGTTACTGATGCGTGTCTCGAGATCATCCAGTTGGGCCTTTTTGCTTTCCAGCGCCTCTTTTTTATTTTTCAACTCATTCAGGGCATTTTCTTTTTCCTGCGCTATTACTTCTGTGCGGGAGAGCAAGCTCTGCACCTCTTCAAGTTCAGCCTCGTAAGCAGGCTTCTGAGCCAGCTCATCGTTGATATCCTGGATGGTGCTTTCCAGTTGTGATTTTTCCGCTTCATTCTGTTTCGACAGCCCCTTGGCGTGCTCTTCAAGCTCGTCGTACAGGGAAAGCCCGAGGATATTCCCCAATACCTCCTTGCGTTTGGCCGGCGCCTGCCGGGTAAATTCGTCGGCGTGTCCCTGGCGCAGGTAGGCGCTGTTAACGAAGGTGTCGTAGTCCATATGCAGAATGTCGATAATCTTTTGCTGTGTCTGGCTAATGGTGTTGCCGGTGATGGGACGGAAGCCATTCCCGGTGCTTACCTGGAATTCCAGGATAGACTGTCCTGCCCCACCCCTCCGCCTGGGACGTGAGCGCTTACGCAGGATGCGGTATAGCTGCTGTCCTGCCGTGAAATCGAATTCCACCTCCATTTCCGACTGCGTGGTGTGAATCAGGTCATCATCGCTACCAGCCCGGGTCTTGCCCCACAGCGCCCAGGTCATGGCATCGATAATGGCCGATTTGCCGTTGCCGTTGTCGCCGGAGAGGCAGACAAGGTGGATGCCGTCGAAGTACAGAGGCGGTACGTTATCGCGATAGCACATGAAGTTACGCATACTGAGTTTGACGGGAATCATCTTACCCTCATTTTAGCATAAACAGATGTGTTTTTATCTATCCGCTATGAAAGAGGAGGGGGCAAAAGGGACGCTTTTTGGATGTTATTTTTTGATTTCGTCTTTGAGGTAACGGCCGCCGGTGACGGTGGTGAAGTGGAAGATGGGCCGGTCAACGCGCCTGATTACCAGGGGGCAGTGCTGCATGCCGGCGGGGACGAACAACATGGCGGTGCGGTTGATGATATGCTTTTCGTCTTCCAGCCAGATTTCTATCTCCCCACCGAGGTCGTAGGGGTCGTCCGGATTGCTGCCGAAGAAGCCGATAATTTCGTCGGTGTCATGAACGTGGGGGGTATCTTCCACCGTGGGAGAGGCTTTCAGATACCAGGCGGTGTTCATGTGGAAGGCGCCCGCCACCACATTTTCGTCCATCCACAGGATGCGGTTAGCGAACTTAGAATATGCGGCAGCGATTTTCTGTTTTTCTTCCGGTATTTTGAGTTCCGTGACGATGTATTTGCCGTATTTAGAATCAGCCATTTTGTATTATCTCCTTCTGAATAAGTCGGATATGCTGATATTGTAACATTTTTTAGCTCTGATTATTAAATACGGGACCTTGAGAGAGTATTTTTACCTTACATCCTGTAGCCACCTTCCTTTTAAATATTGCTTTATTAATCTATCCCCCTGGCCCCCTTCCTTTAAAAAAGGAAGGGGGTTTTTACAAAGGGAATCCTGCTCAGTGAATCATTGTACATAAAGGCCAGTACCATGGATATCTCAGTGAGGACGCCACCTCCTTTACCCTCACCTAGAGGGCAGCGGGTAATCAGGTTAATGTAGAATAAATCCCCCTTAATACCCCCTTTTTCAAAGGGGGAGACGGGGAGGGGGAGGAAACCACCGGATAAGCAGCCAATGATACTGGGCGGTGGGTGGGAAAAGATAACGTAGAAACAGGAAATGCCTATGGTTAGCCCGGTCAAAATCAGGCTAATCCCTTGATAATGTTCTCTTTTACGTACTTACCGGTCAATGAAATTGCGAGAAATAAAAAGGGCCGGTCAACCCTGGTTACCCGCAACGGACAATGCCTCAGTCCCCTGGGGGCAAAGATAAGGCAGCTCTTGGTGAGCATGTATTTTTCATCTTCAAGCCAGAACTCTACTTCTCCACCTAAATCATGAGGGTTTTGGGGGTCGCTGCCCAAGAAGCCGATAACCTCATCAAAATCATGTGTGTGGGATGGAGAGCCCTCCGTCTCTGTAGCTTTCCAGTACCAGGAGCATATCACACTGAAAGCGCCTTTTATTATCTCGTCTTCCAGCCATAATATACGAGTCGCCCTTTCATCGTACCTGTTTTCAATATCTTTTTCCCTAGCTCCCGTGGGGAGTTTTAAATCAGTGAGAATGTATTTCTGATATTTTAGTTCGGCCATTTTATGCCCTCCTTTTGAATTCGCTTAATGCAACGATATTGTAGCATCTTCGGGCGGGTATTAAGAAATATCCAGGGGTGGGGAGAAACACAGGGTAAGCCTCTGATGCCGCGAGGGTGGCGGGTGGGTAAAGATAATAAACGAGGGAGGGGGGATTAAAACTATAGGCTAAGCCGCCGATGATACGAGGGCGGCGGGTGGGAATAGATATGAAAGGAAGATATCCTGTCTGCCTCACCCCCTGTGTCCCCCTCTCCAAACTGTAGATAGTATGAACAACGTAAATTAATATGTTTGGAGAGGGGGGGAAATATTTGGAGAGGGGCTGGCGCCCCTCTCCGCAGGCTACTCCCCATCTTAATGCAATTAATTTCAAGCTGATTTTAATTCAGAAGTGCAATTAGGACATCGTGTCGCTTTAATGGAGATACTTGTATAACAATACGGGCATTCTTTGGTATCCGGCGCCGGAGCTGCCTCTTCTATTTTCTGACGAGCATGCATTCTAGCTATGGGGCGGACGATAATAAAGAAAATTACAGCCGCCAGAATAATAAAGACGACTATGGTGTTTATGAATACGCCGTAATTGATAGATACAGCTCCAGCCTCCTGGGCAGCCGTTAGAGAGGGATAAGGACCGGCTACCGTACCTTCACGAAGAACTACAAATAGATTGGTAAAATCTACATCTCCAAGGGCTAATCCGATTGGTGGCATAATAACGTCTTTAACAAGAGAATTGACAATGGCAGCAAATGCTACGCCGATTATGATACCTACAGCCAAGTCAATAACACTCCCACGAGTTATGAAGGCCTTAAAGTCTTTCAACATAGTACTCCTTCCATGTTTATTGATTGAATGTAGTATTTGCACAAATAACACATTTTGTCAAGCTGGCATTTTACGCGACAATACCAGGAATAAAGGCACTTAGAGACGAATTAGAGCTTAGGATTGGTTGGATAAGAAATATCAGTCAGCCACCGCCACACGGCTATCTCCACGAAGCACTCGCTTCAAATACTGCCCGGTGGCTGAAGACTCTGCCCGGGCTATCTCCTCCGGGGTGCCGGTGGCGACGATATAGCCGCCCTTGTCGCCGGCACCGGGGCCGAGGTCAATGATATAGTCAGCATTCTTGATGACATCCAGGTGATGCTCGATGACAATCACGGTATTGCCGACATCAACCAGGCGCTGGAGCACCCTCAAAAGAGCCGCCACATCTTCAAAGGACAGGCCTGTGGTGGGTTCATCAAGGATATACAGCGTGCTGCCCGTAGAGCGCTTGGACAGCTCGGTGGCCAGCTTCACCCTCTGCGCCTCACCACCAGAAAGGGTGGGCGCCGGCTGGCCGAGATGAATGTAACCGAGCCCCACATCGTTCAGGGTCCCCAGCCGGTTCTTTACTTTGGGGAAATGCTCAAAGAAATCAAGCGCCTGGGCTACCGTCATGTCCAGCACCTCGGCAATATTCTTGCCCTTAAACCTGATTTCCAGGGCCTCACGGTTATAGCGCTGTCCGTGACACACTTCACAGGGGACGGTCACATCGGGCAGAAACTGCATCTCAATCTGGATAAACCCGTCGCCGCGGCAGGCTTCACAGCGTCCCCCTTTAACATTGAAGGAGAAACGACCGGGGCCATAGCCCCGCAAGCGGGCCTCGGGAACGGTGGCAAAAAGCTCACGAATCGGGGTGAAGGTGCCGGTATAGGT
>CAZPQB010000099.1:0-9482 GCA_964588605.1 uncultured Dehalococcoidaceae bacterium | reverse complement strand
ATCCCCACCCGCATTATGCCTGAGTCCGGACTGCCGATGGGGCAGGAACTGACCAACTACTCGATACTGGTGCCTCTGGACAAAGAACATGTGATTAAGGATATATTGAGGAAGCTATGATACCACACCAGTTTGTCTGGCTGATAATGCTCCTGCCGCTGTTCTCGTTTATCATCAACGGGTTGATTGTCAGACTTTTCGTCAAGCCGGAATCAAAAGCTTATGGTTATATTACCATCGGCGTCATCGGAATCTCGGCGATATTCTCTGTCTGGGCACTGTTTTCGGTAATATCGGCGGAGTATCACGAGATAGCCATCCCCGATATCACCTGGGTGGTTATTGAGAACGGGGTTACCATCCACCTGGGACTGATACTCGATTCGCTGGTAGCCGTGATGCTTATCGTCGTTACCTTTGTCAGCCTGATGGTGCAGATTTACTCGCTGGGCTATATGCACGGCGATGAGGCGGGCTATTACCGCTACTATACCTGGATGTCGCTGTTTACCTTCTCCATGCTGGGGCTGGTGCTGTCGGACAACCTGCTTTTTACTTTCGTTTTCTGGGAGGGGGTTGGCCTGTGCTCCTATCTCCTCATCGGCTTCTGGTTCCATAAGAAGTCGGCAGCCGATGCCGCCAAGAAGGCTTTCATTGTTACCAGGATTGGCGACTTCGGTTTCCTGGCCGGAATACTGATTTTGTACCTCAACACCGGCACTTTTGATATTCATGAACTGCATGGTCTGGCCATAGCCGGGACCCTGGGCGGCACCGTCCTCATGTGGGCCACCATCGGCATCTTCGGTGGGGCTGTCGGCAAGTCGGCCCAGTTCCCGCTTCACGTATGGTTGCCCGACGCCATGGAGGGCCCGACACCGGTCAGCGCCCTAATCCACGCGGCTACAATGGTCGCCGCTGGCGTTTTTCTGGTGGCCCGTATGTACCCCCTCTTCGAGCACTCTACCGAGGCATTGACCACCGTAGCCATCATCGGCGGATTTACGGCTATCTTTGCCGCCACGATGGGACTGGCCGCCTACGACATTAAGCGGGTGCTGGCGTACTCCACCATCTCCCAGCTCGGCTATATGATGCTGGGGCTGGCCGCCGGTGGCCCGGTGGTGGGCATCTTCCACCTCTTCAACCATGCCTTTTTCAAGGCACTCCTGTTCCTCGGTGCCGGCAGTATCAGTCATTCCACCGGGACCTTCGATATGAGGTTGATGGGCGGCCTGCGCAAGGCAATGCCCTGGACATACGCCACCTTCCTGATAGGCTCTTTGAGTCTGGCTGGTATCTGGCCTCTGGCCGGATTCTGGAGCAAGGACGAGATACTGGCTACCTCGCTGGAGAATCAGCCGGTCCTGTTCTGGCTGGCGATGATAACGGTATTTCTGACCGCTTTCTACATGTTCCGCGCCATCTATATGACGTTCCACGGCGAGTACCGAGGCGGCGCTACCGATGACGGCATTGACCATAGCCATACCCACGAATCGCCATGGGTGATGGTTGGCCCGCTGGTATTCCTGGGCATCCTGGCCGTGATTACCGGCTGGTGGAATGTTGGCGGCGGCTTTGGCGACCTTATGGGACACGGAGGCCATGAAGCAGCTCACGGTTTCTTCGGAGGGCTCTTTGCGCCGTTCACCCACGTGCTGCCGGTGGTAGCCCTGTTAGTAGCTCTCCTCGGCATTTTCCTGGCGTATGCTATCTACTGCGCCAGGTGGATAAGCGCGGAATCCATGGGCAGGGCATTCGGCCCGCTTTACACGCTGGTCTTCCGCAAGTATTTCTTCGACGAACTCTATGAAAATATCATCGTCAAGCTGGCTCTGATGAAAGGCCTGTTTACCGGCTTTACGTTATTCGACAACAAAGGCGTCGACGGGGCGGTCAACGGGGTATCCGATGTCATCATGAGCGGCGGACGGGCTATCCGGCACGCCCAGACAGGGCAATTGCAGCTTTACGGACTGTTTATCGGTATCGGGGTGGTGATTATCAGCATCTGTGTGTATTTCTTCGGATAGGAGGAAACGGGAGGGGAACATTAACGGATTAGCCACGGAAGACACGAGGGCGGTGGGTGGGAAAAGATAACAAAGTGGGGAGGGGTGAAAAAGGGAATAATAGTGAAGATAGAAAATTTTCTGGAGTTGGCTTAGTTGGAATTTAATTACCTGACAACCATACTCTTCCTGCCGCTGGTGGGTGCGATTATCATCGCCTTCATCTCCAGCGAGCATGACAGGATAATCAAGCGAGTCGCCGCTATATTTACAGCGATTCCCCTTATCCTGGCACTATACCTCTTCATTGCCTTCGACCGGTCACTGGGCGCTGCGGGGATAATACAGTTTGAGGAGAATTACCTCTGGATAGCGCCTTTGAATGCCCATTACCACCTGGGAGTTGATGGTCTGAGTATGCCGCTGGTCCTGCTGACGGCTTTCCTCGGATTTCTGTCGGTGCTTATCTCCTGGAAGATTCACGAGCGACCGCGTGAGTACTTCGCCTGGCTGCTGCTTCTTGAAACCAGCATCATCGGCGTTTTTGCCTCGCTCGACCTGCTGCTCTTCTTCATCATGTGGGAAATAGAGGTCATCCCGATGTACTTCCTGATTTCCATCTGGGGTTCGGGTCGCAAGGAATATTCAGCGATAAAGTACGTACTCTACACCTTATTCGGCAGCGCCTTCATGCTGGCGGGCATCCTCATGTTGTACTTCACCACCGGCAGCCTGAGTATGCTGGAGATTACCAACAGCGGACTGGGCATGGTGCAGACTATTATGGCACCGGCCGCTATCTTCCTGGCACTGCTAATCGGATTCGCCGTGAAGCTGCCGGTCTTCCCGCTGCACACCTGGCTCCCCGATGCCCATACCGACGCGCCTACCGCCGTCAGCGTCATACTGGCCGGCGTACTCATCAAGATGGGCGGGTACGGCATGATTCGCCTGTGCGTGAGCATGTTCCCCGATGTCGCCCAGGAGTACGCACAGCCGCTGATAATCTTTGCCCTAATCGGCATACTCTACGGGGCTGCGGTAACCCTGATGCAGACCGATATCAAGCGGATGATTGCCTACAGCAGCATCAGCCACATGGGCTACGTGCTTCTGGGTATCTTCGCCCTGGGGCAGGTAAGCCTGACCGGCGCCGCCCTGCAGATGTTCAGTCACGGCGTGGTCACCGGACTCCTCTTTGCCATGGCCGGACTGGTGATACATAACATTGAGGTACGCGACCTGCGCAAGCTTGGCGGTCTGGTGCGGCAGGTGCCGGTCATTGTCGCTGTCTTCTCCATAGCCGGACTGGCTTCCCTGGGGCTACCCACCACCAGCGGCTTTGCCGCCGAGTTCCTTATCTTCCTCGGCAGCTTCAACAGCACGGCGGTACCCAACGTGCAGGTCTATACGCTTATCGCTATTGTCGGCGTGGTCCTTACCGCCGGCTACATACTGTGGATGCTGCAGCAGGCGTTTTACGGTCCAGCCAAGGAGGAATACAACGGCGTTAAGGACGCCGACGGACTGGAGAAATTCTATATGTTCGTCCTGGTCGCGGTAATCATGCTTGTCGGTATATATCCGGCCATCCTGACGGATGTTTTCAAGCTGGGTATATCACCCATAGTGGGTTTGATAGGTGGCTAGGATAGATGTATTTATGTAGCACTGGAAAGAAGGAGAGCGGGATTTGAATCTGTGGCTGTTTATACCGGAGATAACACTGGCCGTGTTCGCCGTACTGGTAATCCTGATTGACCTGGGCGTACGGCAGAAGGCGGTGTTGAAATGGGTAGGCCTTATCGGTGTCGTTATCGCCGGTGGTGTCTCGGTAGCGATATGGAGAGCCATGGGTTGCGAGTTGCCCGTCTATCTTTTCAATTCCATGCTGGCCGTCGATAACTTCGCCCTCTTCTTCAAGATGCTGTTTGCCGGCATTGCCTTCCTGGTTATTCTGGCTTCCGCCGATTATGCGGACAAGTTCTCACGCTTCCAGGGTGAATATTACGCCCTGATTCTTATCTCTACCCTAGGCATGATGCTTATGGCAGCCACCGCCGACCTTATTTCACTCTATATTGCCCTGGAGTTGACCAGCGTTTCTCTCTACATTCTGGTCGCCTTTCTTAAGGACGGTAAATCAACCGAGGCTTCCCTTAAGTACCTGCTCCTCGGAGCCTTGGCTTCGGCGGTATTGCTCTACGGCATGGCGCTTGTCTTCGGTTTCACCGGTCATACCCAGCTTGGAGAAATTGCCCAGGCTATTCAGGCGATGTCGCTGCAGGGTCTTGTTGACAGTCCCGCCCTGCTGATAGGTATCGTCCTGCTGATAGCCGGCTTCGGCTTCAAGATAGCGGCGGTCCCCTTCCAGATGTGGGTACCTGATGTTTACGAAGGAGCGCCGACGCCGGTAACCGCCTATCTTTCCGTGGCCAGCAAAGCGGCGGGCTTCGCCATTATCCTGCGCGTCTTCTTCTCTGCCTTCGGCATTCCCGAGTGGCTGAGCCTTAACTGGGGCACGATATTCGCCGCGCTGGCGGTCATCAGCATGATTATCGGCAATGTGGTGGCCATTCCCCAGACCAACATCAAGCGTATGCTGGGGTACTCCAGTATCGCCCAGGCCGGCTACCTCATGGTGGGACTGGCCACGCTAGGATTCGCCCCGGCGATAGCGACGCAGGCGCAGAGCACCATTCTCTTCTTCCTCGCCAGCTACGCTTTCACGAATCTTGGCGCCTTTATTGCCATTATCATTATATCCAGTAAGATTGGGAGCGATGAAATTGCCGACTACTCCGGCATGTTAAAACGGGCGCCGGTACTGGCTTTAGCTTTAACTTTCTGCCTGATTTCGCTCATCGGTATGCCGCCGGCGGCCGGCTTTATGGCCAAGTTCTACATCTTCAGCGCTGCTGTTAAGAATGACCTCACATGGCTGGTGATAATCGCCGTCATCAACAGCGTTATCTCCGCTTACTACTATCTCCGCGTGGTCAAGGTGATGTGGTTCGGTGAGGCTGCGTCTACGGATAAAGTACCCTCTACCGGAGCACCGAGGCTGGCCCTGTTCCTCTGCTCCCTGGGTGTCCTGCTGCTCGGTATTATCCCCGGCCTCGTGATGAGACTGGCCGAGGAAGCCGGCAGAGTCTTTGGCTTTTAGGCTATATACAGCCTATCGTCTGGTATCTTCTTTCCGAATAAATATTGACACGGCATGACATATAGCATATAATGAATGAACGTTCATTCATATAAATAAGCATCATGGCAAGGCGAGAAGATAGAAAAAAGAAAATAACCAGGCAACGTCAGGAACAAATCCTAGAAGCTGGCCTGCATGTATTTTCACGTTACGGTTTTGATGGGGCGACCATTCCCGATATCGCCCGGGAGGCGGGTGTCGCCGTCGGCACCATCTACAACTACTACTCAAGTAAACGAGAGCTTTTCGTCGCCGCTATAGCCAAGTTCATCATTGAGCCTTTCACGGCGGTTATCAGGCAGACACCCAGGGCGGTTGATGCCTCCTTTATTTCAACCATCATTGAAAACAGGCTGAACGTGGGCCTGGATAATATCGGCTATTTTCTTCCTTTACTAAGTGAAATACAGCGTGACCCCGAGCTACGCCACAGATATACCCAGCAGGTTATACAGCCGATTATGGCTATGATGGAGAAACACTATGCATCACGCATAAAAGAAGGCGTTTTCCGTGATATTAACCTGCCCATAATAATACGGGCTATCGGTGGTATGGTTATCGGATTCATGTTGCTGTACGGGATTGAGGGCGAAGAAAGCCCCATACGCGGCATTGACCGCAAAAAGCTGGCTAACGAACTGACGGAACTTCTTCTAAAGGGACTTCAAAATAAGTAGATGCTTTTTTAATATCGCGGGAGGCACCTATTGAAAAGAATCGCCGGTTTTATCCATGACCATTCAAGGCTTATTATAGCTTTCGTTATTGTAATAAACCTCGTTTCCCTGGCATCCTTCTACCGCTTTAACCTGGATACTGATTTCCTGGCCTTTTTCTCCAAGGAAAACCCGAAGGCTGAAGCGTACAACGAACTTAACGCCAAATACCAGAGCGGGGAGACTATCTCGATACTCATAGAAAAAGATAGCTCTCTTCTGGATAAAGAGAACCTGCTGGATGTCTTCCGACTCCAGCAGCAGGTGGGAGCTATAGACGGCGTTGCCCTCGTCCAGAGCTTCATTCCACCGCAACTGACGACCGGGGGAAGCATCACCACAGTAGATGAAGCATATATAGAGGAAAAATACGATACACTCCGTGATTTTATTGAAAACAGGTACTTTTTCACCGAACAGTTCCTGACGGATGATGGCCGGAGTGCCGTTATCATCGTCAGCCTTGAGGTAGACGCCCCGACGGGAAAAGTTATCGATTCGCTAAAAGAGCTGGCTGAAGATAGTCCCCTGGGTCTTTCCCTGGCCGGCAACGAGGTGATAAAGGATACGCTCTGGGACTACCTGATACGCATACTCTGCATACTCCCTCCCTGCGCTATATGTCTCATACTGCTGGTCTTCTACCTGGTCTTACGAAACTTCCGCCTTACCGTGCTGGCCATCGTACCGGCCGGACTGGCCGCACTCTGGACCTTCGGCAGCATATTCTGGAGTGGACAGGACCTTAATCTGGTAACGGTAATAACTCCACTCTTCATAATTGTGATTGGCTCGGCCTACGGCCTGCACTACGTGAGCCACTTCCTGGACAATATCAGTAAATACCCCGACCGCCGACAGCTGACGGTGGAGACGCTGGGCATGGTCGGCACCCCCATATTCCTGGCGACGATAACCACCATGGCCGGCTTCGCCTCACTAACTTGGACAGACGTGGTGCCGATGCGGCACATGGGCATTTTCGTAACTCTGGGAATAGCCTATGCCGGCTTTATGGCCCTCTTTTTCCTTCCAGCAGTACTATCAAGGATGGCACCCCCCACCAAAACACCCCAGATAAAAGACGGACTGCTGAATAAATTCGTACTGAAAGCCTCCCGGCAGAGGATTCTGGTACCCATCATCTTCGCCGCCATTGTTGTTGTCTCCGCCGTCTATATACCCCGACTCCACGTGGTATCGGACCAGCTCATGTTCTTCAAGGAAGGTACAGAGATAAGGCAGACATTTGCCAAGGTGGAAGAGCACTTCGGCGGAGCCATGCCCCTCACCGGCGAAATCATCACCACAGAGGGACAGGCAGCCCTGCTCGATAACGAGTTTGCCCAGAAAGTCCTGGAAACCGAGAGGCAGCTGGAGAGCGTTCCCGGCATCAAGAACGCCTTCTCTGTATTTGACCTGATTAAGGGAATAAATAAGATGGCAACCGGAACGGACGCCTATCCCGGTAATCCAACTTTTACTCAGATGATGCTCTCACAACTAAGCAGTGATGACCTGGAAACCTGGGTATCCGACGACGGTCTAAGGATAATAGTCAGGACGGAAGGGCTGACTTCCGAAGATATCGGCAGTCTTGACGAATTCGTCGCTGAGCACAGCGACATCATACGCGTTATTACGGGTATGCCGGTGCTATTTGATGAAATGAACCGACTTGTCGTCAGAAGTCAGGTACAGAGTCTGGCCCTGGCGCTGGCATTGATTTTTATCATGCTGTGGGTGACACTGCGCCGTATCACGGCGGCCCTGGCCGGACTACTGCCCATTGCCATTACCATCTGTGCCATTCTGGGCATGCTCTCCATGACCGGCTTCCACCTTAACATCATGACCGCCAATCTCTCCGCCATCGCTATCGGTATCGGTGTGGACTACTCTATCCACCTTATATCAGGCATCTACTACTACCGTCGGGACGGAACAAACCGAGAGGAGTCCGTCAGTTCCGCCCTGTCCACCGTTTCCCGCCCGGTGCTGGCCAATGCATTCGGACTGGCCATCGGGTTTTCTGCCCTTTTCTTCTCACCGCTGCGTATCCACATGCAGGCAGCATCGGTCATGTGGGTGGCGATGGTGGTCTCCTCAATGGCAGCCCTGCTGCTGGTGCCGATATTCTATTCCAGAGGGCGGCGGAAGTGATAAGTAAGCCCGGCCCCTTCCAGTACGTTAAAAAGGTGAGACCGGGCTGCATTAGCTGCCGACTAATATTAACTAGGCTTCGATGACGCCGAACTTCTCTTCCAGGGCGGCCTTATCCCAGATTTTGCCGGTGGCTTCCTGCGGTTCGAGGCCAGCCAGCATAGCCGGGTATTTCTGCCAGATAATCGGCTCTTCATAGTCGCTGGTGTCCCGGCCCTTCATGAATTCCATGACGATCTCGGTCTTGACGAAATAAGGGCGGATGCAGGTAATGGCGATGCCCTCCTCCCGGCGCATCTCCCGCGCCAGACCCAGAGTGAACCTCTCTACCCCGGCTTTGGTAACGCCGTAGGGGATGCTCATACGGATTTCCTTGGCGAGTATCGAGGAAACGTTGATAACCATGCCGCTTTTCTTCTCCAGCATGTGCGGCAGGACGACCTTGGTGCAGAGATAGGTGCCGTCCAGGTTCACCGAGAGAATCAGCCGCCACCTCCGGTAAGGCAGATCGAGGAACGAGTCCTGGGCGGTGACCCCGGCATTATTCACCAGCACGTCAATCTTGCCGAATTTCTCCAGTGACTTATTGACGATTGCATTGACATCTTCCTCGATAGTGATATCCCCGCCCATGGAAAGAGTCTTCACCCCGAGACTCTCTATCTCTCTGGCGGTCTCGTCCAGCTTGCCATCATCGGTAACGCGGTCGCATATGATGAGGTCGGCTCCCTGCTCCGCCATTCCCAGAGAAATTGATTTACCCAGCCCCTGCCGGGCTCCGGTAACCAGGACAGCTTTTCCTTTTAAAGACATCTCCGTGCCTCCTTATCAAATAACTCGGGCTATCGTCTAGGTAAGCATACCGTAATCAAGCGGGAAGATACCGGCCGTCTGATTGGCGGCGGCATCGGACGCCAGGTAGAGAGCAATTGCCGCTACGTCATCAGGCTCTCCAAAGCGCCCTATTGCGGTCTGGCTCAGCATTCTATCGTTAACCCCGGGCATCTGCAGGAACGGGTCGGATAGTCGACTGTGCACCCAGGCGGGAGCGATGGCGTTGACCCTGATGTTGTATTTTCCCCACTCCTTGGCCATGACACGGGTCATATGCATCACGGCTGCCTTACTGATACAGTAGGCTCCCAGCGACTCTTCCACCCTGACTCCCATATAGGAAGTGATATTGATAATGCTGCCCCCGCCCTGCTCTTTCATGATGGGGGCAACCTGCTGGCACAGGAAGAATGGCCCCTTGACATTGACGTTCATTACCGCGTCCCACTGCCACTCCTCCATTTCCATGAGGGGTACCATGAAGCTGGAACCGGAGCTGTTCACCAGTATATCAATCCGGCCCAATTCCTTCATCACCTGCTC
>CAZPQB010000098.1:0-9520 GCA_964588605.1 uncultured Dehalococcoidaceae bacterium | reverse complement strand
TATCTCTCCTGGGCGCGGCGGAACCGCTCCGACCTCGTCCGGGTGCCGGAATACCGTCCCGGTCGGGAAAAGGCTACCAGGATTGAATTCCGGTCCCCCGACCCCGCCTGTAATCCTTACCTCGCCTTCAGCGTTATGCTGGCGGCGGGGCTGGAGGGAATTGAAAAAGAGTACCAGGTTCCCGAGCCGGTGGAAGAGAATGTTTATGAAATGAGTGAGGACGAAAGGGCGCGGAGAGGCATTATTGTCCTGCCAGCCAGCCTGCTGGAAGCGATACAGATAACCGAAAAAAGCGAGCTGGTGCGCAAGGCCCTTGGCGACCATGTTTTTAATGCCTTCATCCAGAACAAGAAGATAGAATGGAACCAGTACCGGTCTCAGGTTACCGAATATGAGCTTAAGAAATACCTGCCGATATTGTAATGAATTCTGCCTGAGGATAAAATAGAAAGGAAGCTGCCTTGTTTCGCATAGAGGTCTCAATAAAGGAAGGTTTTACCGACCCCCGCGCGGAAGCGCTGCAGAAGGATATCCTTGACCTCGGCATTACGGCGGTCAAAAAGGTTGGCGTCAGCGATATCTATCTTCTGGAAGGAAAACTTGACGAGGCTGAACTCGAGACCATCTGCCGGGAGCTGCTCACCGACCCCATCGTCGAGGAATATTCGCACCGGGAAGCCGGGCCTCCTCCGGGCGCGCATCTTACAGAAGTTGCCTATAACCCCGGCGTCATGGACCCCGTCGAGGAAAGCGTTAAGAAGGGCATCAACGACCTCGGTATTACCACCGTTGAAGCGGTAAGGACGGCCAAGAAATACCTGCTGTGGGGGGAGCTTTCGCAGGAAGCGCTTCAATCAATCTGTGACAAGCTGCTGGTAAACAGCGTTGTCCAGCATGTCGTCGCGACAAGAGAAGCCGTCGCCCTGCCTTCGGCAACATATCAGTTCCATCTTGAAACCATCGACATCCAGAACATGAGCGATGCTGAGCTGATGGATTTGAGCGAGAACAGGTTCTGGCTGAACCTGGCTGAGATGAAGCATATCCAGGACTACTACCGCCAACTGGGCCGCAGTCCTACCGATGTTGAACTTGAAACGCTGGCGCAAACATGGTCGGAGCACTGCATTCACAAGACCTTTAAAGCCAGGATAACGCTGGGTGACCAGACTATCGACAACCTGATGAAAACCACCGTCATGAGGGTCACCGAGGAACTGAACAAACCGTGGTGTCTTTCTGTCTTCTGTGACAACGCCGGCGTCATTGACTTTGACGGACGCTATGCCGTCTGCTTCAAGGTGGAGACGCACAATCATCCCTCGGCCGTGGAGCCTTATGGCGGGGCGGCGACGGGCATTGGCGGCGTTATTCGCGACCCCCTGGGAACGGGTCTGGGCGCCAAACCAATTATGAATACCGATGACTTCTGCTTCGGCCCGCCCGATTTGTCCCACGCCGACCTGCCCCGGGGCGTGCTGCACCCGCGCCGCATCTTCAAGGGTGTCCGCGCCGGCGTGGCCGATTACGGCAACCGCATGGGCATCGCCACGTCCAACGGCGCTATACTCTTTGACGAGCGCTATGTGGGCAACCCCCTCGTCTTCTGCGGTACGGTGGGGCTCATGCCCAAAGATATGAGCCAGAGAGGGCAGCAAAAACCCGGTGACCTTGTGGTGGTGGTGGGGGGAAAGACGGGGCGCGACGGCATCCACGGCGTTACCTTCGCTTCCGGGGAACTGAATAAGGAGTCCGAGGATATCTCCTCCAGCTCCGTCCAGATAGGCAATCCCATCGTGGAGAAAAAGGCCCTGGATGTTATCCTGAAGGCGCGTGACCAGGGGCTTTACTGCCGTATCACCGACTGCGGCGGCGGCGGGCTTTCCTCGGCGGTGGGAGAAATGGGTGAAACAACGGGGGTGCGTGTTTACCTGGAGAGAGTCCCCCTGAAATACTCCGGGCTTTCCTATACAGAGATATGGGTATCCGAATCGCAGGAGCGTATGCTGCTGGCGGTGCCTCCGGGTAAGGTCGAGCGGCTGCTGGCGCTCCTCCAGAGCGAGGATGTGGAAGCTACCGTGATTGGCGAGTTCACCAATGACCGCCGCCTCCAGCTGTATTATAACGATAATCTCGTTGCCGACCTGGATATGGCTTTCCTGCATGGTGGCCTGCCACAGCTGGAAAGGGAAGCCTTCTGGGAACTGCCGCAGAACCCCGAGCCGGACTTCCCCCAGCCCGCCGACCTGAAGGAGGACCTGATGCGGATACTCGGCTCGTGGAATGTCTGCTCCAAGGAATGCGTGATACGCCAGTACGACCATGAAGTGCAGGGTTCCAGCGTGCTTAAGCCTCTTGTCGGCGTGGCCAATGATGGCCCCGGTGATGCCGCCGTTCTTCAACCGCTGCCTGATTCTGAGAAGGGTATCATCATCTCCTGCGGCATTAATCCCAAGTATGGAGACATTGATACCTACTGGATGGCTGCCTCGGCCATAGACGAAGCCCTGAGGCAGGTTATCGCCGTCGGCGGCAGCCTGGAGGAAGTAGCTCTGCTCGACAACTTCTGCTGGGGCAATCCTGAAAAGCCCGATCGACTCGGCGATTTGGTAAGGGCGGCGCAGGCCTGCTATGATACCGCCATTATCTACGGGACGCCCTTCATATCGGGCAAGGACAGCCTCTATAACGAATACGAGACGGGAAAGGAAAGCATCTGCATACCGCCGACGCTGCTTATCTCGGCGATGGCGGTTATGAAGAATGTCAATAAGGCCGTCTCCATGGACTGCAAGCAGGCGGGCGACCTTGTCTATATTATCGGCGATACCTATCAAGAACTAGGCGGTTCGCATTATTATGATATTCACGGTTACGTGGGTAATAGCGTGCCCAAAGTCCGCCCGGAGAACGGTAGGAAACTCATGGATAAGCTGTCCAGAGCGATGGCTAAAGGTCTGGTAAAGGCCTGCCACGACTGCTCCGAGGGGGGTATCGGGGTGGCGGCCGCCGAGATGGCCTTTGCCGGCGGACTGGGCATGGCTATCAATCTGGACAAAGTACCACTGGCGGAAACGATAGACCGTGAAGACTTCGTGCTGTTTTCTGAGTCCAATACCCGGTTTATCGCCGAAATAGCCCCTGAAGATAAGGAGGATTTCGAGAAGGCGATGTCCGGGGTGGAATTCGCGGAAATCGGACGGGTGATAGATAACGGTAGACTTGAGGTTTACAGTCGAAGTGGCCAGTTGCTGAATGCCACCCTGGCCGAACTGAAAGAGGCATGGCAAAAGCCTCTGAGATGGTAGTTTTGAACATTAAAATGTTGGAAAACGTCGAATCGAATTGACCACAATAATATTAAGGGTCTTATGCTGGAAGGTATCGAATGGCAAAAGTAAAAGTTTTAATGTTAAGAGCTCCCGGGACGAACTGTGATTTTGAGACGCAGGTTGCCTTCGAACAGGCCGGTGCCGATGTCGACTCGGCGCTGGTCAACGAGCTTTTCCGGGGCGAGAAGCGCCTGGCTGATTACCAGATAATGGTCATACCCGGTGGCTTTACCTATGGTGATGATATTTCCGCCGGGAAAATCATGGCCAATGAACTCAGGCTGAGGCTGGGCGATGACATACGGAAGTTTGTTGATGATGGCCGGCTTATACTCGGAGTCTGCAACGGTTTTCAGGTTCTGGTAAAAGCGGGATTCCTTCCCGGACTGAAAGGTCAGAGTTCCCAGCCGGTAACCCTGGCCGCTAACGACTCCGGTAAGTTTGAGTGCCGCTGGGTGTACCTTCAGGTCAATGAGGCCAGCCCCTGTGTGTTTACCCGGGGTATACACAGTCTGTATATACCGGTCAACCATGGGGAGGGAAAGCTGGTAGCAGGGCCAGGAATACTGGATAAGCTTAACGCGGTACTCTATTATGCCGATGAGAACGGCGATACCGGGGCTGGCTACCCGTATAATCCCAATGGTTCAGAGCGCAATATCGCCGGTATCTGTGATGACTCGGGGCGTATCTTCGCGCTGATGCCGCATCCGGAACGCTTTATCCGCTGGACGCAACATCCGAGATGGATAAGAGAAACCCCGAGCAATTATGGAGATGGTCTGCAGGTATTTCTGAATGCGGTTGCCTGGGTAAAAGGCATTTAAATAGCTCGGGGCGCTTATCGATGTCTCTCGGAAAGCGGCCTAGGCCTCCTGAACACCCTTCTCTTTTATATAGTCAATGGCGTCCTGAATGGTCGCTATCTTCTCAGCATCCTCGTCCGGTATCTCAACCTTCTGTTCCGGGGTACTGAAGGCCTCTTCTAGGGCCATAATCAGTTCTACCAGGTCAAGTGAATCAGCACCTAAATCCTCAACAAAGCTGGCTGTGGGTACCACATCGGCTTCATTAACGCCGAGTTGGTCCACAACTATCGCCTTGATTCTTTCAAAGATAGTCGCCACTTTATCTCCCCCTTTTCAAGAGCTTTCTATCGGCTCGCCAGCGTACTTACTGATCCCAGAACCCCGTTAACAAATTTACCTGAATTCTCGCTGCCGTAACCTTTTGCCAGTTCAACCGCTTCGCTTACGGCTACTTTAACCGGTACTTTATTATCGAATAAAATTTCGAATATTGCAAGTCTCAGGATATTGCGGTCGATTATGGCTATCTGTTCTAACGGCCAGGCCGGGGCGAATTTCTGGATATAGCGGTCAATCTCAGCCTTATTTCGGACGACGCCTCCCACCAACTCACGGACAAAGGCATTGTATTCTTCGGATAAATTTCCTTCCGCCAAGAGGCGCTCCACTACCTCCCCGGCATTACGAGACATGGAGTCGACCTCATATAATGCCTGCAGAGCCGTCGCCCTGGATTTTCGTCTTGTGCCTGTCATTATCTGGGCCTGTTCCTGAAAAGTTATTATAGCACAGCCGAGGTTCAACTATAAATAGCTGCATTCTCAGGTATCCTCCCACCACTCCCCTTCTTATCTATTCCCACCCGCCTGCTTGCGCTAAAGCTTCAGCGAAGGCAAGCCGCCCTTTTATCATCGGCGGCTTAGACCGTGAATTAATCCCCCCACGCCCAGTTATCGGAGGGTGGGGCGTAACCTTTAAGGGCTAGGTAGTGGATGATGCGAGGGTGGGCACGGGTGGGAAACTATAACAGGTGGCGGGGCAACGGGGTGCATAGAAGGAGCGCAGTGGAATTTCTCCCGCACCTCGTGCTCAGCTTGACACTGCCGAGATAGAATTGCTACACTTTCTTTGTTCCCCTCGGAGTTAAACAGGGTGGGTGAGGCAGGTAAGAACCGTGAAAAAAATCGGCATCCTCTATCATCCCAAGGTTGAGGCTACCCAGAATAAAGCCAGGGAACTGGAGAAATTCCTGAACACAAAGGGCATTTCTGTCTGGGTCTGTTCCGCATGGGACAAGGAAAAGGCCAGTGCCAAGCTGAATGGCACTGACCTTGTTCTTACTGTGGGTGGGGACGGCACCATCCTGAGGGCGGCGCAGGTCGTGATTCCCGGGTCGACTCCGATTACAGGCATAAACCTGGGCAAGCTTGGCTTTCTGACGGAACTTGATGCCGACGAAGCCCTGGACAAGCTGCCGGTATTACTCAATAAAGACGGCTGGATTGACGAGCGGGCCATGCTTCAGGTAGAAATCGCTGCCTCAGGGCAGGAACGGCGTGTATTTCACGCCCTGAACGATATCGTGCTGGCCCGGGGGGAAATCGCCCGGTTAATAAGAATCGAAGCCAGTATAGACGACGAGTATATGACCACGTACAAAACCGACGGCGTCATTGTGGCCACGGCTACGGGCAGCACCGGTTATGCCATGGCTGCCCATGGCCCTATTTTATATCCACAGTGCCGGGACTTCCTTCTGGTGTCGATAGCCGCTCACCTCAGCATGGACTATGCCCTGGTTTTACCTGAAAAGGCCGAGGTGAAATTAAACCTCAGAACATATCATCCGGCCACTCTCAGTATTGACGGGCATGTCAATTTATCACTGACAGGTGGTGACACGCTTACGATAAAGCACAGTCCCCACACAGCCAGGTTCTGGAGAATCCGTCCTGAGAACTCATTTTATAGTTCCCTGGAAGAAAAATTGAGAGGAAAATAAGGTGAACGTAGAAAAGGCTAAAATACCGGATGTGGCCCAGATGCACAAGCTGATTAACAGGTTTGCCCAGAGGGGTGAGATGCTGGCGCGACCGCTGAGCGAGCTGTACGAGGATATCCGTGACTACTTTGTTATCAAAGAGGAGCAGCAGGTGGTTGCCTGCGGGGCGCTACACGTTAGCTGGTCAGACCTCGCCGAAGTAAGGTCGGTAGCCGTAGAGGAGGACAGGCAGGGAAAAGGCCTGGGTGGCCTCCTGGTTGAGGCCTGTCTCAAGGAGGCTGCGGAACTTGGTATCAATACCGTCTTCTGCTTTACCTACCATCCGGAATTCTTCAAGCGGTATGATTTTGTGGATATCGACAAGGCGGAACTGCCGCGCAAGGTCTGGACCGACTGCTTTCGGTGCCCCAAATTCCCCAACTGCGATGAGACAGCCCTTATCTATCATGCCAAGGAGGCGGTTTAGCTGAACGAAGAAAAAACACTATCCAGCGAGATAATCTTCGAAGGACGTATTTTAAAGCTGCGTGTCGATACCGTACAGAAGGTCGATGGACACTGGAGCACGCGGGAAGTCATTGAACACGCCCCTTGCATAGCTGTCATTGCCGTGGATGCCGATGATAATATCCTTCTGGTAAAGCAGTTCCGCAAGGCGCTGGAGAAAGAGCTGCTGGAGATACCCGCCGGTGGCATTGATGCTGGCGAAGACCCCGAGGCGGCGGTCGTGCGGGAAATGCAGGAAGAAACCGGATTCCGTCCGCAGAGACTGGAGCGCTTGATGGGTCTATATTCATCGCCGGGCTTTTGCAATGAGTACCTCCATCTTTACCTGGCGACGGATCTTATCCCCGGCCAGCTTTATGCTGAGGATACGGCCGGTATTGAAGTGGTGCGTGTGCCTTTAGCGCAGATTACCGACCTGGTAACCTCGGGCAGGATTGAAGATTCCAAGACTATCGCCGCGCTGCTCTTTTTCATGGAATACCGGAAAAAACACTGAGTGACTGAAGGTTCCTGTGGGGAAGTGTATTCTGTGGGGGCGCAAGCCCCCTTTCTTTTTCCCTTGTTTCTCTAAGGATGGGAGGTAGGGGACGTAATGCCTTGAATGTTTGCCCGTAAAAAACTGTTATGATATCATTAACTTGCTTTAACCTTTACCGGCGAGGTGAGATTTGAAAGAAGAAATGGAGAAACTGGCCAGACTGGAAGCCGAGCTGAAAGCCGGCGGCGGCGAAAAGAGCGTTCAGAAACAGCACGACTCCGGCAAGCTGACGGCACGGGAGAGGCTCGACCTTTTCTTTGACACGGAAACATTTCAGGAGACAGACCTGTTCGTCCAGCACCGGTCCACCAACTTTGGTATGGACAAGGTGTCTATTCCTGCCGATGGCGTGGTCACCGGCTACGGGAAGGTAAACGGGCGTACGGTCTGCGCCTTCGCCCAGGACTTTACATCAAGGGGGGGCACTCTGGGGGAAATGCACGCTAAAAAGATATGCCGGATAATGGATATCGCCATGAAGATGAAGGTACCTATGGTCGGCTTTATTGATAGCGGCGGGGCGCGTATTCAGGAAGGCATTAACGCCCTCGATGGCTACGGCAATATTTTCTACCGCAATTCCTGCGCCTCCGGGATTATTCCCCAGATATCGGCTATCATGGGGCCGGCGGCGGGAGGCGCCGTCTACTCGCCGGCCATGACCGACTTCGTTTTCATGGTCAAGAAAACGAGCTACATGTTTATCACCGGCCCGGCGGTTGTCAAGTCCGTGACGGGCGAGGAGATAGGCAATGAGGAACTGGGCGGTGCCATTACGCACAGCACCAAGAGCGGCGTCACCCAGTTCGCCTGCGACGATGACGAGCAGGCTATTAAAGAAATAAAGACTCTGCTGGGCTACCTGCCGCAGAACTACGAGGACAAGCCTCCCTATATCGAACCGACCGATTCCCCTGGCCGCGCTGATGCTGCCCTGGACGATATTATACCGGGCAGTCCCCAGCAGGCTTACGATATGAAGGCGGTCATCCGCCCCATTGTAGATAATGGTGAGTTCCTGGAGCCTTCCCGTCAGTACGCCCAGAACATGATTACCTGCTTCGCTCGCATGAATGGCCATGTCGTCGGCATCATCGCCAACCAGCCCAGCTATCTCGCCGGCTGCCTCGATATTAACGCTTCCGACAAAGCCACCCGGTTTATCCGCTTCTGTGATGCTTTTGGTATCCCGCTGCTCACCATCGCCGATGTTCCCGGCTATCTCCCCGGCAGCCATCAGGAGTGGGGAGGCATCATACGGCACGGCGCCAAGCTCTTATGGTGCTACGCCGAGGCCACCGTGCCTAAGATAACCCTGATTACCCGCAAGGCTTACGGCGGGGCTTATATCGCCATGTGCAGCCAGGGTCTGGGAGCCGACTATACCTTGGCGTGGCCTACGGCGGAAATCGCCGTGATGGGGGCTGAGGCGGCTACCGCCATCATTCACCGCGGCGAGATTGAGAAGGCGGAAGACCCCAAAGCTAAAGAGCAGGAAAAGATAGCCGAATACCGCGAGCTGCTCTATAACCCTTACGTCGCCGCCAGGATGGGCTATATCAATGCGGTAATCCCCCCCAGGGAAACGCGCCCGAAGGTTATCGCCGCCCTCGAGGCACTATTGAATAAAAAGGAGACTCGCCCGCCCCGGAAGCACGGCAATATACCGATGTAGGGAGAAAATAAATCTCCCTTAGTCCCTCCTTACGAAGGAGGGAGACAAATTGGCTCAGAATTTAGATATATGGCTTGTACTAACCTCCTCTCCCTTTAGTAAAGGGAGAGTTAGAGAGGGATTTCGGGGTGGGGAATAACTAACGGACAACCGCAGGATGATACCAGGGCGGTGGGTTAGGGGGTATAAAATCCCCCTTAGTTCCCCTTTTCCAAAGGGGGAAACCGGGATGGGGAGGATATTAGCGGACTAAGTCACCGATGTCACAAGGGCGGTGGGTGGGAATAGATATCAAGGAAAGCGGGGGGATAAGGGGGGAGGACTAAAACCCTATAGAGGTAATGTTATAAATATATGGGCAAGACATTAGCCGAAAAAATACTGAGCGAAAAGTCCGGAGGCGAGGCTAAAGCCGGTGATATCGTTATCGCTGAGGTAGACCTGAGCTTTGTCCAGGACACCACCGGGCCGCTGACTATCAGGCAATTTCAGGCCAGCGGTATGTCCGGACTGGCCAACCCGGAGCGGACATTAGTTTTTATCGACCATGCCGCGCCGAGTCCCAACGCCAGCCTCTCCAACGACCATATCCTGCTGCGGGACTTCTCCCGGCAGAGCGGGTGTATCTTATCGGATGCCGGCGACGGCATCTGCCAC
>CAZPQB010000097.1:0-9620 GCA_964588605.1 uncultured Dehalococcoidaceae bacterium | reverse complement strand
GCGAAGGCACCTTCCAGGTCAAGTCCACCAACGGCGATACCCACCTGGGCGGCGAGGACTTCGACCAGAGGATTATGGACTGGCTGTGCGATGAATTCAAGAAGGACCAGGGAATCGACCTCCGGTCGGACAAGACGGCACTGCAGCGACTCAAGGAAGCCGCCGAAAAGGCCAAGGTGGAGCTATCTACCGTCCAGCAGACCGAGGTGAACCTCCCGTTTATCACCGCCGACGCCAGCGGCCCCAAGCACCTCAACATCACGCTGACGCGCGCCAAGCTGGAGCAGCTGGTAATGGACCTGGTGGAAAAGACCATCGGTCCGTGCAAACAGGCGCTGGACGATGCCGGTAAAAAATCCGCCCAGATTGACGAGGTAATTCTGGTGGGCGGGCAGACCCGCATGCCGCTGGTGCAGCAGAAGGTACAGGAGTTCTTCGGCAAGGAGCCGCACAAGGGCGTCAACCCCGACGAGGTGGTCGCCGTCGGCGCCGCCATACAGGCAGGCGTGCTCAAGGGAGAGGTCAAGGACGTACTACTGCTCGACGTGACGCCGCTCACATTAGGCATCGAGACCCTCGGCGGTGTCGCCACGCCGCTCATCCCGCGTAATACCACCATCCCCACCGCCAAGAGCCAGATTTTCAGCACGGCGGCGGATAACCAGCCCAGCGTTGAAATTCACGTACTGCAGGGCGAGCGTCCCATGGCTGCCGATAACCGGACGCTGGGGCGGTTCATGCTCGACGGCATCCTGCCAGCTCCGAGAGGTATGCCTCAGATTGAGGTCACTTTCGATATTGACGCTAATGGCATCCTCAACGTCAGGGCTCAGGACAAGGGCACCGGCAAGGAGCAAAAGATAACCATCACTGCTTCCAGCGGACTCTCCAAGGAAGAAGTGGCTAAGATGCAGAAAGAAGCGGAGGCTCACGCTGCCGAGGACAGCAAGCGCCGCGACGAGATAGAAGCCAAGAACATGGCGGATACCCTCGCCTATCAGGCGGAAAAGCTGCTCCGTGACAACAAAGATAAAATCCCGGCTGACCTAAATACCGAAGCCGAGGAAAAGATTGCCGCGGTAAAGTCAGCCCTGAACGGCACCGATATCGAGGCTATTAAAAAGGCCACTCAGGAGCTTAACGAGACCATGCAGAAGATAGGCACGGCTGTCTATCAGCAACAGCAGCCGCCACCACCGCCACCCGGTGAGGAACCTCCCCCCAGCGATGAAGGCGGCAAGGGCGGCGAGGACGAAGGCACGGTAGAGGGTGAGTTCCGAGAGGTGTAGACAGCCGTGGTATAATTACCATGGAGGCTGCGTTATGCGTAAACAAAAAGCAAAAAAACGTAATACTAATGCGCCTATAATAGTTGAAGAGCAACCTGAAGAATACAAAAAGGTCCTGAAGAAGCAACAGGAGTCTTATTCCAAGCTCAGGGACATGACAGACATGATAAAGTCGATTAACTATAAATACTAGTGAAGTTCGTTTTGGCTCGCAACGGCGCAATTGTGTATAATTCGGGAGGGGGTTTGAACGCCCCCTCTTTCTTTACGGTTATTATCTATTCCCACCCACCACCCAGTTACATCTATGGCTTATCCCGTGGATCAAAATCTCCCTTATTCCCTCCTTACGAAGGAGGGAGACAGATTGGGCCAAGGCGTTGATATACGAGTTTGCACAATCATCCTCTCCCTTCCATAAAGGGAGAGTTAGAGAGGGATTTTGGTGTGGCAGGGGGCACAACCTTCGGCCTAAGTAGCGAATGCGCCGAGGGCGGGCCCGGGTGGGAAAAAAGAAGCCAGCGGGGCGGCATGGGGGCGTGGGGAAAACGGGGCGGGGCGTAACTGCGTTATTGCGCAATTCCTCAATTCCGTGCCTCGGCACTCCCCCTATATTTGCGCCTCAATACGGCTAACACCTATAATTGATAGTCTGGAGGTTATCTTGCTCAACAACGATATGCTGCATCAGGTAAACCGGCCGGGACGCTATACCGGCGGCGAGTGGAACAGCGTCACCAAAAACTGGGACAGCATTCCCATCAAAATAGCGCTAGCCTACCCCGACACATACGAAATAGGCATGTCCAACATGGCTATACCCATCCTCTATGACCTTCTAAACCACCAGCCGGATGTCCTCGCCGAGAGGGTTTACGCCCCCTGGGTAGACATGGAAGCCGCCATGCGCCAGCGTAATATCCCCCTGTTCAGTATTGAAACCAGGCACCCGCTCAAGGAATTCGACATCATCGGCTTTTCCCTCGGCTACGAGCTAACCTATACCAACGTACTGAATATGCTGGACCTGGCACGAATCCCCGTACTCTCCTCAGAAAGAGATGACTCCCACCCCCTGATAATCGCTGGGGGAAGCTGCTGCCTCAATCCTGAGCCTATGTCTGATTTCATTGATTTGTTCATCATCGGCGACGGCGAGGAAGTGCTGCTTGAGTTTTTAGATGTCTACCGGGATGTAAAAAACGCAGGGAAAAAACAACTGCTGCATAGCCTGGCCGGGATTCCCGGTATCTACTCACCACGCTTTTACAATGTGAAATATCAGCCCGATGGCCTGCCGGTAAGCATCACCCATGCCTTATCCGAAGTTAAACCCGTTATTCAAAGGCGGATTGTCACGCAACTACCGCCCCCGCCCACCCATCCGGTGGTACCTTATCTGGAGGTAATCCATGACCGGGGCGCCATAGAGATTCAGCGGGGATGCAGTCGCGGCTGCCGCTTCTGCCAGGCTGGCATGATATACCGACCGGTTCGTGAACGCCCCCACGAGGAGGTGCTCCAGGCAGCCGGGGAACTCATCACCAACTGCGGCTATGATGAAATATCGCTCGTTTCCCTGAACACCACTGACTACTCCGGTATTGAAGGACTTGTAGCCAGCCTGTGCCGGTGTTACCCCAAGCTTGCCCTATCCCTGCCCAGCCTCCGCCTGGATAATCTTTCTATCAACCTTGTGGACTCGCTCCCCACCCATAGCCGCACCGGACTCACCTTTGCCCCCGAAGCCGGCAGCGAGAGGCTGAGGCAATCTATCAACAAGGAACTGACGGAAGACATCCTCCTGGAAACCGCCGCCACCGCCTTCAAGCGCGGCTGGACCAAACTTAAGCTGTATTTTATGGTCGGCTTGCCCACCGAGACCCCCGAGGATGTCGAGGGTATTGTCCAGCTGGTGAATAAAGTCCGCGCCGAGGGTAAAAAGGCCAGCGGTAAAAAGCCGATAATACGGGTGAGCGTCGCCACCTTTGTCCCCAAGCCCCACACTCCCTTCCAGTGGACCACCCAGATAGAGGAAACAGAGTTGACCGCCCGGCACGAAATTCTCCAGCAGGGCCTGCAACGCAAAGGGATTCGCCTTTCCTGGCACGACCCCAGAACCAGCCTGCTGGAAGCCACCCTGTCGCGGGGAGACCGCCGCCTCGGCAAAGTTATTTACCGTGCCTGGGAACTGGGCTGCAAGTTCGATGCCTGGAACGAGCATTTCAATTATAGCAACTGGCTCCGCGCCTTCTCCGATAATGCGCTGGAACCCGCTTTCTATGTCTACCGCAAGCGTTCTCTCGATGAAGTGCTCCCCTGGTCTCATATCGATACGGGCATAACCGACACTTTTTTAAAGAATGAATTTGAACGCGCCCGGCAGGGTATAGTGACGCCTGATTGCCGCAATAATCCCTGTAATGTCTGCGGACTCGAACGCCTGGAAAACTGCGCTAATAGAAGGTAATACGTAATTGCGCAATTACTCATTTATAGATTTATAAAGAAACATAACTCCATCATACTAATGACTGTGCACAGCCAGAGGAGAATAATATGCTGGCCGATTCCATCGTCGGCGACCCAGTTTGACAAGTCCCCAACTTTGATATAGTCTAATCTATACGAGTCAAGCACTAAGAGCTTAAGCGAGGTTCCGGGAATATGGGGCCGCATAAGTCTAATAGCTCAGCAGGTCGCCGGTCACAGGTAAAAGCAGAGGGACATCAGCCTGAGGTCCTTGCGTTAAGCCGTATTTCAGCGGCGCTTAGTGGTCTGTGGGATTTGGACGCCATTCTTGGCGTTGGCCTGGACAGTACCCTGGACATCATGAACGGCACCAAGGGCGAAATCCTGCTCATTGACGAACCAACACAAACGCTTGTCCACCATGTCCACCGAGGTCTGAGCAAAGAATTCGTGGAAAAAATACGCGTGGGTGTAGGTGAAGGAATTACGGGCAGTGTGGCACAAACCGGCAAAGCGGTCCTCCTGGAAGACATTTCATCAGACCCGCACGTGGCTCAACGCGAGCTGGTTGTCGCTGAAGGCTTGAAGGCATTTATTTGCGTTCCACTCAGGGCCAAGGACAAAGTCCTGGGCGTCCTGAATGTGGCCAGTCGAATGCCACGTCGCTTTACCACCAATGATATGCAATTACTTTATGCTATCGGCGACCAGCTTGGAATCGCTATTGAGCAGGCTAGGCTATATGAACGACTGAGAACAGCCCGGGAAAGACTGCGTAAACTCGCGCGGCAAAACCTGGTAGCAGAAGAGGAGGAACGGAGGAGGATTGCCCGGGAACTCCATGATGAAACCAGTCAGTCCCTATCTGGGATAGCGCTTCAGTTACAGGCGTTGATAGAAATGTACTCGATATCTGGCAACCAGGATGTCCAGTTTATTGATGGATTGAAGAAGGTACAGGCATTAACAGTACGGGTACATAACGAAGTAAGCCGGCTAATTTCCAATCTACGCCCTGCTTTATTAGATACACTGGGGTTAGTCCCTGCGGTTCGCCAGTACGCTGAGACCAGGCTTAGACCCCTGGAAATTAATGTATCAGTAGATATCAGAGGGGCTGAGAGAAGATTTCCTTCCGATGTTGAAGCCGCACTTTTCCGCTTCGTCCAGGGAGCCATCGGCAACATTGCCCAGCACTCCAAGGCAAAGGAGGCTACCATCGTACTGGAATATCAGCCCGATGAGTTCTCGCTGAGCATTAAAGATGACGGGGAAGGATTTAACGTATCAGAAATTATAGACGTTGAGGAGAGCGGGCGAGGCCGCGGGTTATTCAGTATGAGAGAAAGAATCGGCCTACTTGGTGGCACCAGCGGGATTGAGTCCCAACCGGGCAAGGGAACCACTGTCTGGGCAAAAGTGCCCATTCTCTGGGATGGTGAGGATGCAGAAAATTAGGGTACTGGTAGTTGATGACCACACCATCGTGCGGGATGGTATATGTGCTCTACTTGCCCTTGCTGGCGATATTGAGGTAGTGGGTGAGGCCGCCAATGGGAACCAGGCGCTGAAGATGGTCAGGGAGCTGACTCCTGATGTGGTGCTCATGGATATAGCTATGCCTATAATGGGAGGACTGGAAGCCACCCACCGGATAAACAAGGAGTTCCCCAAGACGAAGGTACTTGTTCTTACTCAGTATGACGATAAGGAATATGTTTTCCCGGTTATCGAATCAGGAGCCTCCGGCTTCATCAGCAAAGCGGCCGCATCTTCCGAGCTCGCTGTAGGTATTCGCTCTATTTATAAGGGCGAATCCTACCTTTCCCCCTCGGTAGCCAAACTCCTGGTGGAGAATTACCAGCGAACTGCTGGCGAACGAGCCACACAGGACCCCTACAACCAGTTAACAGAACGAGAACGTGATATACTCAAGCTACTGGCAGAAGGACACAGCACGCAGGAAATAGCCGATATGCTGGTCATTACACCGAAAACTGTCGAAGGCCATAAGACAAATCTCATGGCCAAACTCGGTATACACAACCGCATTGACCTAGTCAAATACGCCGTGCGAAAAGGTATCATAACCATCTAACTGACCTCTGCCAACTCGTCTTAGCATAAACCTGGAATTCACCTTACATACTCGCTAACACCATGCCTCTCGGCTTATCCACGCCGATATGAGGAAAAATCTGGCGAAAATCAGGGGTTTTTATGCTGACCATCGGGGTATAATCCTTATTTTGCTTTATTTGAGAATGGCTTATAGTATAACTCAAAGATGCTGCTTGGGGAAGGAGGAGGATAATGGGAAAAAGGAAGACCAGAATTCTGATAGTAGATGATGACGCTGGTTTCACGGAAGCTTTCAAGGAGACTTTGGGCAATGAATCCTACTCAGTATTTACTGCCTCTGACCGCCAACAGGCTGAGGAGATGGTCCGTTCCCAAGAGCCAGATATGATTATCTTAGGCACAATTATGCCTAGAGGAGATGCTTTCTTGTTCCATAAATGGATGAAGGGGACTCTGGGGTACAGCAACCTGCCCATGATGGTTATCAATGCCCCTCCCGAGGAGCAGGTAATTAAGGGCTGGAGGATGGAAGAGGGGATGCAGTGTGATGCCGAGGACTTCCTGGCCAGACCTGTTGAGCCAGCCGCACTAATACCCCGCATTCAAAAACTGCTGGATAGGGCGACGAAGAGGATTATGGTGCTGATAGTGGACGACCATGCTGTAGTCAGGGACGGTATTCGCTCCGTACTCACCCTGCAACGGGATATGCAGGTGGTTGGCGAGGCGGTTAATGGAAAGGAAGCACTGGAGAAAACGATTGAGCTTCAACCTGACGTGGTGGTGATGGATATTGTCATGCCGGTAATGAATGGATTGGATGCCGCTAAGGAGATATGCAAGACATGCAAGTCAGCTAAGGTATTAATGTTGACCCAGTACGATGACGAGGAAAATGTCCTGGCGAGCCGCCAAGCGGGAGCACTGGGATTTATTCCGAAAGCGGCAGCCAGTTCCCGGCTTCTAACGGGAATAAGGTCAGTGGCCAGAGGCGACCAGTCATGGATAGAATCTCTCAATCGCCAGCCGTATCGCTAAAGCTAATAGAGGGCTATGAAGGAAGCGGTTACTATTACACTTGATGGTGTCGAAGTCAGCGGATACGCCGGGATGACTATTCTGGACCTGGCCCGAGAATCGGGTGTAGACATTCCTACCCTCTGTCATGACCCTAACCTCACCTCGACCGGCGCCTGCCGACTCTGCCTCGTAGAAGATGAGCACTCGGGGGCATTGCTTGCTTCCTGTGTTGCCCCGATAGCCCCGGGAATGGTGATTAACACCCGCTCGCCACGCGTAGTGGAGCATCGGAAGGTAATCCTCAAGCTCATGCTGGCCAGCCATCCCGATTCCTGCCTCGTCTGCGACAAGGGAAATAACTGTCAACTGCGCCGTTTAGCCGCATCAATGGGCATAGGACTCGTAGAATTTCAGAGAATCCCCCGGCCGGGCATCATTGAGGAAGTCAATCCCTTCATCGAACGAGACCTCTCTAAGTGCATCCTGTGCGGAAAGTGTATCAGGGCTGACCAGGAACTGGTGGTAGAGGGCGCTATTGATTATATCCACCGCGGCTCTATAACTAAACCTGCTACTTTGAACGATACGCCGCTGGAGAAATCCGAATGTACTTTCTGCGGAACCTGCGTGGCTATATGTCCTACCGGAGCCATCATGGAAAAGGACAGGGCATACACGGGTACCACGGCAACTACAGTCAATACAATATGCCCGTACTGCGGCTGCGGCTGTACCATCTGTCTGGGCGTCAAAGACGGACGGGTTATCCAGGCGCGACCAAGCGCCGAAAGCCCGGTAAATCGCGGTACACTCTGTGTGCGCGGGAGCTACGGCTACGATTTCATTCACAGCCCGGAGAGATTGACCAGCCCCCTGGTTAAGACGGACGGCGAGTTTCAGGAAACAACCTGGGAGCAAGCTCTGTCTCAGGTGGCAACCGAATTCAAGCGAATAAGGGAAACCCGTGGGCCCGACAGTCTGGCCGTCTTCGGGTCTTCCAAGTGCACCAATGAAGAGAACTATTTACTACAGAGATTGGCAAGAGGTGTTTTAGGTACCAATAACATTGACAACGGCAGCCGCATCTACAACCCGGCCAGCCGAATTGGACTGGGAGCCTCTATTGGCTACCCCGGCACGACAAGCTCACTCGATGTCCTGGAACGGTCACGGGTTATTATGGTCATCGGTGCCGACCCCGATGTGTCTGCCCCGGTGGTGGGCTATGCCATAAAACGTGCTGTCAGGTATAAAGACGCCACCCTCTGCCTCATCGACCCCCGCCAGACCAAGCTTGCCTCCTTTGCCAACCTCTGGCTCCAACCCAGAGAGGGCACCGATATTGCCTTGCTTAACGGCCTGGCCAAGGTGATTATTGACGAAAAAAAGATTGACGAGGAGTTTGTTACCCGTATGACCAACAACTTCATCCCCTGGGAGAAGAGCCTGGGAAAATATACCCCCGAATATGTAGAGGAAGTAACGGGTGTCCCCAAACGGGATATGCAACAAGTTGCCAGACTCTTCGCCGGGGCTGAAGAGGCCTCCATCGTCTACGGCAATGGAATCGCCCAGCATGTCACCGGCACCGATGCTGTCATCGCCCTGGCCAACCTCGCTATGCTCACCGGGAACATAGGGCGGCGTGGAGGTATCTTCGCCCTGCAGCGTGAAAATAATGCCCATGGGGCGTGTGATATGGGTACCCTGCCGGATTTCCTTCCCGGCTACCAGAATACAGGCGATGCCCAGGCCAGGCAGAGATTTAAAGAGCGCTGGGGAAGCCAATTGCCAGCCGGCGTCGGTCTAACAGCCTTTGAAATGCTCAGGCAGGCCGGGGAGGGCAAAGTAAAGGGGATGTTTATTATGGGAGAAAACCCTGTAGCGAGCTTCCCGCAAACAACCATAGTGAAGAAAGCCCTTTCTTCCCTGGACTTTCTGGCAGTAACGGATATGTTTCTGACGGAAACTGCGAAATTAGCCTCAGTGATTTTACCAGCGGCCAGCTTCGCCGAGAAAGATGGGACTTTCACTAACTTTGAAGGAAGGGTTCAGCGAATACGAAAGGTAATTGAGCCTGTTGGCGATAGCCTGCCCGATGGGGAGATAATCCTCAAGCTGGCTGAATATCTGGGTGCCCCAATGCCCTACTCCTCTCAGCAGCAGATAATGGACGAAATCGAAGAGATGGTACCCTTATACCATCCCATATCCCGTGCTGACCTTGTAACAACGGGTGTGGATTGGGTTGATACGGGAAATAGTCGCCTGGGAACCAGACGACTTTATAATGGTCTATTCCCCAGCGGGTTCGGTCGATTTTCTCCCGTCGATTATACACCCCCGCAAGGTATCGCCAGGAATGGCTATCCTTTAACCTTACTGGTCGGCTCAACATTATACCAGTTCGGCACTGGCTCCCGCAGCTCGCGAACATCGCGATTAAGCCGGTTCGGCCAGGAAGACTTCGTGGAAATCAGTAATGCTGATGCCAGAGACTTAGGTATTAGCGATGGCGAGAGAGTTAAGGTTACCTCAAAACAGGGGAAACTGCTGACCACCGCCAGGATAAGTAACAGGCTACCCCAGGGACTGCTGTTCATGCCGATATCATTCCCCGGTAGCTCTATCTATGAGCTGTTTGACACCATTCTGGACGATCGAGCCAAGGCTCCGGCGCTAAAATCATGTGCTGTGAGGCTGGAAAGGACTGATGATGGCTAAACCGAAAAAATCAGCCGCCGTTAATCTGAAGCA
>CAZPQB010000096.1:0-9816 GCA_964588605.1 uncultured Dehalococcoidaceae bacterium | reverse complement strand
ATATGCCCGAGCTCAGGGCCGGCGACCACGTTCGGCATATGCAGTTCGGTGAGGGTGTGGTGGTTAGCTGCCAGCCGGTCAAGCATGATGCTGAGGTGGTGGTGGCTTTCGACGGGGCCGGGGTGAAGAGGCTTTTGCTTAGCTTTGCTAAGCTGGAGAAGGTGTAGTTAACTCCGCCTCCCCTTTCCCCCCTTTTTCTTTAGTATTTTCTCTCCCCACCATGCCCCTCATAGTTATCTTTTCCCACCCACGCCGCCCGTAATGTTGTTCCCCACCAGCGCCGCCCCTACCCAGATTTTAATTCCCACCCACCCGCCCTCGTGGCATCAGTGGCTTGTCTGTAAATAGCCCCCCACCCCAGAAAAACAGGGGGAGGGGTGTAACCTTTATGGGTTTAGCCGCAGGCGATACGAGGGTGGGCCCGGCTGGATAATAAGAAGGTCAGCATATTGAACCTCAGTTCGGTGCTTTGGGAATGGTTTGATATCGCATGGAGCATAGACCACCCTGCGTCCGGCTTTTTATTGACGGTTTCTGTGTCTCTGGTTCCAAAACATCCGGCTATGCTGCACATAAATTCTCGCCTGCCTAACTTATACGTATTGATACTAAAAAACATATCCAGATCGCGTAGCAACCAAAGCATTCTGGTAAAGGGCATACGTACCCTTATATACAGAGGGAAAATTATAAAAGCAGTGCCTGTCAGGAAGGTTTTTCTATATCTTTGAAAAACGCCGGTCTAAGGGGATCCCACCTGCCTACCAGCCTGTCATAAGCCGGTCCGGGGAATGTCTTCTTGAAAATACGGTAATAATAAAGCTCCTCAACCGAGGACAGGTACGGATTTCCTGCAACCTTGTTGAATTTGTCTAGCTCATCCTGGGATATTTCCTTTTCCGCCTGCGCCCGCATGATATAAGCCACGCCGGAACCCTGGGCGAAGAAACGTTTGGTCTGATAGACGATATGGTCGGGCAGAAACCCTTCAAACGCCTGGCGTACTATCCACTTGCCGGTCTGCTCTTCTCCGTGAATTTTATACTGTAACGGTATTTTCAGGCTGAAGTCCATGACTTCGGCATCGAGGAAAGGCGTACGGCTCTCGTAGGAATTGGCAGCGTTCAGCCTGTCCAGCCTCTGTAAAGCGGTGTTGTGAGCCACGTTGATTAGCTTATCGACGATACTGGCTACTTCTTCTGGATTTTCGCCTTTCTTGTACTGGCCGTCATAACCGCCGAAAAATTCGTCGGCGCCTTCACCTGTGAGCACGACCTTGGTATGCGGTTTGATAAAGCGTCCTGCCAGGAAATTGGCGATTGCGCCGTGTACGCAGCTTTCCTCGTACATCTCCTGGTGATGGATCGCCAGGGGCAATATCTCCTTGATCTCCTTTTCGCCGAATATCAGAATGTGATGTTTGACTCCCAGGTATTTGGTGACATCTTTCGCCAGTGGCAGGTCCTGACCTTCCTCCATACTGACGGTAAAACACTCTATATCCGGTTGTATCTCGTGTGCCATATAGGTTATAAGGCTGCTGTCCAGACCACCGCTGAGAAGCACGCCTCCCACGGCATTGTCCTTCAAACGTTTCTCGGTGGCTTTCATCAGCAGATCGCGTATTACCTTTTTGCCCTGTTCGTAGTTCTCATACTCCGGCGTTGTAACGGCTTCGGATGGGTATTTCCGGAAGCCCTGTTCACGCGAGTATACGTAACCCGGCGGGAACTCATTCACATCCTCGGCGGTTCCTACCAGCGCCTTGGCTTCAGATGCGAAACATAACTTACCATCGCTGTGTCCGTAATAGAGGGGCTTGATACCCGCCCAGTCGCGGGCTAATATTAGTTGCCCGCCGTCAGATATGGCGCAGGCGAAATCGCCGTTGAGCTTTCCGGCAAACTTTATGCCGTATTTTTTATAGAGGTCTATCACTGCCTCAGCATCAGTCATATTTCCCTTCTCGGTGTTATATACTCGTCCGTCGATTATGGCAGCCACCTCGCCGTCATAAGCATGATGAGTCCCATCCTTGCAGGAGCCGCCTACATTCAACTCCAGGCAGCCCAGATGTACGGGGTCCTGTTTGTTTTCCCATGTTTCGTCCGGACCGCGATAGCTTATTTTCTTCAGTATTTTTTTTAGTTCACCGTTATCTTTTCCCAGTATTCCGGTGATTCCTGCCATGATGTATCTCCCTTCTCCTTAGTAAAACGCCTATGAACACTATTATCATGCAGTTTCAAACTTTTCCAGTACTTTAATAGCCTGGAAGCCATCGGCGCAAAAGGCATCGGCGTCTATTTCCCGGGCGTATTCATCGGAGACGGCCGCGCCCCCAATCAGGACTTTAACTCTATCCCGGAGGTCATTTTCCTTTAGCGCCTTGATGACGGCGTCCATCTCGGTCATGGTGGTGGTCAGCAGGGCGGAGAGACCGAGATAATCGGGCTGCTCTTCCCTGACCACGCTGATTATTTTATCCTCGGGCACATCGATGCCGATGTCGTTGACCTGATAGCCGGCGCCCTTGAGCAGGATGGCGACGATGTTTTTGCCAATATCGTGGATATCGCCTTTGACCGTAGTGATGACGAATTTCCCTTTGGTCGGCACGTTCGACTTCTCCAGGTACGGCTTCAGTATGTCCATGGCCGCCCCGACGGCGTCGGCGGAGGCCAGCATATCCGGTATGAAATATTCCTTGGTGGAAAACTTCTCCCCGACGATTTCCATTCCTGGCGTGAGGGCTCCGATAATTATTTTTTCGGACGAAATGTTCTCCTTTAAAGCCGACTCCGTCAGTTCCAATACCCCCGGCGTCCCGGAGAGCGATTCGTCGATGCCTACATCATCTCGGGTCTTTCTTCCCTGAATAACGTTTTCCTTAATCATACCTATTATATCTGCACTCATAGTTATCTCTCCCCTTCATAGACATTGAGCCTGGGCAGCAGGCCGGGTATCTCCTGGAATATTCTGGCCGTAGTATTCGGGTCGATGTGCTCCACCGGTTTCGACCTGAGTTCCTTCAAGCGCTCATTGGCTAAAGCGAAGACACTATCGCTCTCGCCGTCACCCTCGAAAGGGTAGGGCGGCGAAATTTCCCCGCTGCGCATGACCGGGCGGATGTAGTTGATGAACATCTTCTGCGGCGTCGCCACCACTTCCCTTATCTGTTTCTTGACGAGATCAAGCTCCTGTTCGTCAATGCGCGGCGATTTCAGGAAGAATTTGATCATTTGGAAATGCGCGTCGTCCAGTACGGCCTGGAGCAGGCAGAACACGGAGTTGCAGTCCAGCAGGCCGAAGGCGCAGTGCAGAAACTGAGGACCGCTCAATGCGACCACGATATCGGAGAACAGCCTCTCGATTGACGACTGCTGTCCGGGCATTTTCGTGTCGCAGACTCCCGACGTAGAGTAGTTAGGCAGATTGTAAAATCGTGCCATCTGTGTGCAATCGACGTGGTACTGGCTGGTTTCGACCGACCCGTAGGAGTCGCCCAGCGTATCCATCCTGGCTCGCACCGGCACGCTGCCGTAGAGCACCGGCGTACCCTTATTTACCAGTTGGCCGAGGGTAATACCCGCCAGTACCTCGGCGTTAATTTGGGCCATGATGCCGGCTTCCTTGATGGGTGCGGACGTCCCGGCCTGCGGCGACGATGAGACTACGATGGGCAAACCCCTTTTGCACACTTCCATAAAGGTCTCGGTAGTATCGTCGACAAACTGGAGCGGGCTCTTCACCAGACAGGTAATGAACGATACTAAAGGGTTCTCCTTCAGCTTCTCCGGCCCCCCGGCGATAATCTCCGCCATCCTGACCACGTTGTCCAGTTGCTTCAGGTTGGTCAGGCCGGACATAACGTGCTTGGTGGTGTTGTTCAGGCAGGCGAAGAACTTGTTAACATCCTTGTTATCTTCGGTGATGTCTCTGTCCTGGATATTGACCGTCCGTATATAGCCATCGACAGTTTCCAGGTGCTCGCAGACATGCGCCGAATCGCATAAATCGGCTAATGTGCCGCGCCGCGGCTTGAATTCGGGTATTTCGATTTCCTTGGCGCTGTCCGTCTTATTTACGTAGGTGGAAAAATCGACATCCAACCACGTATTCGTTTCCGAGCCAGTGATGAAAAACACCCTGGGTTCGTCGCCCTTCATTATTAGGGCGTTATCTGGGTTTCTGGCTCCCAGCGTAACTTTTTTAGGCGCTTTTTGAAGGGCATCAGCTACGAGTTTTTCCGGTATCTTCACGCTCCAGCAGGGAATAGTGCTGCCGGAGACGCTTTTAACTTCAGCCCCGTGGCTCTGAAAAATTTCAGCTGCCTTTTGGTTAAAGCACAGCAGCCTCGGGTCGGCCAGTATCTCGATGGAGGCATCGTGAATCTGCTGGACCTGCTCTCCGGTTAATCTTTCTACAGGACTGCTAACTAGTATCCCTTCTCTGGGCACTTCGCTCCTCCTTCCGACATGTCGGCAGCGGGCAGGTGGCTAGCCATCGGCAGAATTATCGCTGCTTAGAGCCTCGGTGACGGCTACCGCATGAAAGCCATCGGCGCCGTAGCCGTCGGCGCCGATACTCTTGGCGTACTCCGGCGAGACCGGCGCCCCGCCGATAATTATCTTTACCTTATCCCGGAGGCCGTTTTCCTTGAGTGCTTTTATTGTATCTTCCATGTTGACCATGGTGCTGGTAAGCAGTGCCGAAAGCCCAAGAAAATCGGGCTGCTCCTCCCGGACAGCTGCGACGATATCCCGTGTATCAACGTCGTGTCCTAGGTCTTTCACCAGGTATCCGGCCCCCCGCAGCAGTATCGATACGATATTCTTACCAATGTCGTGGAGGTCGCCCTTGACCGTAGCGATGAGTATCTTGCCCTTGGGCTTGACGCCGCTTTTAGCCAGATGCGGCTTCAGGAGCTCCATGGCGGCTCCGACGGCCTCCGCCGAGGCCAGCATATCCGGTATATAGTACTCCTCATTCTCGAACTTTTGCCCTACAACCTCCATCGATGCCGTGAGCCCTTCATTGATAATTTCAGAGACCTTCACCCCTGAGGCAAGCGCTGCCTCGGTAAGCTCGGTTACCCCGGGCTGGCCGGCTACGCCCACTTCGATACCTTCGTCGTCTTTATTGACTCTCCCTTGGATTACGTTCTCCTTAATCAGTTCGATAATATCTTCGGACATGTCTGTCTCCTTCCGGATAGGGGTATATCTCATACCGAGATACCCTTTAGCTGCGATAACACACGCTCCCGCACTGTATCAGGCAGGACGGAGGCACGGCTTTCCAGAATAATTTTTACTTTTTCAGCGGCGTTTTCCCAAGTGCTCTTACCACCCCTCTCCTCCCAGTTCTCGCGGCTATTCCTGTCGCTCAGGGTGGGCTGATAGTGTTCTTTGCGCATCAAGCGTCGCGTGTGCTTGGCGGTGACAAAGTTGCCGCCCGGCCCGACTTCCTTAATGAGGTCATAAGCCAGGGTCTCATCGTCTACCCGTATCCCCTCGACCGCTCTCATTACCATGCCCAGTATTTCGTTATCAATTACGTACTTTTCATAGCAGGCGGTCATGGCGAACTCCATCAGGCCGGCGCTATCGTGGATGAAATTAGCGCCGGAGAGAGCGCAGAGCAGGTTGGTGATGGCCGATTCGTAGCCGCTCTGGGCGTCCAGCGTCTTGGAGTCGGTCATGCCGCCGGTGGCGTAAAAAGGCAGTTTATAGAACTGCGCCATCTGGGCACCCGCCGCGTTGAGTAGTCCCATTTCCACAGAACCGGCGATATATTTGTAGTCTCTGAGGTCGGTGCTGGTGGCTACGGAGCCGAAGATTACCGGCGTACCCGGGTTAACTGCCTGTGCCAGCATTACCCCCATGAGCGAGTCAACCGTCTGGACGACGAGGTTGCCGGCCAGTGTCACCGGCGAAGTGGCCCCGCACAAGGGTTCCGCGGGGCATACCAGTGGAATACCGCTTTCAGCCACGGCGACCACCATGTCGCCGTACTTGGCATCGATGATAAAGGGGCTGATAACGCAGGTTATGATGGAGATAATCGGACGCTCTCGCAGCGCTTCCGGCGACCCGGCGACGAGCTCGGCCATACGCACGACCTGCCGTATGCCTTCGGTAGTGTAGACCCCGCCCATGATGTGCTTGGTGGTGTTATCAAGCCCGGCGAAAAAGCGGTTGACATCCACCTGCTCCAGCGGCAGTTCATTGGGGTAGGTCGGCAGAAGAAAGAGATGGATGTTGTCCAACTCCTCGACCAGTCCGGCGATATTTTTCAGGTCGTCCAGGGTCGCCTGGCGTTTCACGCCGGTAGCCGGCTCATAGATATATAGGGCAGTGCCTCCGGTTCCAGTGTAGACCCGGGAGCCTCCTAGGTGAATGTCATTTTTCTGATCGCGACTGCAGAGGGTTACCTCGGACGGTGCCTGGCTGATGAGTTCCAGCGCCTTTTCAGTTGATAATCGTGCCCGGCGTTTTTCTTTATCCACGGTAGCGCCGGCTTTCTCCAGGGCGGCCAGCGCTGTATCTGAATTAACCACACAGCCTATTTCTTCAATAGTGCGCAGTACCGTTTCGTTTATCTTGGATATATCCTCGGGGGTAAGGGGTTTATAGCTGCCCCCTTCAAGTCCTTTTCGAATCATCCTCTTATATTCTATCTCCTCCGGCCCGGGCAGTCTTTTTTCAAGCACGTAAGGCACGGGTTATAATTCTCTATATCTTTTCCGGGTTGGCCGATACCGATGATGCCGGATACCGATTTACGCGGTACCATCAACATGCTTTCGTTTAATGTTATACCTGCCGTGTCACTTCCCAGAGCGCGGAAGATAAGTTCCTGCTGGCTCACATCCCAGTCACAGTAGCCCGGACTGAAACGCCAGCTGATAACCAGGCCTTCGCTACGGGCATCGTTTTTTATGCTCTGTTCAACCTGCGTGGCCAGACTATCCGCCGTGCCCGAGCCGATAGCATCGAGCACGGTTGCTTGGAGCACCAGCCCTTGCTCCGCCAAGTAAGCGACCATATCTTCCAGGTAGTTACCTATCGTCAGGGCGAAAATGGCTACCTTATCGCACTGCTCCAGAAGTCTGGCGACGTTGCGGCTTTTCAGAACAATCGGCTCTCCGATATCAGCACGGCTCCCGTCAACAGATATGATATCCCTGATTTTATACGAGTATAACGGTGCGATAAGGTCATGATAATTTTCGATGTAGTCATCCACCAGGGAAGTGATACGGGCCGACGGCTCATAATTATCGCCGTAACCGATGCGGTTCAATAATCCCTGTTTGTCAATATTTATCTGAATATTCATCACGGACATGTTATTGTCCCCTTTCTTCTAAAATGAAGGCGGACTCAGGGTATATAAGTTCCCTGTCAATGGAATAAACGAGCGCTAAATGGGGAAATTACCATGGTAGCTCAAGAGGCGGAATGTTCAACTCACGTAGAAAATTACGGAAGAATGACTGAGGAAAGCTATTTTTAAAGACCTGATAAACAGCCTATTGCTGATGGACTGCTTAATTTTAGAAATACTGGAATCAACAGGGTGAGGCAGGATTCACAGATACATAGAACACGAGTCCCCCAGACAACACATCTTAGTTATATCATCAGGTCACGATTTCTCTCCTGTAAAGATTAAACACTCCTTCCCTACGCGGATGGGTTTATCTTAACATGTTCTGGTACCAATGTCCAATGTTAACCATAGTACTTCGACCTAGTATAGGATAGTATTATAGAGTGCCAGGTCTGTCTTAACAGATATAGAGGCTTATTAGCCAGAGAAAAGGTGGTTAAAATTACATCAGCAGTATTTACCAGAAGCTAAGAAGTTGACCCATAATAAAGATAGGCTGAATTGTTCCATCACCATGGCTATCCAGCCTTTCAGTTGATTTTCTGAGAAACCTTGGTTTAACTCTTGCCGATTCTAAATACTTCAGTGCCGCGCGTGGGGCATACTCCCTGGGTTGCGGGATTACCAAAATATATTACAGGGAAAAGACACCAAAAATAATAGCGGCGATGAGCACACCTAAGAGCCCAACCATGAACCCACTGCTTATCAGGCTACGCGACTGCCCATTTCCTTGGTACATTTTGACTAGCCCGCGACCAAACAAAATGGCGGCAGCCAGGATGAAGACAAAAGCCACGATGAAAGTTACAAAGTGCATAAGCTTGCGCTCCTTTCCAATCCGGCGAAGTTATCAAGGCAGAGTTCATTAAGTAACCTGATTGCTTTATTGGCAGCCATTTGAACCGGCGGCGATAGCTCCATACCCCACTCCAGCTTTTCCGGTCGGGTAACCAAGAAGAATATCTCCGGCTGGTAGCCGAGCAATCCCCACATCTGCACAAGCTCCAGGACACCCACCTGATGGAAAGATATTATCTTCTTTCCAGGCTCGCTGAAATCCGGCCCCGGCTTGAAAAAAAGCAGTTCACCGGGGGGCTTGTCAGTCATCATGATATCAACTACAATCAGCCGTTTGATGCCCTCCAATAAGCCAAGCAGGTTGAAGCCACCCACACCCCCCTCCTCAACACGCACGTTATCCGGCAGCTTTTCCTCCTTTAACTGCCTGGCAACATGGACGCCGAAGCCCTCATCGCCCATGATGGTGTTACCCACACCCAATATTAAGGTTACCTCTGGAGAGTTCTGTCCTGTCACGATGCTTTATTCCTTGACTGCTTCCTTATTCTCCTCAGTGCTGGAGAGGAGGTGCATTTCTTTAATTTCACTGAATTTTTCTCGTATCGTGAGGTAAACGTGAATCATCAGGAACATAATAAGCAACCACATTACTACGAAATGAGCCATCCGGGTCTCGATTTCATTATTGAGCCATCCATAATTAAACCAGCTAAAGGCCCCATCAGGATATTTCAGAGCGATCCCGGAGAGTATCTGGAAAACAATAAAGATAAAGACAACACAGTAGGAAATCATCTGGAGGGGGTTATACTTCTTTTTTAACTCCGGTTCTTTGCCGACATAGGCATAGTAGTTGATTGTCTTAGGCAGCAGTTTAAAATCAGCCCCGGTGGGGATAAAGGAGCGCCAGTCCCGGTCTTTGCCCACAAACATGGCCACAACACGTGCTACTATGGTGATTATGAGGACAATGGCGAAGAAGAAGTGTACTCCCCGCATCAGCGACATCAGGAATCCCCCGCCTCCTATGAAGGGGCGGTGAATGTAAAAACCGGTGATAATCAGGAGCAGGATTGACACCATGATTAGTTCGTGAAGAATTCGGAAGGACATTGGGTGTCTTGCTTCAATATTTTTTACGTTTGCCATTCTTTACCCCCTATACAACCTTATACACCTTGATATCATTCGTCTCCGGGTCGATAAGATGGATAGCGCAGGCCAGGCACGGGTCGAAGGAGCGGATGATACGTACCACGTTAATCGGGTTATCAACATCAGGCACCGGAGCGCCGAGAAGAGACTGCTCATACGGGCCGCGCATTCCTTTCTCGTCCCGGGGCGACGCATTCCAGGTGCTGGGAACCACTAATTGGTAGTTCTTGATGCGGTGGTCCATGATATCTACCCAGTGTGCCAGCGCCCCGCGCGGTGCATCCCAGGCACCCATGCCCCTCGCCGAGCGAGGCACCGGTTCGTCTTTCATACCAACAATAGGCCCGGCGGTGGCAAGCTCAATCAGGCGGTCGGTCCAGGCCAGACCCGCTTCGCCGACCAGCTTGGACTCCACAGCACGGCAAAAGTGGCGAGCAACAGCTCCGGCCTTAGCTC
>CAZPQB010000095.1:0-9911 GCA_964588605.1 uncultured Dehalococcoidaceae bacterium | reverse complement strand
CTCCGTTTTCCAGGTACCGGGGAGTCCGCAGGCGATGAGCAGGAAGTCGGGCTTAAGTCCCGTTTCGATGAATTTGGCGAAGGGTTCTCTCAATTCGATGCCTCCTTAATCACCTTCAATGTACGATTCCGCCAGCTTGAAGTAACTCTTGGTGTTTTTCAGTATTTCCCCCTTTTCGCCGGCGGAGATATAAGGGTCATCGTACTGGAAGCACCCCACCTTGCCGCGCACGCAGGCCCGATAGCACTTGTAGAAATTGAGCAGCTTCATCAGTTCTTTATCCCCGCTTTTCTCTACGTAGGCATTGATAAAGACTTCAGACAGGTCAGCCCGCCTGTAGTGGTCCAAATCCATGGCCAGGAAAGCGACCTCAGCGGCAACGTCGGTATATCTGAGCCTGTCGGAAAATTCTATGCAATCGTAGATGCAGATGCCGTCAGTAAAGCAGATGTGGGCAGCATGGAGATCGCCGTGGCAGTCCCGTATCCGGCCGTCGGCCACCCGTTTGCGAAACAGGGGGAGGTTGTTCTCGAGAAAACGGCTGGTGTATTCCCTGAGGTGCTGATACTGTTTCTGGGGGATGATTTTGCCAACGTATTTTTTTGTCTGGCCGAAATTCTCTTCTAAGGTAGTCGTGGTAATGGTGTTAATATCACCAAAAGCGTTGATAGCGGCACCGGTCTCCGCCCTTTGGTGGAACTCGGCGAGTCTTTGCGCCACCCTGTTTACCATCTCCGGCGTTATTTTATTCTGGGGCAGCAGGGTATCCATCATGGCTTGCTCGGGAAGGCGGCGCATCTTTACGGCATATTCCTCGACATCGCCTTTACCGTCAAGGCTGATATGGTCGTTATCGCTGGTTACCGGCACCACGCCCAGATAGGCCTCAGGACAGAGACGCCGGTTAAGCTCGATTTCCTTCTGGCAGTAGAACAGGCGTTTTTCCAGCGTGGTATAGTCCAGGAAACCGAGGTCGACTGGCTTTTTTACCTTATAGACATAGTCGCCGGCCAGAAAAACAAAAGACATCTGGGTCTGTATAAGCTCTACCTTCCGGGGAGGGTGTGGATATACTTTGGGGTCAAGCAGGGCTTGAATCAGTTCCGGTAGCTCTGACATTATTTCTGGCTCAACTTCCTTTAGTATTCTTGGAGGTGACTGCTTTATCAGGTGATTTTACGGCTCTCAGCCAGTGCCGTAAGTCGTCCAGCACATGAGAGTAACTGGCTCTGGTCAGGGTCGCCAGTTTTACCTGAGGCTTTTGCTTGACGGCATCCGCCCACGGATTGGCCTGAAACATAATCGTTCCCAGCACCATTTTACCGCTGTCAATTATCTCTGATACCGCCTCCCTGAAAGAGGCCGAGAACATCTCCATTTTGCCGATTTCGTCAACGACGACAACATCGCACTGCCCGGCAGCCATGTGCAGAGATGGTACTCCGACTCTATCCAGGCTGGCGATATCAACGCCGTATTTACCTATCCGGAAGCGCTTGTTGAAATCAACATGAGCCAGTATCGCCTCGTGGCCGTCCAGGGTAACCAGCCTGAAGCCGAGCCTGGTGCCGCTGCTCCGTATTTCCTCGGTATAGAAACCTCCTGCCTTCAGTTCGAGGTCGGCCACTGCCTGTTTAATGAGGCTGGTCTTGCCCGTACCCGGTTTACCGGTGAGCAGGTATACTGACTTCATGGGTGGCACCTACCACAGTTCAAATAATGCCGCCGGCAGGCCAAAACACCCTCGGTGTACTGTACTAAGTAGGAAGGAATGAGCTATTTCTTGGACTGCGTCTGTGCCTTTCTCTTCCCCTTCAGCTTTTTCGCTTTACGCCGGTGTTTCGCGGCGGCGACTCTCTTTGATTTGTTCATCAGTTAATAATATAGCCTAAATCAGTTTTTCTTACCACCCCTGTTCAGAACAAGTTCTGCGAAGCGGGTAAAGGAGCGGTCGTAGGTCCGTTCCACCTCCGGCGGAAAGACGCAGGCGGGTAGCTCATCCATCCTCAGGTGGTAGGCGATACACTCACAGCATTTGCCCTTTCGGGGGCAGGGTTCGTAGGTGCAGTTGCACATGGCTTTATTGGCTTCGATATTGCATTCCATATTCAGTCTCCTGTTTTACATAACCTTAAAGTATATTTTATAGAGGCCAGATAAGAGGGATTAAAAGCACGGATATGCCCCAGAATATCAGGTTAAGCGGTACGCCGATGCGGGTGAAATCGGTAAAGTGGTAGCCCCCTGGGGAGTAGACCATGGTGTTGGTCTTGTAACCGATGGGGGTGGCGAAGCTCGTCGAGGCCGCGAAGGTAATGGCAATAAGCAGGGGGCGGGGGTCGATATTTAGAGAAGCGGCGGCGGTGAAAGCAATCGGCGCCAGTATGGCGGCGGCGGCGTTGTTGGACATGGCTTCGGTAAGCACGGCGGTGATAATATAGAGCACCGCCAGCAGCATCACCGGCCCGTGACCAGCCAGGGGTTGCAGGACGTGGTCAGCCAGCCATAATGTAGCTCCGCTCTGTTCCAGTGCCAGCCCCATCGGCAGGACGCCAGCCAGCAGGAAGATTATCATCCAGTCGATGGCTTTATAGGCTTCTTCTATGGTCAGACACTGCGTTACCACCATGGCTACGGCACCCAGGATAGCCGCAAACATAATGGACATTACATTCAGCGTGGTGAGAGCTACCACGACCAGCAGCACCGCTAGCGCTATGATAGCGCGGTCCTTCCTCAGATAGAGGTCGGTCAGCTCGTTGGTAACGATGGCGTTGGGAGAGTTCATAATGTAGTCGATATCCTCTTTATGGCCCTGGAGCAGTACCGTATCATTCTCTTTCAGCTTGATATCGACCAGGCGTTCCCGCAGGGTCTTGCCTCGTCTCTGAACAGCGAGTACTGTAAGTCTATGGCGGCGGAAAAAGGCGGCTTCATGCAGCGTGCGTCCGATGAGATTGGAACCGGGTGGTATCATCACCTCGCTTAACTTCATATTATGAGAGCTCAGTTCCTGGTCTTTTACCCTGGCATCCTTGAGGATTTTTAGACCGTATTTGGATTCAATTGCCAGTATTTGCTCAACGTTGCCGTGCAGCAGCAGGATATCATCGGCTTTTATTCTGGTCCGGGTCGGTCTGGTGACCGCCTTCGTTCCCCGCAGGAGATTGGCCAGTTCTACTTTAGTCTCGTCACCTACCTTGCTCGTTTCCCAGGTCTCGCCGATTAACTGCGATTTATCGGTTACCTGGAGTTCGGCAAGATAATCAACCAGCCGGTATTTGTCTATCTGTTCGGCTTCGCCCTTCCGCACGGGCAATAGCCAGTGCCCGACAGCGGCCAGATAGACCGTGCCGGCTCCCACCATGGCAAGTCCCAGGGGCAGGAACTCGAAGAAGCCGAACGGCTCCAGGCCGCGGCTTACGGCAATGGAGTTGACGATGAGGTTGGTGGATGAGCCGACCAGGGTGCAGACGCCGCCGAACTGGCTGGCGAAAGACAGCGGTATGAGGATTCGGGACGAGGCAATTTTACGGCTTCGAGCCAGTACCATGGCCACGGGAATGAAAATAGCCACAATGGCGGCGTTGATGATGAAGGCCGATAAAAAAGCCGCGGTGAGACTGAGGATAAGCATCAGGCGGAGCTCCGTCTTCCCGGCGAGCCGGTCGAGCTGGCGGGCGGCCCATTCCACCAGACCGGTACGCACCAGCCCGGCACTGATGATGAACATGGAGGCAATGGTAACGGTTGCCTGGTTGGCGAGGCCGTAAAGTACCTGTTCCGGTTCGATTAGTTTCAGGACGAAAAGCGCTACCAGCACGCACAGAGCGATGATATCGATGCGGATTTTGCCCCAGATGAACATTGCCATGGCGGCGAGGACGATGACGCCGACCAGTATCATATCAGGATTGGACATGAAACCATTATACAGCGAACGGGGGGAGGTTAGCTATACTTTTTCCTCAGCGTGTCAGACAACCCGGTGAGCAGCTCCAGGGCTTGTTCGGAGGCTTCATCGCCGAGAGGAATCAGGGTGCAGCTGGGTGTGAGTAGGCTCTGGCTGACCAGGTCCCGGAAACGGACGCCGTTCCGGGTGAAGGGTGCCATTGCCTCCTCAAGGCGGTCCTTGAGACTGGACACGGTTTCTCCACTGACTGACTCTCCGTCATTGGGCACGATGCCCCAGGCGATGCAGCCACCCCTGTCCAGGAATTTCTTGATTTCGGCGGGGTACAGGCTTACCGACTCCGCATAGTTATAAGTGTCAAAGCTCAGGATATCGAGTCTTGTTTTGAGCAGCACCGACCAGTCGGTATTGCCGCAGCAGTGCAGTCCCTTGAGGCCGCTGATGCCGGCGAAGACCTCATCAAGCATTTCGGCTATTTTGTCTGGAGATGAAAAGGCACCGGCGGAAGTCGACGACCCGTAGGCAGCCATATACGGCTCGTCAACGAAGATAATGGTATTTTTAGAGATTTTACTCAGTTCTTTTTCCTGCCAGGCGGCTTTGAGACGGAGCAGCCTGGGAACGGCGTCGCCGAGGACTTCATCATGGATGATGGCCCTGCCGTCCTTGTCGGTTACGGTCAGTCCCCAGGTGAGCGGCCCGGTAACATGCCCCTTTACCGCGCGTGGCGACAGGCCGGTCAGGGAGAGGAAGCTGTAGAGTCCGGCGGCGTAGTCGGGGCTGATGGGGTATTTGTCCACGTTATTCTCAAGATAGGCCGCATAAAGCTCTTCCAGGGGCTTTTGCAGGTCCCTGGAGCTATCAACGTAAATGCGGTCATCCTCGATAACCACGCCGGGGAAGCCCTCGCTGTACTGGACATACATATTCTCCAGGAAGGAGCGACGGGGTAGCTGGGGCCAGGCGGGGATGTCCTTGAGGTAACGGGTTATCAGGGAGCACGCCTGCTGGGGGTCGGTGTGAGGCATGCTGCCGATTATCGTGGGCAGGCAATTAAATTCCGTACTTGACATAACCTCAGACTTTCTTCACGTATTTGCCGATAAGCAGGTCGAGATTCTCCTTCTGCTCGGTGGGTATCAGGGCGGGGTCGGTCACCAGGGCCAGGCCCAGTGCCGAGGCGCAGGCACATTCGCGCTTTTCAGGTACCCTGCCCGCCGCCAGCTTGATGGTCTTTTTGGCGTTCTCAATATTCTGGTGCATGGTCGTCAGTATGGCCTCGACGCTGACCGGCTCGTTGGTCTCGTGCCAGCTATCGTAGTCGGTGATGCAGGCAATACTAGCGTAGCAGATTTCAGCCTCGCGTGCCAGTCTGGCCTCGGGCAGGACGGTCATGCCGATGATGTCGGCATTCCAGGAGCGGTAGAGTCTCGACTCGGCGCGGGTGGAGAAGGCGGGGCCTTCCATGGCGATGAAGGTGCCGCCTTTGTGAACGGTAGCGCCGGCTTCCAGGGCGCATTGATAGACAATCTGGCTGAGCACGGGACAGAAGGGGTCGGCGAACTGGATATGGGCGACGATGCCTTCGCCGAAGAAGGTATTGACACGGCTGCGGGTGCGGTCGATTATCTGGTCGGGCACGAGCAGGTGGCCGGGTTTGATGTCCTCCTTGAAGCTGCCGCAGGAGTTGATGGAGATGATATGCTCCACCCCCAGCGATTTCAGGGCGTAGATATTGGCGCGGGAGGGGACCTCGGTGGGGGAGATATGGTGCCCCACGCCGTGCCGGGGCAGGAAGGCGATGCCCACCCCGCCCAGCTTCCCGATGCCGATACTGTCGCTGGGCGGGCCGAAGGGTGTGTCAATATTAACCGTCTCCACCTCCGCCATCCCCTCGATATCATATAAGCCTGTGCCGCCGATTACAGCGAGTTTAGCCTGTGGCATGGGGTGCCTCCTTCTTCGACATCTTTTTATTGAATTATAACAAAATATCGAAAAGTAATTTTTACGAATTTTTTATAAAAAAGTGTCAAAAAAAGTTGATATTTCGTACCAAATATACTATACTATATTTAGTAATAAATGGACTGTCGTAGGACGGATCGGCGTAAGGGACTCATCTTGAGTCCTTTTCGCTTTTTAGTGTCATATTTAGTAGCCTCCGTCCTATATTTTTAGGAAAGACTTTAAATCCCACTTGACCACGAGCTGGAGCTTTTTTACCTAACCATATTTTATCCTTATATAGCTCCCACTCTTCATATATATCTTCTTTCCCGTCAGGATATTCAATCATTTTAGACATCGGACTGGCTATCCAGTCCGATAGTTGTAAGCCTTCAATATTGTCCTCTTTCTTTCTGAATTCGATCGCGTTTGGAAGCACATCCCTAAATTGCCAGTCACGGATAAACTGTGTTCCATTATGGAGTATCAGAGAATACCAATATTGTATTGTTTGGTCTTCCTTTTTACCTCTGCTCTCAGCGATTATTTTGCCATTTGCTTTATTCTCTATAAGGAAAAGTACAAATCTCTCGATAGCGAACGTGAAGATGATAGAATAAATATCTTCTGGTAAATAAGCATCTACCCTTTTAACACCAAATGTATTATAGTAATCTAATTTATTTATCGCTGAAATCAGGATTTTAATATCCAGACTAACCACGTATTGTGAAAAATATTTAAAAAAGGCATCAACATTATCTTGACATTTTAATATGCTAAAATCTTGTTTTCGTGTTTGTATTTTATGTCTGTGTAATATTACATCTTTACGAAAGGTTTTTCTTTTTAACCCTTTGATTTGAGGAATAATTTCTTTGGAATAATATTCCTCTTCTATTATACAGCCACACATGCAGAGAACTGGGTAATCAGGGTGAAATTTGGGATATCCCCAATCACCAGATTCATCTAAAAATAATGTATACACCTCACCCCCTGTGTCCCCCTCTCCTGTCAAGGCGTTCCGCAGGAGAGGGGGAGGTTTGGTAAGAGGGGCTTCGCCCCTCTTTAGCGCCCTTTTTCCACCCCTCCCCAAGATGTATGTGAGAGTTGCGTCACTTCAGCTTCCCTATTATACCATCATGTGAAGCTTATGCCACTGTAAATGATAGGAGTTGGCGATTGAAGTGGTTGCATGAAGCCGCCAACTAAGACGGGGTGGAGGGGGTAAGCTTACCGGCCAGGCCGCGAATGCCGCGAGGGCGGCCGGGTGGGAAAAGATAACTTCATAAGGGGGGAAGGGGGGATGACTTTTAGCGGATTGCTTCGTTGCGCTCGCAATGACAGGCGAAAAACCCCATCACGAAGAAGAATTTGACAAGTGGTATGAAAGTGTGGTATAATAAATAAACAATTGAAAAATGACTGAACCCCCGTTGAGGGGGTTTTTCTTTTGGGGGGGCGGGGGGTCACCACAATCTTAAAGAATTCCCCTTATCCCCTCCCCGTACGGCTCTTTAATAATTCCCTTCTCGGTGATGATGGCGGTTATGTAAGGGTGGGGGGTAACGTCAAAGGCGGGGTTGGCGGCGCTAACGCCCTCCGGGGCAACGGGCACGCCCTGGATGTGGGTAACCTCGTCGGCGCTGCGCTCCTCGATGGGAATCTCGTCGCCGTTCTTGAGAGAAGGGTCGATGGTGGTGGTGGGGGCGGCGATATAGAACGGGATATCGTTTTCCCTGGCCAGCACCGCCAGGGTGTAGGTGCCGATTTTGTTGGCGGTATCGCCGTTGGCGGCAATGCGGTCGGCCCCGGTGATAACGCAGTCGACCTCCCCCCTCCTCATAAAGTACCCCGCCATGGAGTCGGTAATCAGGGTGACGGGGACTCCCGCCCTCTTGAGTTCCCAGGTGGTCAGCCGCGACCCCTGGAGCAGGGGACGGCTCTCGCTGGCCAGGACCTTTATGTTCTTGCCCTGCTCCTTCGCCATAATGATAACGCCCAGGGCAGTGCCGTAGCCGGATGTCGCCAGGGGGCCTGTATTGCAGTGTGTTAATACGGTAGAGCCGTCTTTAATAAGCTCGGCGCCGAACCGGCTTATCTGCTCGGTGGCGGTCGCTTCTTCGGTATGTATCTTTACAGCTTCGTCGACCAGCGCCGTTTTGATTCTCTCCACATCCCCGCCGGTCTCAGCCGTCTGCCGCATGCGTTCCAGGGCGAAAAATAGGTTGCGGGCGGTGGGGCGGGTGGCGGCGATAGCCTCGATGACGCTATGCAGGTTTTCGAGGAACTCGACCCTGCCCTCAGTCTTGATATCAAGGGCGCCCAGGGCTACCGCGTAGGCTCCGGCTATCCCGATGGCCGGCGCCCCCCTGATTCTCAGTTCTTTTATAGCCGAGGCGACACTCCGGTAGTCGTTGAGCTCCAGATAGATTTCTTCAAAGGGAAGACGTGTCTGGTCGATTATCCTGATACGGTCGTCGAGCCATTCTATGGGCAGTTTGTCTATTTTTATCTACCTCACCCCCTCAGTCCCCCTCTCCTTACGAGGTTTCAAAGGAGAGGGGGAAGTTCGTAAGAGAGGGGCGAAGCCCCTCTCTCGCTCTCCCCGTATTGTCAGCCACAGCTTGCCAGCGCTCAAGTGTGGTATCTGAAAGTGCTATGATAAATTAGCTGCTCTTTGGTATTCCGTTAACCCTGGTTCTGCCGTTTTTCCCACTGCTCGCGTGTCAGCTCCATAACCACGAAATTGTTGCCGTTCCGGTTGAGCTGTCCGCACAGTACGAAGTCGCAATTCCGGAAGCACTTCTGTGCCCTCTTGTTCCAGCCAAGAGTTTTAAGGTAAATTCGGCTGAGGTTTGTATTGAGGAAAACATGCTTGACCATAGCGCTTACGGCATCGGCGCCATAGCCTTTATCCCAGTATTCACGCTCGCCAATCATAATGCCCAGTTGCGCTTCGGCCTTGTCTTCATCGATGTCATAGCAGGTGCAGTTGCCGATGTGCCTGCCCTCCAGGGTCTCTATGGCCAGGGGGTACCGGTTCGACTTGTATTTATGTATCAATTCGGTATAGTCGAGTAGGTAAACAGGGAAAGAAGCACTGAGTACCGGGGCTGCGTCAAGCCTCGCCAGCTCCGGGTCTGATTGCCATCCGTAATCCCGGCGGACGTCGGACAGCTTCTTGTCGCGAAGCCTGACCTTACTCCCGATAAGCATCTTCCCTTTGAGGGGCTTTAATCCGGCGAGCGGACTATCCTTTTGCTGTTTCATAGCTTATAACGGACTCTATTTAAGCGTTTAATTCTCTTCCTCTTCCTCCTCCTCACCGCGCTCCCATATTGGCTCGGTGAAATAGTCGATATATTCTTCCATAGCCTGTGCCGCCACCTGCTTTATTCTCTCCCCCGCCTCCACGGCCATTTTCGCCAGGTCACCCAGGTCAATCTGTATCTCCAGCATGGAGGTCAGGACTTTTATCACTGCCAGCGCCGCCATGGGATTCTGTACCCGGCTGGCGTAAACGGGCACCTCGCCCAGCAGACAGATGCCGTCAATTTCTCTCTCCTTGGCGACGCCTAACAGAAGGCCGTTAAGTCCCGCAATTTGCAGGTTGCTGGCCTGTTCCAGGTTGTATTTTCTCAGGTACTCGGTCAACTGGTGGCTGGTGGCCACTCCCCAGACCTTTGGCGGTTCTGTGTGGTGAATACGGGTAATCGCCGCGGCGCAGGTGTAAATTCGCCTGACCTGAAATCTCTCGCACACGTCCAGGACGCAGTTAGCCAGTTCGTATCCCTTGGTGGATGGCTGGTCATCGCCGATGAACAGTATCAAATCATCGCCCTTGCCCTCGTTCTTCCAGTAGTAGAACTGGCTCTGCGGGAAATTGGGTGACTCCACCACGTTGTCTTTTACAAGCACGCCGATGGGGTCGAAGAAGTAGGAAGCCTCAAGGACGCCCAGTTCTTTAAAGCCGAGTTCGTTTTTCAGGTGGTTGGCTACTATCATGGCGACATTGCCGATGCCGGGCCAGGCCGCCAGCATA
>CAZPQB010000094.1:0-9985 GCA_964588605.1 uncultured Dehalococcoidaceae bacterium | reverse complement strand
TCGCGCAGTTGAAAATGAGTGAACTTAAGGGATTCTCGCCGTTGTTCGGCAGGGATGTCCACAAGATTACCATAGCATCTTCTCTAGCTGCGCGGGATATTATAGGTGGTACTTCTCCGAATCAGGTGGCCCGGGCGCTGGCGGCGGCTAAAAAGATAGTTGAGCAGGGCTGAAAAACGGCCTAGGCGACCTTATGCTGGTTACGGAGGCACCTGGTGCACAGGTTAAGCCGTTTCGGCTGTCCGTCTACAATGATGGTGGCGGGATGAATGTTGGGTACCCAGCGCCGATTAGTGTGGCGTTTGGAATGGCTGACATTATGACCGAACTGCGGTGATTTACCGCACAAATCACACTTCAATCTTGAATCTCCTTAAATTTACCCGTGTAACTATTGCAATATCTCGTTAATCATAGTAACATAATGAGTTAAGATAAGCAAGGAAGGCCATTCAAACCGTATAAGAAAATATACATAATACTCCGCTAAGGATGGATATAATGAGTCACATTGATACTGTCACCGGGCAGGACTTGAGGGAAATGTTTTCGGCGGCTACTTCCTGGCTGGAGAAAAGCTCCGCCGAGATTGATGCCCTGAACGTTTTCCCAGTGCCTGACGGCGATACGGGAACCAATATGCTGCTTACCATGCGCTCCACCATGGAGGAAGCCTACCGGGCCCCCGACCACAGCGCTTCGGGTGTAGCTCACGCTATGGCCAGGGGTGCCCTAATGGGAGCCCGCGGTAATAGCGGCGTTATCCTCTCGCAGGTATGGCGTGGCCTAGCGCAGGGTCTGGAAGGCAAGGAGTCCTTTACCGCTGCGGACCTGGCCGGTGCCTTACAGCGATCAGCTTCTATTGCCTACAAAGGAGTCAGCAATCCAGTAGAAGGTACCATGCTTACGGTTATGAAAGACGCCGCCGCCGAGGCTCAGGCGCAGGTTGCTGGTGGTAATGATGATATCATATCGGTGCTGGAAGCCACCGTTAATGCCGCCAGGGATTCCGTGGCTAATACACCCAGCCTGCTCAAGGTATTAAGGGAGGCGGGAGTGGTTGATGCCGGCGGACAGGGTCTCTATACGATTTTTGAAGGCGCCCTGCGCTTCCTCAAAGGTGAGACGGAACTGATGCGACTCCGCAAACCTCAGATAATTGTCAGCGAACTGCCGCATACGACTCCCTTGACGCAGGCGGCCGGCGTTGACGAGGTACCCTACGGGTATTGCACCGAATTTATGTTAAAAGGTGAGAAATTCAAGCCGGATAATATTAAAAAGAGGCTGGCGAGGAAGGGCGAGTCCCTGATTGTCGTCGGTGATGACACGGCAGTGCGGGTTCACATCCATACCCTTGACCCCGGTAATATCATCCGCTGGGCTACCAATCTCGGCACCGTACATCAGATAAGCATCCGCAACATGGATGAGCAGCACCGGGACTTCATGGAGATGCAGAAAGAGAGGATGCCCACGGCCGATACGGCTGTTGTCGCCGTAGCTTCGGGAGATGGTCTCCATGATGTCTTTGTCAGCCTGGGGGCAGCTGCGATTGTGCATGGGGGACAGACAATGAATCCCAGCACCAAAGATATACTTCAGGCAGTGGAATCTACGTTTTCGGATAAAGTCATCATCCTTCCCAATAACAAGAATATCGTGCTTGCGGCCAATCAGGTGCAGTCTTTAACCCAGAAAAATGTAATGGTGGTGCCCTCTACGACGATACCGCAGGGGGTGGTGGCGCTTCTGGCCTTTGATTACGAGGCGGACTTTAAAACGAATGCCAAAATCATGGAAAAGGCATTATCGTCGGTCAGGTCTATCGAGATTACCAAGTCCGTGCGTTCCACAAAAGTAAACGGCCTGAAAATAAGGCGGAAACAGCCCATAGGCTTGCTGGATGGCGACCTCGTAGCCGTAGGCGATAGCGATTTAGAAGTGATTAATAAGTTGTTAGCCAGGTTGAATTTAGAAGAGGCTGAGGTGGTTACTATTTACTATGGAGAAGATGTAGAGGAGACGGAGCCCGAGCAGATTGGTGCCAGTATAAGGCAGCAGCACCCGCAGCTGCAGATCGAGGTAATCCAGGGCGGCCAGCCGCACTATAGCTACATCATTTCCGTTGAGTAGAAAGGTGGTAGTCGGTAATGACGGTTAAAATAGTTACGGATACCCTGTCTGATATCACCAGCGACCTGGCCGGGGAACTGGGAGTCACTGTGGTGCCTCTCTATGTACGTTTTGGCGAAGATGTCTTTCGTGACCGCGTGGAAATAAGTACCGAAGAATTCTATCGTCGGCTGGTAAGCGCCGACACTTTGCCTTCGACGACACAGCCGACACCTAATGATTTTATCGAGGTGTTCAATAACCTGGCTCACGAAACCGATGAAATCCTGGTTATCGTGGTATCCAGCAAGCTCAGCGGAACCTATCAGTCGGCGATGCAGGCTAAAGAAATGATGCAGGGGAAATGCCGAATCGAGATAGTTGATTCGTTATTCGTGGCCATGGGCCAGGGTTTGATTGTCATCGCCGCCGCCAATGCCGTTAAGGCCGGGGCGAATCTGAATGAGGTGGCTGACTTGGCGCGCCGGGCTATATCCCGGATACATCTTATCGCCTATTTCGATACGCTTAAATATCTCGCCAAGGGAGGACGTATCGGCAAGGCCGAGAACCTGTTGGGCTCAATGCTGTCGGTAAAGCCGATGCTTACGATAAGAGATGGCGAGATGGCGCCTCTAACGAGGGTACGCTCCTTTAATGCCTGTATAGACTACATATACAATGTTGTATCTGGCTTTCCCAATATTGAATTGATGGCGGTGGAACACGGCACGACGCCTGATGACGCCGATAGACTGGTTGAGCGGCTCGGTTCGCTCTATCCTAAAGAGCGCATTTATCGGTCGGTAATCAGCCCGGTGGTAGGGACATATGCCGGCCCCAATGCCTCCGCGGTGACTATTCTGGAAGCCGAAAAGGGATAATGACGGTTAAGATTGTTACTGATAGCGTCTCTGATATATCACCGGCGATTGCTGATGAGCTGGGAATCACAGTAGTCCCTCTGAACGTTGTTTTCGGCTCTGAAATCTACCGTGACGGTATTGACCTGACCACAGACGAGTTTTACGAAAAACTGGAGCGCAGCCAGCACCTGCCGACCACTTCAACCCCGCCGCTCCAGACCTTTATACAGGTATATGACAAACTGGCTGAAGAGGCGGACGAAATATTGGTCATCACTATTGCGCGTAAGCTCAGTGCCACCGGAGAGTCGGCATTAAAAGCGATAGAGTCAATGGACAGGAAATGCCGTGTGGAGGTACTGGACTCGCAGATGGCGATTATGGCCGAGGGGCTGCTGGTAATCACAGCCGCAAAGGCAGCCCGGGATGGGGCCAGCCTTGATGAGATACTAAAGGCTGCTGATCGGGATATACCGCGAATCCAGACGCGCATGGCTTTTGATACCCTGGAGTACCTTAAAAGGGGCGGTCGCATTGGCAAGGCCAAGGCCCTGATGGGTTCGATGCTGAAGATAAACCCTATCCTTGGTATCAGGGATGGCGAGGTGTTTCCTTTTGGCCAGGAACGTTCCCGGACCAAGGCCATTGACCGTCTTTATGAATTCGTGATGAGCTACTCGAAGATTGACGAAATGGCTGTGGAGGATGCCACCACACCTGGTGAGGCTGATGCGCTGGTGGAGCGACTTGTTGAAAAATACCCCAGGGAACGTATTTATCGGTCTAAATTCAGCCCCGTGATTGGGACCAATGTCGGCCCAAGCGTTATCGGGGTGGCGGTGCTGGGTGATAGATAAACCGGTATTAAACACTGAACCGGACTAAGTTTTTATGCCAGTTAAGATTGTAACCGATAGTGTATCTGATATTCCTCCTCATGTAGTCCAAGAGCTAGGGATAACTGTCATTCCGGTTCTGCTTCGTTTTGGAGAAGAGGTATATCGCGATGGCATAGATATAACCACCGACGAGTTCTATGAACGTCTGGTGCAAAGCATATTCTTTCCGTCTACATCGGTGCCCGCGCCGGCAGTCTTTGCTGAGACATATGATAAACTGGCTGAGGAAACGGACGAAATTATTGCCATCATGGTAACTTCCAAGCTCAGTAGCATCTATGATGTTGCATCGCAGAGTGTTGGCTTGATGAAGCGTAAATGCCGGGTGGAGGTTGTGGATTCACAGTGGGCGGTCATGCCGCAGGGATTTCTCGTTATCAAGGCAGCTCAGGCGGCTCAGGCCGGAGCCAGCCTGGATGAGGTTCTGGAAGTAGTCAACCGCAACCTACCTCGTGTTGACATGCGTGCTGCTTTCGACACACTGGAATACCTGAGGAGGGGCGGACGAATCGGCAAGGCGCAGGCTTTACTGGGGTCAATGTTGAATGTGAATCCCCTGATTACTCTGAGAGATGGTGTGGTCGAGCCGGCAGGGAGAGCCCGATCGCGGACGAAGGCGACGGACCTTCTCTATGAATTTGCGGCAAGCTATTCCCACATTGAGGAGATGGCGGTAGAGGCAGCCGCCTGCCCGGATGATGCCGATTCACTCGTGGAAAGGCTCGGTGCAATATTCCCGAAAGAGCTTATCTATCGCTCGCGGACAACCCCGGTTATCGGCACATATACCGGCCCGGGTGGCCTGATTGTTTCCGTAATGGGTGATAAATAGCGTAATTTGAAGTTTAGCTTTTAGTTGTCTCTCTACCCTACCCATTCTCGTTGATATATTTTCCCACCCGCCCACCCTCGCAGCATCGCAGGCTTAGCCCATAGTGTTTTTCCCCACCACACCCTTAAGGGGTGGAGTGGTTCAGTAATCTCCAGCTATTGGGGGGCACGGTAGGATGCGGGACGACGTATCGCCAGGACAAGTGGCAGGCCCAGCACAATTGCGATAAGGATGATGATGAAGGCCCAGTCGTAGCTGCCTGTTTTATCGTAAAAATATCCGGAGAAAATCGGGGCTGCGGCAGCGCCGATGCTCTGGCAGGCAATCAGCACGCCGTAGATGGTGCCGTAAGCGAGCAGGCCGAAATTGGTGCTGGTAAGCAGTGACATGGCGGTCATCCAGCCGCCGATACCAAGTCCCAGTATCGAGGCATACATCCAGATAAGCCAGGCCGGTGAATTTATATCAATATTGAGCAGTAATACGATACTGATAGTAAGTAAAATGATACTGATAACACCGGTGGATTTCACTTTAATCTTGTCGCAGAGCCATCCGAAAATGAGCGTACCGGCAGCGCTTGTTACCGCGACGATGCTCATCGCCGAGGCGACGATGCCGGCAGCGAACCCAAGGTCTTCAAGGTGTGGAATCTGATTTTGCATAACGCCCATGTGAGTGCTTACAAACAATATAGCAATCGCTATCAGCCAGAAGGTCTGGGTGGCCACGGCGCTCCGGAAGGTCAGGCCTTCAGCAGTTGGAATCCCGGTAACATTTATGCCGTCAATCACCGAAGCCGCTTTGCCATCGGGCAGAAGTCCCTTGTCAGCGGGTGCAGTTCTGACTACTAACGCGCCTAATGTGGTAGCGAGGCCCCCGGTAATTGCGGCGAAGACCAGGTAGGTATTGCTCCAGCCAAGATTGGGTAAAAGGTAAACGATGACGAGTGGTGTAAAAATCATGCCGGCAGTACCGGCACCCATTGACATGGCGCCGATGGCCATGCCTCTCCGCCGTATGAACCAGTTTGAAATAATGAGGGTTATAATGACCGGACCCGTAGCGGCAACTCCAAAGCCGATGAGGGCATAGCCTACATAATACTGCCAGAGGTCAGTCATCTGACTTAGCAGGATGTAGCCGATACATGCTGAAATAGCGCCCGTCGAAATAACCTTTCTTCCCCCGTAGCGGTGAACCATGCGTCCGGAGAAAGGGGCACCCATGGCTGCGCAGATAAAGTAGACGGTAAAAGCCGTCATTATTTCTGTCCGGCTCCAGTCAAGGGCCTTCTCAAGCGAGGTAACAAAAAAGCTGAAACTGATGGGGCCGCATCCCGCGCTGATAACGTTCAACAGAAAACAGGCCGCCAGCACCCAGTAGCCGTAGAATATCCCTGGTTTCTTCAATATCTTGGACCTTCGTGCTGCCTCTCCGGGTTTCTCAATGGGGTTATATACAGTTTACATTTAAGCGTCGGCAAATGGCAACATCAATCACGTTGTAACGGGGCTTGAATTGTATCTGATTAAGTGCTAAAGTTTATACGGTGTCAAGGACTCTTTTTGTAAATGAAAGAACCAGGAGGTAGCTATCCTTCACCTGTGAAGGATAGCTTTTTTATTGGCCATGACGGAAAAGATTAAGCTTACGATTGATGGTACGGATGTTGAGGTTGAGAAGGGTTCCACCGTATTGCAGGCGGCGAAGGAAGCCGGAATCTATATTCCCACACTTTGTTATCACCCTGATTTACCGGCCTTTGGAGCCTGCCGCCTGTGCATCGTGGAGATTGAAAATATGCGCGGCTTTCCCACTGCGTGCACGACGCCGGCTACAGATGGGATGGTGGTAACGACCAGCACCCCGCAACTTCAGGAACTGAGGAAGGCCTTCCTCCAGCTTATCCTCACCGAACACCCCAATGCCTGCCTCACCTGCCATCGGAGGGAACGCTGCGGACCCTATGATATCTGCTTACGTCATGTCGCCATTACCGAGCGGTGCGTCAGCTGTCCCAACAACAAGCAGTGCGAGCTGCAGTACCTGGTTGATTATATCGGGATTGAAGACATATCCCTTCCCTATAGGTATAAAGAACTGCCGGTGGATTTCGGTCGGGAACCGCTTATACAGCGCGACTATAACCTCTGTATATTATGCGGACGCTGTGTGCAGATGTGTGCCGATGTCAGAGGTGTCGGTGCTGTCAGCTTTATCAACCGTGGTTTCGAGACCGTTGTCGGCACCGCCTATGACCTGCCGCTCCAGGACTCGGGATGTCGATTCTGTGGGGCCTGCGTCGAGGTATGCCCCACCGGCGCCCTGATGGACGTGGGGTCGGAATACCAGCCGGAATCGGATGCCGAAGCCCTTTCAGTGCCCTGCAAGTACGCCTGCCCGGCGGGCATTAACGTGCCGCTCTACATTTACCTTATTGGCGAAGGGAAATACCAGGAGGCACTGGCTATCATCAGGGAGAAGGTGCCTTTCCCCGGCGTGCTGGGACGCGTCTGCATTCACCCCTGTGAAGAAGCCTGCCGTCGTGCTGCATTAAACGAGCCTATTTCTATCAGATTTATGAAGCGGTTTGTCGCTGACCGCGATACAGGCGAGTGGAAAAAATCGGCAAGGAAATCGCCATCTACAGGTAAAAAAGTGGCTATTGTCGGCTCGGGACCGGCCGGATTGACGGCCGGCTACTATCTGGCCAAAGCAGGTCATGCGGTTACCGTCTTTGAGCAATTTTCCAAGGCCGGCGGGATGATGCGTGTCGGCATTCCGGACTACCGTCTGCCGCCGGAAGTGCTGGACGCCGAAATCAATGAAATCGTGAGCGCCGGGGTCGATATAAAGCTGAATATGAAAGTCGACTCCGTCGACTGGCTTTTCGAGCAGGGTTACGATGCCGTTTTCCTGGGGCCCGGGGCGCATAAAGGCATGCCCCTGGGCGTTGAGGGCGATGACCTGCCCGGTGTCTTCGACGGCGCTTCGTTTTTAAGGGATGCCAACCTTGGTGTCAAGGTAGACATAGGCAATAAGGTGGCCGTCATCGGCGGCGGCAATGTGGCGATAGATAGCGCCCGTGTCGCTTTACGTCTGGGCGCTAAAGATGTGACCATTGTTTACCGGCGCACCCGCGCCGAAATGCCGGCCAGTCCGGAGGAGGTAGAGGCGGCTCTGGAGGAGGGAATCAAGATTGAGTTTCTTACCGGGCATCTCAAAGTAAGGCAGGAGGCGGGGCACCTGGTTATGACCTGCAATCGCAACGCGCTCGGTGAACCTGACGCCAGCGGACGGCGGCGGCCGGTGCCGATAAAAGGGAGTGAGTTTGACGCTGATTATGACGCCATAATCGGAGCTATCGGGCAGAGGCCGGATATACCGGCTGATTTCAAGGTGAAGACAGGCAGGGGCGATGTTATTCAGGCTGATGGTGATACCCTGGCCACCAGCCGGCAGGGGGTATGGGCAGGTGGTGATGCCGTGACCGGTCCGGATTCCGTTATCAGGGCGATTGCCGCCGGCAGAAAGGCGGCAAGCTCTATCGATGAGTATCTCGGCGGTGATGGCGTCATTGATGAGGTGTTGACTCAGGAGCGGCGAATCGGCATGTGCGCTGGTATGACGGAACAGGACTTCAACGGCAGGACCCGTGTCAAGATGCCTTGTCTGCCGCCGGAGAAGGTAATCAGCAATTTCACCGAGGTAGAGCTTGGCTTACCCGAAGATGGCGCTGTGGCTGAGGGTAAGCGTTGCTTCCAGTGCGGCGTCAGGTCGCAGATATCTCCGGCGCCGCTGCCACCGATAGTCAGCAAGGACAGGACCACGGAACCAGATAAAATAGAAGCGGCCGTTTAATCTTATATCCTATCTATTTACAATTCACCTGAACCTTTATTGGCGAGAGAGGATTTTCCCGTTATTTAGACCACCGGTACAGATTATATGGCAAGAGATTCCGGTATTGTTGCCAGCAAGAATATTATCCTGATAATAGTCACCACTGCCTCTTTCATTATGCCGTTTCTGGTAGCGGCCGTTAATGTTGCCCTGCCGACGATGGGCCATGAGTTCGGTATGGAAGCAGTGGTGATGAGCTGGGTAAGCACGGTGTACTTTCTGGCAACAGCCATGATACAGGTCCCGTGCGGCCGGCTGGCGGACATATACGGGCGGAAGAAAATCTTGATGATCGGGCTGGTGATAGCTATCTTTTCCTCCTTTCTCGTGGCATATGCCAGCTCGGTGCCGATGCTTATTATCAGCCGGGCTCTTCAGGGGGCTGGCGCCGGGATGACGCTTAACAGCGGTATCGCCATTCTGACGACGGTGATTCCGGCCAGCGAGCGGGGCCAGGCCCTGGGAATAAGCATGGCCGGCACGTATGGCGGGCTGTCAATCGGGCCTTTCATCGGCGGCGTCCTCACGGAACAGTTCGGCTGGCCGAGCATCTTTTTTCTCAGCGGCATCTTAAGCATCGTACTGATGGTACTGGTTCTAATTGCTCTAAAGGGCGAGTGGGTGGAGGCCAGAGGGGAGAATTTCGATATTACCGGCTCTATTGCTTTCGGGGTTTCCATCGCTTTGTTCATGTACGGCTTCACCGAGCTGCTTAACTTCCGGGTCTTTATTATCTCTATAGGCTATAATACTGCGTCTATACCTGGATTAGCCTTTTTCCTGCTGGGAGTACTGGGGCTGGCTTTCTTCGTATGGAGGGAGCTGAGGGCATCCAGTCCCGTGTTTGACCTCAGCCTGTTCAGGAAGAACAGGGTCTTTGTCTTCTCCAATCTGGCGGCGCTGATCACCTACGTCGGCACCTTTGCCATGAGCTTTCTCTTGAGTCTTTATCTTCAATACATTCAGGGACTGTCTCCGCAGACGGCAGGCCTGGTTCTGATAGCGCCTTCGGTGGTTATGACTATCATTACACCGATTTCCGGCAGGATTTCCGATAGAATCGAACCGCGACTCGTCGCCTCGGTAGGGATGTCGGTGCTCTGCGTGTCGCTTTTTCTGTTTATTTTCCTGGGTAATGAGACCGGTATGGGCTATATAGTCATCGGTCTGGCTGTAAACGGTATGGGCATAGGGCTTTTCTCTTCGCCTAACTCCAATGCCGTCATGGGCTCGGTAGAGAAAAAAGTCCTGGGGGTAGCCGCCGGTACGCTGGGAACGATGCGTACAGCCGGAATGATGCTGAGCATGGGCATTATGATGATGCTCTTCTCAATATATATCGGTAAGGCCGAGATTACCGCTGAGTA
>CAZPQB010000093.1:0-10009 GCA_964588605.1 uncultured Dehalococcoidaceae bacterium | reverse complement strand
GACAAATCTCCCTTAATCCCTTCCTTCGACAGGCTCAGGACAGGCTCTTACGAAGGAGGGAAAGATTAGCTTATAACTAAGATATACGATTTGTACCGTCATCCTCTCCCCTTCGTAAGGGGAGAGTTAGAGAGGGATTTTACCCCGAGGGCGGCGGGTGGGAAAAGATAAGCAGGAGGGGGGCGGGGAGCAAGTCGAATAAATTAACTGACACCTATTTTCTTCAGGTACACATAAAATTTACAAAAAAATCATGTGAAAATTCTGTCATATAACCTGCATCCCCGCTCGTAGGCCAGATTGAGGAATTTCACAGGATCTTTCTCCGTAGAATGCATCGTCATCACTTCCAGCAGCAAGGGGAATTTCACATTGGAGCCTTTAAGAATCCGGCATAATTCATCCCAATCAATGAATCCTTCCCAGGGAATAACATGGTCAACAAATTCCTTAACTCTATCTGATAAATGAACTGCGACCAGTTTCCTTTTCAGTTCTTGTAGTAATTCAAAAGAATGCGGGCCTTCAATTTGGTCATGCGACGAGTCATAGCAAAAGCCGATATATTTAGAGTTGATTTCCAGAAGAGTCATCCTTACAAGCTCAGTCGCAGGACCCGGCATCAAATTTTCCAAGGCGAAGGTAATCCCGGTATTTTGTGAAATAACGCCAATTTCCCGGCACACTTTCTTTAATTCCATAAACCGAAAATCCAGTTCATCTTCACTAAAATCAAACGAACTGCCGTGTAAAACGACTACAGATGCTTTAAGTTCAACCGATGCTTCGGCTATCCCTACAAATTCCCCGATACTGGCATTATCCGCATCCGGACCATGAATCGTATCAATCTTAAGCGAATACCGACTCAATAATTCAGTAAGCCTTTGTCTGGCATCTTTTGATAAGTAATCGAAGTGAGAGCGATTATTGCCCAGTGAGATATGAGTGAATCCGGCTTTAGCAATCAAAGGAATCTGGCTTTCAATCGGGATACTATAATCAAAGCAAGTTGAAATAGATAGGCTTTTCATATCCATCACAGTATTATCCTTGGTTCTTCACCAGCCCCTCCAGTATCACCTTCGCTGCCTCTTTGTCCAGAGGCTTGTTGTTGTTGCCGCACTTGGGCGACTGCACGCAGGAAGGGCAGCCGTCTTGGCAGGGGCACTCGGCGATAACATTCAGGGTAGCTTCCCAGAGTTCCTCAATCATATCGTAACCCTTCTCGGCGATACCGATGCCGCCGGGATAGGCGTCATAGATAAAGACCTGGGCTTTACCGGTATCGGGGTGGAGGGGAGTGGAAACGCCGCCGATATCGTTGCGGTCACACAGGGCGAACAGGGGCAGGATACCGATAGCGGCGTGCTCCGCGGCATGGAGTCCACCGGCGAAGTCGAGGCCGGAGGCGGCTATCTTCGCGACCGCTTTTGGCGGAATATCAAACCATAAAGCCACCGTGGGGAAGGTAATGGGGGGGAGGTCAAGCGGCTCTTCCCCGATGACTTCCTCGGTGAACTGCCGCAGCTTTTTGAAACCAACCACGTCAACAGTCACCTCCACGTCACCCACGTATACGTTTACCTGCCCGACAGCCTGGCTCTCTCTCACTTTCTGTATACGCAAATCGTGGAGTTCCTTGGTCTGGGTATAGTAGTCGACCCTAGTTGGCTCGGCATAGGCGACGTGGCTGGTAAGGTCCAACCTGGTTATCAGGTACGATTCGCCCTGGTGCAGATAGATAGCGCCCGGATGTACCTGGAAAAAGGCGACGCTGCTCTCTACCGTTTCCATCAGAGAGCCGGTGCTGACGTCCACAACGGCGATGGTCTCGCCAGAGCTCGAGCGTATATTGATGGACTGGGCGGGGTAGGCGACCGACGGCGAAAGGTACCATTTCTGACGCCGCTCCCGGAGCTGTCCCTGCTCTACCAGCGCGTCCCTTTCCTGAGCCGTGGCGGTACCGAAAACCTCTTCATCTGTATCATCGAGGGGCTTTTCCCAGGCGGCGCACAGCAGGTGGTCCCTCAGGATATAGGGGTTCTCCGGGTTGACCAGCACATGCTCAAATCCTTTCTGAAAAAAAGAGTCGGGGTGGCGCATGAAATACTGGTCGAGGGGATTGTCCCAGGCCACCAGAAAGCTCAACGATTCGCCCTGGCTCCGGCCGCTCCGGCCTGCCTGCTGCCAGGTGCTGGCGATGCTCCCCGGATAGCCATCGAGAATGGTGGCCTCCAGTCCGCCGCTGTCAATGCCGAGTTCCAGGGCGTTGGTGGCCACCACACCCAGGAGCCGCCCGCCGAAAAGCTCCCTTTCAATCTTGCGGCGGTCTTCCGGCAGGTAACCGGCACGGTAGGGCATGATTAGCTTGGACAGGCTGTAGTCCAGTTCCGCCAGACGCTTTTTTGCGTAGATATAGATAAGCTCGGTGAGACGGCGCGTGCGGGTAAAGGTCAGGGTGCGGGAGCCCTGGCTGACCAGTTCCGTAAAAATTCCCGTGGCCTCCCAGTGGGCACTGCGCCGGGCGCTCTTGGTCTCATCTATCAGCGGCGGATTCCAGAAGATAAAGTCCTTCCGCCCGCGAGGAGAGCCATCATTATCGACCACCTCACAGGGCAGACCGGTAAGCTGCTCGGCATGCTCACCGGGGTTGGCTATGGTCGCCGAACAGCAGATAAACTGTGGTCCGGAGCCGTAGATATCGCAGAGACGGCGCAGGCGGCGCATGACGCAGGCAACATGAGAGCCGAAAACGCCGCGATAGATATGGGCTTCGTCTATCACCACATACCGAAGATGACGCAGCAGCCCCGACCATGCCTGATGATTGGGCAGTATGCCGACATGAAGCATATCCGGGTTGGTCAGGATTATCCGCCCCTGCTTTCTGATATCCGCCCGCTCCGAGCGCGGGGTATCGCCATCAAAGGTCGCCAGGCCTGCCGTCGGAAATAGGCCGGGACAGAAGAGGTGGTGCAGATTGCGCAGCTGGTCCTGAGCCAGGGCTTTGGTGGGGAAGAGATAGAGGGCGCGGCTGCCGGGCTCGGTCAGCATGGCCTGCGCCACGGCGATGTTATAGCATAATGTCTTACCGCTGGCGCTCGAAGTGGCGATGATTACGTTCTTACCACGGCGGATTGCGTTTACCGCTTCCGCCTGATGTGAATAGAGAGAAGATAGTCCATGCTCGTTAAGGCAGGCCTGGAGTTCTTCGACCAGAGGCTCGCTGAGTCCGGCATGGCTCGCTTCACGGGAACCAATGCTCTCGATATGGGCAATCTGACCATCATAAACAGGCTGGGACTTGAGATGACTGAGGAAAGCAGCGTTGTCCATGACGGCTCCTTTCCCTAAACACTGATTATTTCGATTTCGTAGTCAAGTAGCTCAATCTCAAAGCGGCTGTCAGTAATGAAATTGACCACCCTGGAAAGAACCTGATTGGTATGCCTTCCATTATTGCTGATACAGCAAATCCCGATACTGGCCAGCTGCCATACATCATTGTCATCGACCTCAGCCACGGCAACATTGAACTTATTGCGGACCCGGCTGGTAATAGACTTCAATACCTGCCGCTTACCTTTGAGTGACATATTTTCCGGAAGGCGAAGGCTGACTTTGCATACACCAACGTTCATTAGATATAACTGCTGAAAATCTCTTGGCGGCGCCTGAGAATCACCGCTACCCTTAATCTACCACCCCTAATTATCAGTGTCAAACAGGAGAGGAATAGAGCTTGACATTTTCCGTATTATTGCCGATAATTGTTTGCCGATAGCAGTTACCATATGATAATATTAACTTGGGTAAATGTATATTTTGCGTAATATAGTTATTTGCCATAAAGGAGAATCCTATGCCTGAAATTTACCTTCTTGATGTTACCAATCGTGACGGCGTACAGACAGCCAAACTTGGCCTGTCCAAGCTCGAAAAAACGATGATAAATATTTATCTTAACGAAATGGGGGTGTTTCAGTCTGAGTTTGGCTTCCCCACGACAAGGCATGAAACCAACTACCTGCGCGCCAACCTGGAGCTGGCTAAGATAGGCGTTCTCAAGCCCATCCGCCTTGAAGGATGGATACGAGCCATCGTTGAGGATGTGGAGACGACCTTTCAACTGATACCCAATATAGACCACCTCAACCTCTCTATATCCACATCAGACCAGATGATTAACGGCAAGTTCCAGGGTCGCAAAAAGAAAGAGGATGTCATTAATGATATGACACAGGCCGTCACTGCCGCCCGCGCTCACGGAGCCGAGTCTATAGGCGCCAATGCCGAGGACGCCTCAAGGACCGATTTGAATTTCCTCATCGAGTTCGGGCTGGCCGCCAAGGAAAGCGGCGCCGATAGACTCAGATACTGTGATACCCTTGGTTATGATAACCCCTTTACCATCTATGATACAGTCAGGACACTTGCCGAAAAAGTAGGTATGCCCATTGAGCTTCACTGCCATAATGACCTGGGCATGGCGGTCGCCAATTCTATCGCCGGGGCTATGGGAGCCATTGACGGCGGGCAGGATGCCTATATCAACACCACCATTAACGGCATCGGAGAAAGGGCCGGAAACGCCGACCTTATCGCCGTAATCCTGGCTATCCAGAAATCGAAGGAGCTTGCCGGTAAATATAAGCTGGCAGGAGCCGTAGACTTATCCAAGGCATGGAAGATTGCCAAGTTTGCTAGCTATGCCTTTGGCGTGCCCATACCTATCAATCAGCCCGGCGTCGGTGCCAATGCCTTCGCCCATGAATCAGGAATACACGCCGATGGCGTCCTGAAGGACCCGGAGAATTACGAGCTTTATAATTATGAGGAACTGGGCCGGGGCGACCCTGAGCTGGTCGAGTCCGGCCGGGAAATCTGTACGGGTGAATACGGCGGCATATCAGGCTTCAGCCATATAATGGGTCGGCTGGAGGTACCTGTCAAATTTCACGGCAGGGAAAAGGCCAATGAGATACTGGAGCTTGTGAGATACGCGAATGTAGAGTCACAGAAACCGCTGGTTGAGGACCAGCTGCTATTTATCGCCAAGTATCCCGGTATCGCCAAGAAACTGCTGACGCTGACACCCCTGGAGTAGTTGCTTCACCGGGAATAAGCTGAATTATAATATATGTTGAAAGCTTCCCTCCATTCATGATTAATATCCCATCATGGTGTTGATATGGACAGCGAGTTGCCCGAAATAAACCTGAAAGCCATCGGCATTGTCCGGAGCGAAATAAAGGAAGCGACAAGGCGCGACTGCGACGATTTAGTCTCTGAGATTGTCATTGACCGTAGCCTTACCGAAGCCCTGGACAACCTGGACGAGTTTTCTCACATTATCGTGCTTTACTGGATACACCGGTCGCGCCGTCCGTCACCCAAGAAAGTGCATCCCAGGGGCAATCCGCAGCACGCCCTGATGGGAGTCTTCGCCACCCGTTCGCCGAGTCGACCGAATCCCATAGGTAAAGCCACCGTCAGACTCCTCCAGCGGCAGGGCAACGTACTGAAGGTCAGGGGACTGGATGCAATCGACGGCTCGCCGGTGCTGGATATCAAGCCTTATATTCCGGGGTACGACTCGGTAGATGATGCCAGAGCACCGTCATGGATGGTAAAACGGTAAACCGGATATTACTGGATATCTACCAGAGGCTGCTGGACCATTACGGGCCACAACACTGGTGGCCGGCAAATGAACCTTTTGAGGTAATCATCGGGGCCATACTCACGCAGTCCACTGCCTGGACCAATGTGGAGAAGGCGATTAATAATCTCAAAGCCGCCGGGGCAATAACGCCGGAGTCACTGCACCGATTACCCCAGGATGAACTTGCCGGTCTTATCCACCCCTGCGGGTACTACAACGTTAAAGCACAGAGGCTCAAAGCTTTCGCCCAATGGCTCTGGGAGCAGTATCACGGCGACCTTGATAAGCTGTTTGCCGGCAACATCAGCCACTTACGACAGCAACTTCTCACCATATACGGCATTGGCGAGGAGACCGCCGACTCCATAGTACTGTATGCCGCCGGCAAGCCGACCTTCGTTATCGATGCCTACACCCGCCGTATCATCAGCCGTACCGGACTGGCCCCGCAGAATAATGACTATTCTTCGTTCCAGGCACTCTTTATGTCCAATCTGCCGGCTGATGTCAGTCTATTCAATGAATACCACGCCCTGCTGGTGCGCCTGGGCAAGGATGTCTGCCGGCCCCACCCCCGCTGCCACCAATGCTGCCTTAACATGAAAGACATGTCCGATGCCTACCCTTCTAAGAGTCAATACCCCTGCTCCGCTCTTTACCGAATAAGCCGCTAGCCGTGACACTGTCTTAACTGGTTGATTTTTTCTACCTCACCCCCTCGGTCCCCCTGCCTTCGCCGGAGCGGCTTCGCGCAGGCAGGCCTCTCCTTCAAAGGAGAGGGGGAAGAAAAAAAGAGGGGCGATAGCCCCTCTAAAATTCCCCGTGTCGATAAGGGATAAGCTCTACGTTATTATATCAAACTGCTCCAAAAGCCCTTTTTACAGGGAGTACATCTAGATTAACTCTTATGAAAGCATTAACTGGATGTTCCCCCAAGACTAAGCTGCAAAAAAGAGAAATGGCTAATTGACTACCACGTCTATCCGTTGTGGACTTTATATTCAATTTGTTTAATAAATCATCTATTTCTTGTTGGCGTTTAGGTGGACGATCGGTGAAATTTATATCTTCTTGGTCAAGAATCCAATTAAGGGCGTATAGAATGTATTCTAGTGAATATCCTGGTAAATTTCGTACATCTTTCTGATATTTGCCAATAACGTCTTTTATATTTCTCCTGTTCCATGTTTGTATAATAGCATCAAATAATTTCATGGCTTTATTCTTATCAGCGCATATTTTTCCATAGAAGTCAATTGCAAAGTGTGCATGCTTAGGTGTGTAGTATCTCAACCTCGGAGTAGTCTGATATATTGTCTTTACTCTAAAATCATTAACAGATTTAGAATTTTCAGTTTTAATAATTATCCATCCATCGGAAAGTTTAATGATGTCAAGTATTTTCTTACGCCTCAAATATTCGCCAATTTGTATTTTTTGCATCTTTGCACCTTGATTATCACATGTCGCTATTATGCCAATTCATGCTATCCCTAAATTTCGTGATTTTTTCCTCTATATCTGGTTTTCTAAAAACGAATAAATGCTCATGAAAAGTCAAGAGGAAATCATGGTTTAGACTTTTACTCCATCTACCGCGCATTGTTTGAGTATGCCATTGCTCTTTAATAATATCCTCTCTAAGGATAAATCCATTGTTAAGAAATGTCTCAAGTAATCTATAGGAAATAGGGACATAATGTTTATGTTTATGCGTATCACCTATGAGAATCGCGCAATGCTTCCCAGGCTTTAGAACTCTGAAACACTCTTTTGCCACACCATTCATTTCTGAAATGAATTCATCAATACTGTGAACCCTTGAAAGGTCTCCGTTCTCTCGCTCTTTGGAATAGGGGATTATATTAGCATATGGTGGGTGAGTAGATATGAGATCAATAGTATCACTATCTATTAGGTCTAAATTTCTTGCATCTCCAAGGTATAGTTTTTGGCTGGTAAGGGGCTTGTCCTCTGATATATATGTGAAACCAAGTCTATTGTAAGCTACCATCAAAGCATCTAAATTTACGTCAATACCAATACCATTTCTGCCTAGAAGTTTACACTCTATCAATGTAGTACCGGAGCCCAGCATCTGATCCAGCACTAGATCCCCTTCATTTGAATAACGAAGAATCAGGTTCCTGGGAATTTGGGGTGCCCAGTTACCACGGTAATTCCCTCTGTGGGTCGCCCAATTACCACGATGTTCAAAAGACCATACAGTTGTATTTTCCAAGACAAAATCTTTTGGTTCGTAAAGCTTTATCTGGCTGCCTTCGACAAGTTTAACTTTGGTGCCATCTACTGTGATCTCTTTACTGTCTTTTATAAATTCTCTATATTCTCGTTCGGTTATATCTCTCATTTTCTGCGTTTCCATTTTTCTATGATTATTACATAATTTGTTAGCCTTTTCTACTCCCCCCTCCCCCTCATACCTCCATCAAATCAAACCCGCTATCTTTATCGGGGAGGCGTTGGGCGGTGGTGCCCGTTATCTCGTAGATTATCGCTTCGCCCACCAGCCAGGTGCTCACGCCCGGCCTCAGGCAGCCGGTCAGCGTCTTTCCCGCCCGCCCCAGCGAAGCGTGAATGTGCAGCACCGGCTTGCCGTCCTTGTCCGGCGCGATGATGCCCAACCCCACCACCTCGTGCGCGCCGTCAACGGGGATGTGTATCGGGTCGGGGGGCATTTCGTCGGACTTCCGCGGCCCCGCCACCACCTCGCCCCCGCCGATGCCCCCGATGAGCACGACGTGCCCGGCCTTTATCGACTTCTCCGCGGCGAAGCGCTCAAGGCAGTCCGGCACGATATCGCCGTCCTCTAGCCGCACCACGAACACCCGCCCGATTTTTCCCTCAGATGCCTTCATTCTTATATCACTCCACTGTCAGCGGACTACTCTATAGCATACAGGTTCCCATCTTGGGAGCCAACGTAGACCACCCCGTCCGCCACGGCCGGCGACGACGTTATCATGTCGCCGGTGGCAAAGTCCCACAGCTTGTCGCCGCTGGCGGCGTCCAGGGCGTAGAGTCGGCCGTCTTCACTCCCGATATAGACGGTATTATCGACCACGGCGGGCGAAGACTTGATTGACTCCCCGGTCTCGAACGCCCAGAGCTCTTTCTGGTTGTCCATGTCTATGCATACCACCTTGTTGTCGGCGCCCGTGTACAGTAAGCCGTCAACGACAGCCGGTGACGTCCGTATTCTCGTCATCCACATCCTGTAGTATGATAAAAACCCCGACTGGTTTGGAGGCGTTGGCGCCGCGCCGTAAATATACAATGCCTTCCAGAAGGTGGAAATTTTGTGCTCGAAAGGCCAGTTTTTAGCCTTGGGGTCGATGGCATATATCATGCCGCCGGATGTGCTCAGGTAAGCGACCCCGTTGCTCAGGGTTGGTGACGAAGAAGCGGACGAAAAAGCCTTGTATTTCAGGCGCAGCCTGCCGCTCTTTGCGTTCAGGGCGTAGTAGAAACCGTCAATCGACCCCACGATAACGATGCCTTCGGACACGGCCGGCGAGGACGTTACGATCCCATCTGTCTCATGGCACCATAGTTCTTCCCCCGTTGCGGCATCGATAGCGTAAATGCCGTAGTCGTCGGAGCCAATGTATACTCTGCCGTTGGCAACGGCCGGCGACGACCTTACGGCGTATCTCGTTTTATAAGACCACAGCTTTTCGCCGGTAGCGGCATCAATCGCGTATAGCCGTCCGTCGTTTGACCCGCAGTAGACCACGCCATTGACGACCGATGGCGATGATTCCACCCAGCTTTCTGTCTGGAATTCCCAGATTTTGTCGCCGGTAGCGGCGTCAAGGGCGTATATTTTACCGTCCCTGGAGCCTGTATACACCACGCCGTGGGCTACCGCCGGCGATGAATGGATGCCGGCGCCCGTCGCAAACACCCACTTCAGTTTTCCCTGGGGAATGATGCCGCTCGCCCCCGTGCTTCCGGTACGGCTCAGGTCGCGGCGGAACATGGCCCAGTCCCCGGCGTGGGAGGTAGAGCTCAGGACTTCGTGCGGCCTGAATATTACATCCGTGAACTGGTATATGCTGAATACCGCTATCAGCAGGACGATGACCCCGATGACAGTTATACGGATGATTCTACGGCGTTTAGCGTGGGCTCGCCTTCTCTCTTCTAGCCTGGGGTCTCGTAAAAACCAAGTGTCTGCCATATCAAATCGGGAATCGTGGATATTCCGGGTTCGCTATCCTCTTGAAATTATATCACACTCAAAATTCTTGCGTTTATTTCAACCGTAGCGCCGCAGGCTGTCTTGTCTTACTTCGTCCCGAAGTACTGCAGGACCAT
>CAZPQB010000092.1:0-10032 GCA_964588605.1 uncultured Dehalococcoidaceae bacterium | reverse complement strand
TCCCCGCCTGGCTCGGGTGCTGGTATATCTCCCTGATAATGATGGTCATCATGTCTACCGTCGACCTGACCACGGTGGCGGTATACTGGTTACCTCCCCGAATCAGCCTGGCCAACCTCTGGGCATGCCTGGGTTCAACCCGCCCCAGGTACTCACCACGCCTGTTTTCCACTGTCAGACTCGAGCCGTCCACCTTGAGGACTACTTTATCACCCGCTACCATCCTGGCCCGAATCTCCTTAGGCGCCAGGTCATAGAGCATGCTGGTTCCTGCCTTGCCTATTTCCTCGATAAAATGCTGCGGCTCCACCTTGTCCGTCTCAACTTCACCACTATCCGTCTCTTTTATATCGTTAATGCGCCGGAGATTCCGGCTGGCAATACCGTTATAAGGGTCAAGCTCTACCGTTTTGCTGTAAGCTTCCCTGGCCTGTGAATACTGTCCCAATTCCATATAGGCTCTGCCCAGACGGTTATATGCGTCAACATCCCCGGGGAAGCTATCGATTATTTCCTTGTTCACGCCTACCGCTTCCTGCCAATTACCCTGCATCGCCAGATCAATGGCTTCTTTGCTGCGCTGCTGCCTGTATCTTATTAGTCTTTCTTCATCACGTGTCATTTGCCGGCCTAACACCTTATTTTTTTAAGTAATATATTCTACACTAAAGGGAAACGTCATACAAGTGGTTTTATACGCAAAAAATACCTGGTTTGACAAATTGCCCCGGTGGCGGATAGAATTTAAGTAAGGGTCCTATCTAATACTAAAGGAGACAGGCTTAAAATGCAAGATAAGGTGGAAGAGCTGCTGGATAAAATACGCCCGGTTCTGGTAAAGGACGGGGGAAATGTGGAACTGGTTGAGGTTATCGATGGCACCGTTAAGGTAAAACTCGTCGGCGCCTGTGCCGGCTGTCCCATGTCCACCATAACCCTGAAGAACGGTATTGAACGAATACTGAAGCAGGAAATACCCGAAGTTAAGGAAGTAGTGGCTGTCTAGAAGCCGCATTATTATCCAACTGATTCTCTGATTTCCAACTCAAATGCGCGATGCAGGGCCTGAACAGCGTCCTTAACCCTGGCCTCATCAATAATACAGGTTATTCTGATTTCCGAAGTAGTAATAAGCTGGATGTTGATGCCCTGTTCGCTGAGCGCTTTAAACATCTTGGCCGCATAACCCGGCGTATTTTGCATACCGGTGCCGATTATGCTGACGCTGCCCAATCTGTTGTCACTGACGCACTCCCCGGCGTTAATGGAACTGGCGATTGGCCTGACCACCAGCATCGCCCCCTCTAACTGGCCTCTTTTCACGGTAAAGGTCAGGTCGGTAATGTTTTTAATACTGGCGTTCTGAACAATAGTATCAACGCTGATGCCAGCTTCTGCCAGAGGCACGAATATCGCCGCGGCTATACCCGGATGGTCGGGTACACCAACCACGGTTATCTTGGCCACGTCAAGGTCATGGGCTATACCTCTTACCTTATTGCCTGCTTCCATAGTTACCTCTCCATGAATTAATGTACCAGCTTTATTTGAAAAGCTGGAGGCTACCCGAATGGGGACATTAAACAGTTCACCCACTTCAACCGCCCGGGGATGCATCACCCTAGCGCCATAGCTCGCCATCTCCAGCATCTCTTCGTAGCCAATTTCGTCCAGCTTCCGGGCCTCGGGAACCAGGTGCGGGTCACATGTATAAACCCCCTCAACGTCGGTATATATCTGGCATTCCTCAGCTTTCAGGCTGGCCGCCAGAGCCACGGCGGTAGTATCCGAGCCACCCCGCCCCAGCGTGGTAACGTCCTCACCCTCAGACACGCCCTGAAAACCGGCTACAATCACGATATTTCCCTTTTCCAGTTCCCTGACCACCCGCCAGGGGTCGATTTTCATAATCCTTGCCCGGCTGTAAGCCGCATCGGTCCTTATGCCTGCCTGAGCGCCGCTGAGGCTGATAGCCGGGCAGTCCATACTCTCCAAAGCCATCGCCAGCAACGCCATAGACTGCTGCTCTCCAGTAGCGAGCAGAACATCAATTTCCCTCACGTCCGGATGGTCAGTAATCTGGGCGGCCATCTCCATCAGTTTATCTGTCGTATCACCCATAGCCGAGACGACCACCACCACCTGGTTGCCCGCGTCCTTTGTCTGGACTATGCGCCGGGCAACGTTCTTGATTCTCTCCGCATCCGCTACCGACGTACCGCCGTATTTCTGAACGATTAAACCCATTTTCCCCGTTCCTCAGCATAGCGCAATTGCGCAAATGCGTATTTATCCATATCGCTAACCCACCAGCCTCCCCATAATTTTATACCCTTCCTCTATAAAAAGACCAGTTCTCCCGGCCTCGGCTTCGGTGAACCGCCCGGCACCATTGGATTTAAAGTCGGAACCCCAGAGCAGAAAAGGTACGGGGTCGGCGCTGTGGGTCTGCGTTATTATCGGTGTGGGGTGGTCGGGCATTACCAGCACCCGCAGGTTATCCCCCCGCCAGGAGCGGAGCCGGCTGACAACCTCTGCGTCCACCCTCTGTATAGCCTCTATCTTGTTGTCAACAGAGCCTTCATGGGCAGCCTCATCCGGTGCCTCAATATGAACCACCACCATATCGTATCTGCCCAGAGCCTCAATGGCGCCGATTGCCTGGGCTGCGTAGTCATTATCAAGCCCGTCCGTGACACCTTCAGTATTTAATACATCCATACCGGCCATTTTAGCCAAGCCTCGCAGGAGGTCGACGCCGGATGTCATAGCGGCACTGCTACGATAAAGCCGCTTGAAGGCTGGCATTTCTGGCGCCTCCCTGCTGCCCCAGAAAAGCCAGATAGTGGTAACGGGCACATCACCGTGAGAAAGACGCGATACGTTGACCAGGTGGCCTCTCAGCAGGGTTACAGACTGCGCCATGAGGTCACGAAGGATACCGCTTCCCGCGCCTTTAGGCAGGAATTCGCCCACAGGCTGACCGGGAATATCGTGAGGCGGCGTACAGACTGCATCCAGAGTTTCTTCATGCCCTGCGAGCTTCAGGATGTGCCGATAGCTTACGCCGGGGTAGAACTTTACCCCTTCATTACCGAGGCCTTCGTTCAGACTTTTTATAATCTCCCGTGCCTCCTCAGTGCTGATATGGCCCGCACTGTAGTCCCACATTTTACCGTCACGTACCGCCACCAGATTGCAGCGGAAAACGACCTCCCCTTTACCGATATCTATGCCCATGCTCCTGGCTTCTATAGCCGCCCGGCCCCGGTAATAGACTTCAGGGTCGTAACCCAGCACGGACATACAGGCGCAGGCGCTGCTCGGCTCCATCCCCGGCGGCACGGTACGCACCAGCCCCAGAGTGCCTTCCGGCGCCATGGCATCCAGGTTAGGCGTATAAGCAAGCTCCAGGCAGGTCTTGCCTCCACGCTCGGGGAGAGGCAGTCCGGCGGCGCCGTCGATTATCAATACACAGTATTTCATTAACTTACTTCTTACTTTTCCAGTTTACAATAGAGGCTTGATACGTCTATAATAAGGCCGGCGGGGCGTAGCGCAGCCTGGTAGCGCGCCGCGTTCGGGACGCGGAGGTCGGCGGTTCAAACCCGCCCGCCCCGACCAATGATTCTATTTTTTCTTCTTTTTTAATTTCTTTTCCGCCTCTTTCGCCTCCTCCCAGAGGGCATTCTGTTCGTCAAAAGACAGCTTATGAAAGGCCAGCCCGCGCTGGCGGCAGAGCTCCTCCATGCGGGTAAACCTGCGGTAAAAGCGCCGGTTCGCCTCACGCAGTGCCGACTCGGAATCGATGCCCTCGCGGCGGGCGACATTCACCAGGGTAAAAAGCAGGTCGCCGTATTCCTGCGCTTTCTCGCTATCGCTCCCCGCCTCCCTTAATTCCCTGACCTCTTCAACCAGCTTGTCAATAACGCCTTCCGTGTCTTCCCAGTCAAAGCCGACCCGCGCTACCCGGCGCTGGACTTCCTGGCTGTATCCCAGGGCCGGCATCTGCCTTGGTATGCTCTCCAGCATGGAAGCCCCTTCTTCCCTTTCTTCACTCTTAAGCACTTCCCAGTTATATGATACCTCGGCAGCATCCTTCGCCTTGCCCGAGCCAAAGACATGGGGGTGGCGGCGTATTATCTTTTCGTTAATACTCCTTATGGCATCGCCTATCTCGAACTCCCCGTTATCCTTGGCAATCTGAGCCTGCAGCACAATCTCCAAAAGCATGTCCCCCAGTTCCTCGCAGAGTTTAGCCGAATCCCCTTCGTCAAGCGCCTCCAGCGCCTCATAGCACTCGGACAGAAGCTCTTCTCTCAGCGAAGCATGGGTTTGCTCCCTATCCCAGGGGCAGCCATCCGGGGCACGCAAACGGGCGATTATCTCCACCAGTGCGTCAAATTTGCTCAGGTCCTGTGGTAAAGACAAATTATCCTCCTTAACACTGATTATACAGAGTGGTCTGGATTGAGGCAACAAATATATACCGCAGAAATTAACTAGTTGGGCAGCAGAGCCCCGATGAAGTCTCTCTGGCCTCTAACAAAATCGGCGGCCGACATTTCCCTCTTTCCCTCAAGCTGAACCCTGAGCAAGCCAAGGATGCCGTCTCCGGTACCAACGCCCGGTACAGCCTCAGGTCCGGGCAAAGCCAGTACCCTCCCTGCCTCCGATTCCCCGTCCACCGACACAGCCTCGATTATCTTTAGCTGCCTGCCCCGCCACCTGGTATAGCTCCCCGGCCACGGGTTGTACGCGCGTACTCTCCTCCAAATCTCTACTGCCGGCAGACTCCATTCAATCTCCCCCTCTTCTTTGGTAACCCGGGCAAAATACGTCGCTTCAGCCTCATTCTGTGGCTGTGGAACAATCTCATGCCTCAGCCAGCCTGTCAGTGTTTCCTGGAGCAGACTCGCCGCTATTAAAGAAAGCTTTTCAGTAAGCGAGCCGGTGTTGTCCTGTGGGGAAACCGGAATCGCCGCCCTGGCAAGTACCGGGCCCGTATCCATCCCGGCTTCCAGCAGCATTATGCTTACGCCGCTAAATTCATCCCCGGCCAGAATCGCCGCCGCCACCGGCGAGGCACCCCTGTGCCTGGGCAGCAGGGACGGGTGAATATTGATGCAACCATAAGCGGGAATATCCAGAACCGACTGCGGTAGAATCTGGGCGAAGGCAGCCACCACGATAACATCGGGTTTTAACTCGGCCAGCCGGGCTACCTCTTCTGCCGGCTTCAGACTTACCGGCTGCACCACCGTGAGACCCAGCCGCATAGCTAACTCTTTCACCGGCGGCGAAACCAGGGTACGCCCGCGGCCGGCGGGTCTATCAGGCTGCGTATACACAGCCACGACCTGGTACTGGTTGAGGATGAGGCGTTCCAGAGATGGGACGGCGAATTCGGGCGTACCCATAAAAACAATGCGCAAATCAAGCCTCCCGACTACAGAATTCTAGCATAAAATAAATATTTTCTCGACAACTTGCTGTTTGGGCTGACAACCCCCAATAATCAACAAATGATGAAGTTTAGAAGAGCTATCAAGGGCAGAAGTTGGGCGAAAATGGCTGGTTGTTGCCACCAGAAACCTTGCCATGTGGGTGCCATTAGTAGTATGCTTTATGACGTTAATGGAATAAACATTTATCAATTTTTTCTCCACAAAATCCGCCGAAAATAGGCGGGATGTCCCGTATCCAATCTCTGAATAGGGTGAGCTTGTGCTTAAATCAGGGTAGGGGGTAAGTTTTTGCCTGCGGAACATAGCAGGCAAGTTTTGAAAATATGTATACTACTAGAACCAGGACGCCACAGGAAATATGGGAGACTGCGTTGGGTGAGCTCCAGATCCAGGTCAGTAAACCCAACTACCGCACCTGGTTTGGCAAAACCACCGGCCTGAGTTATAAGGATAATCAGTTTGTTATCGGAGTACCCAACACGTTCGCGGCTGAATACCTGGAGAAGAACCAGCGCTCTCTCATCGAGAAAGTCCTCCTCGGTCTCACGGCTCCGGGAGTGCAGGTAAGCTTTCAGGTCAACGGTAAAAACCACAAGAATCAACACGACGCCGATGCAGAATACTCCGGTACCGCATCGGCACCCGTTGTCACCAAACTCAACCCCAGTTATATCTTTGATAACTTTATTGAAGGCACCAGCAACCGTCTGGCTCGCGCCTCCGCTCTCTCTGTCGCCCAAAATCCGGGGCACAGCTACAATCCACTCTTCGTATACGGCGGCTCTGGCTTGGGCAAGACCCATCTGCTCCACGCTATCGGCCACGAGGCGACGGCCAATCACGCCGAGGTTATCTGCACTAGCGCCGAGCAGTTCACCAACGAGTTCGTCCGGGCACTCCGGGACAAGAGCACCGAGGATTTCCGCCGTAAATACAGAAGTATCGGCATGTTGCTTATTGATGATATCCAGTTTATAAGCGGCAAAGAGCAGACCGAAGAGAGCTTTTTCCATACCTTCAACGAACTACACAATACCAACCGGCAAATCGTTGTCACCAGCGACTGCCCTCCCAAATCCATCCCCTTACTGGAGGAAAGGCTGCGTTCCCGTTTTGAATGGGGTCTTGTTGTTGCTATACAGACTCCCGATTTTATAACGCGACTGTCTATCCTGGAATCCAAGACTAAACAGATGGGCTTAAGCATATCGTTGGAAGTAACGGAGTTCATCGCCCAGCACGTTGAGCGTAACATCAGGGTACTCGAGGGCTCCCTGAATCGGGTGGTCGCCTTCGCCAGGTTGCTCCATGAGCCTCCGTCAATTGATATCGCTGCCAAGGCACTGGAAGACATAGCGAGTAAAGAACCCTTAGTGGATTCGGTTACGTCATCCTCGATTATGGAAGCCGTGGCGGACAGCTTCCACTTCGACAAGGAAGACCTGGTTGGGCGGCGGAGAGATAAAGATGCCGCTCTCGCCCGGCGTCTGGCCATGTACCTTATCCGGCAGGAAACCAACTACTCACTAGCGCAAATCGGCCAGGAGCTCGGTAACCGCGATGCCGCCTCGGTAACCGCCGCCTGTAAAAAAATATCGTCTGATATAAACAGTAGCCCCTTCGTCAAAAGGAAGATACAGGACATTCAAAACTGTCTGCATTCAAGTTCGAGTAAGTAAGCTGCAGGCTATCCAGTTTTCGACCGAATTACCGTATTCTTTTGTTCAATATTGGACAAAATTTGTGATTTTTTTGTGCCGTTCTTATCATTATATTAATGAGATTTTGAGTGTTAATAGCTTTGGCTTTGGAGTTTCTGGCGTAAACCCATACTGTATTATTAATATGAATAATCATAATTACTAACAATGATTGATTGTTATATAATATTTATAAACTTACAAGTGCAATTGGCATAACGTTATAAAATTGATTTCTAATATCAATGTTTGACAGAGTAAAGTTAAGAGTGAGGGCAGGTGATGGTGGGGACGGAGCGATAAGTTTCCGCAGGGAGAAGTTTGTCCCGTACGGAGGACCGGATGGGGGTGATGGTGGCGGAGGAGGTAGCATTATCGTGATAGCAGAAGGTTCTCTGGACAGTTTACTGAGGTATCGTCATAAAAGAGTTTTTCGGGCGAGCCAAGGCAAGAATGGTGGCGGTGGTAGAAAGCATGGTAGAAACGGGGAAGACCTTGTGCTGGGAGTGCCACCGGGCACAGTTGTTTCGTGTAGGTCAGGGGATAATGACGTCGAATTTTTAGCTGACCTGGAGAAGGCTGGTGATGAGGTAGTCGTGGCCAGGGGGGGCAGGGGTGGCCGGGGCAATGTGCATTATGCCTCCTCGACGAATCAGGCTCCCCATATTGCGCAGAGGGGAGAGGCTGGGGAAGAAAAGACCATCCTGCTGGAGATGAGGATGATTGCTGACGTCGGTATTATTGGCTATCCTAATGTGGGCAAGTCAACCCTGCTGGCGGCAGCCTCGGCGGCTAGGCCGAAGATTGATAGTTATCCCTTCACGACAATTGAGCCTGTCCTTGGTGTCGTTGAAGTTGGTATGGACAGGTTCATTATGGCGGAGATACCGGGATTGATAGAAGGAGCTCATCTCGGCAGGGGACTCGGACATGACTTCCTTCAGCATATCATGCGTACCAAAATTATCATACATTTAATGAGCGCTGAATCCGAGTCACCGGTAGATGAGATGAAACGTGTCAATGAGGAACTGTTGCTATTCGACACGGCACTGGCGGGGAAGCCGCAGGTTGTGGCTTTGAATAAGATTGACCTGCCCGGTGTGAAGGACAGGCTGTCCGAAATAAAGCGTGAGCTTGAGGGTGCCGGTGTTAAAGCGTTATTCATTTCCGCGGCGACGGGACAGGGTGTACACGAACTCATGGCCGAAGCCGCCAGGGTGCTGAAGGCAGCAACTTTAGGTGAAGAACGTAAGGAGCCGGCCAGAAAAGTGTTCCGGCCAAAGCCGAGAGATGCTGGCATTAAGGTCAGCAAGATAGACGATGTTTATGTCCTGTCTGTACCTGAACTGGAACGAATCGTAGCCGGGGCCGGGGCGAGTCCATCTGAGTTGCGCTGGCAATTTAACAGTCAGCTTGCCAGGCTGGGAGTCGACAGGGCTCTGGAGAAAGCGGGGGCGAAAACGGGCAGTAAGATTCGCTGCGGGGAGATGGAATGGGAGTGGTCGTTACCAGGGAGTGAAAAATGAAGATAGGTGTACTGGGGGGGACATTCGACCCGGTCCATCTGGGGCATCTTGAGATTGTTAAGGAAGCCAGACGCACCCTCAACCTCTCGGAAGTTATTTTAGTACCGGCGGGACAGCCACCGTTCAAGCCGAACCGCCTGATTACGCCTTCGGAGCAGCGCCTCAAGATGCTGCATCTGGCGGTGGCGAATACACCTGATTTGCAGGTAACGACTATAGAGATAGAGCGGCCCGGGCCGTCCTATACCGCGGACACTCTCGCTGAATTTAAGGGCCGGTATGGCGGTGAAGATGAGCTGTTCTTTATCCTGGGTTGGGACAGCCTGGAGCAGCTGCCGGATTGGTACCAGCCATCCCGCATAATCGAGCTGTGCCGGCTGGTGGCCGTTCCCCGTCCGGGACGTTCCCGCCCGAGCCTTGAAGAACTGGAGGCCAGGGTCCCCGGAATCTCCAGGCGGCTGGTATTTCTGGAGAAACCGGAGATAGACATAAGTTCCTCGAAAATAAGAGAGTTGGCCGCCCAGGGCGAGACGATAGAACACCTCGTACCCGGGCCGGTAGCCGCATATATAAGGGAACATAAATTATATTTGACACAGTAGGAGGTATATCTTGAAAGCTATTGGCATTGTGGGCAGCCCCAGGAAGGGAGGAAATACCGAGATACTGACGGCTCACTGCCTTAAGGCGATGGCCGAGGAAGGACTGGAAACGGAGCTTATCACGCTTGCCGGCCTTGACATCAAGGGTTGTAATGCCTGCGGATACTGCTCCGACCATGAAGGCTGCCCCATCGAGGACGATTTGCAGGCAGTCTATGCCAGGATGGTAGCGGTGGATGCCATCGTTGTGGCAACTCCTGTCTACTACAGTTCGGCCACGTCGCTGGTGAAAGGTTTTCTGGAGCGGGCTGGCTACATGTCGCGTAAGTCGCACGTTTTCAAGGGTAAAGTCGGTGGACCGCTGGTGGTTGCCCGGCGCGGCGGTCAGAATTTCACCTTTGCCGAGCTCCTCTTCTGGTTCCACATGATGCAGATAATAAATCCCGGCTCTACCTACTGGAACATGGCCTTCGGCCGTGAGAAGGGTGAAGTTAAGAAGGACGAAGAAGGTCTGAATATCGCCTGGAACTTCGGCAAGAATGTCGCCAATCTGGTGAAAAAGCTGAAGGCTTGAGTATAGCTGGTCATTTAAATCAACTTTAGTCTATAATATTGTGGGTACACGGTTAGCAGCGGAGGTCTCCTGATTGAGTGAAGAACCGGTAATCAGTGAAGAGCTGGAAAGCCTGCTCAATGTTGAGTTCGGCCCCGAGGTCTATGAGATTGAAAAGGG
>CAZPQB010000091.1:0-10172 GCA_964588605.1 uncultured Dehalococcoidaceae bacterium | reverse complement strand
TCAGAATGCCGCCCTGATGGCCCATGCCCAGGGACTGGGTGGCTTCTATACCGGCTATATAATGCTGGCTTGTCAGCGGGATAAAACTATTCCGCAAATGGTTAAACTCCCCGAAAACCACAAAGTCTATGGTGGTCTGGCGGTCGGTTATCCGCGATTTCAGTACAAGAAATGGCCGGAGAGAAGAACGCCAAAAATTACCTGGCTGTGATTTCTTCAAGCCTATTTGCCGTAAGATTAGCTTTCTGGTAACATGAAAGTAGGTATGACTACTTTTCTGGATGAGGTTAAGGCAACCCCCGGCGGCGAGCATATCCTGGCCTGCATCCAGTGTGGCACCTGTACCGGCAGTTGCCCGATGGCGGCTCAGATGGAATACCCTCCCCGCAAGATAATCGCCATGATTCGGGCCGGCAAGCGGAATGAAGTGCTTTCCAGCAATTCCATGTGGTTCTGCCTTTCCTGCTATATGTGCACGGCCCGCTGTCCCCGCGGCGTCAGGCCAACCGAAATAGCCCATGCCTTGGAAAGCCTGGCCAACCAGCAGGGCTTCAGAATCGGGGGCACCAGCACCCCGAACTTCTACCGGAGCTTTGTTAGCTCTATCAGGAGTAACGGGCGCGTCCACGAATTCGGCATGATGGTAAAATATTACCTTTCCATTCTCCCGGAGCTTATATCGCATCCCGTAGCTACCCTCAGGATGGCGCCGTTAGGTTTGAAGCTCTTTAGCCATAAGCGTCTGCCGTTAAAGGCGACCAGAATCCAGGGCAGGCAGGACCTGTCGCGGATTATCCAGAAATTCAGAGAAATCAGGAGTAGCCGTTGAAGCATTACAATTACTTTCCCGGCTGTTCCGCTGAGAGCACGGGCCTGGGGCTGGGGCTTTCGGTGGAGGCGATAGCCGGGCCACTGGATATAGAGCTGATTGAGCTTGAGGACTGGAATTGCTGTGGCTCGACGCCCTACGGCTCACTGGAAGGTGAGGAGTCCATCGTGGTCGCCGCCCGTGATCTGGCACTGGCGGAGAAGAGCGGGTTTGACCTGGTAACGCCTTGCAGTTCCTGTTACGTGACACTGGCCGGGGCGAACCGGCACCTGCAGGAACACCCGAAGCTTAGGTCACAGGTAAATGAAGCCCTGGCTGTAGCTGGCCTGGAGTATAAGGGCAGTATACGGGTGAGGCATTTAGTGGACGTGCTCTTCAATGACGTTACTCCTGAGTTTATTGCCGGTAAGGTAAAGAACCGGCTTGATGGACTCAAGGTAGCCCCGTACTATGGCTGTCAGCTGGTACGCCCCCGGTACGGACTGGATGATACTGAGTTTCCTCATACGCTCGACGGTTTGGTAAAGTGCCTGGGTGCCGAGACGGTCGATTTCCCGATGAAGGCGCGGTGCTGCGGTGGCTCGCTGACTATCTGCGAGGAGAAAAACGTGCTGGAACTAACGCGTAAAATACTCCAGAGCGCTGTTGATAACGGCGCTCAGTGTCTGGTGACCCCCTGCCCGCTTTGCCAGACGAACCTTGATGCTTACCAGGGCCGCATAAATAGCCGGTTCAAGACCGGTTATGATATACCGGTCCTGTTTATCACCCAGTTAATTGGTCTTGCCCTGAGGATTGAAGCCAGAGCACTGGGAATGAACACAAATATAGTGTCGCCCGGTGAGGTGCTGGACTACATACAAAATCATGTAAAGGCATGACCACTCAATCATAAGTCCTGAACAGGTGGAGGTGTTTATGGCTGCCAAAATAGGCATTGTTGTTATGGCAGAGGATGTCGACCCCAGCGTACACCGGACTTCAATGAAGACCCCGAAACTGGAATATACTCTGGTGGCGGTTCAAGGGGGGAATATTGACCAGGCAGTCGATGTATGCCGGTCAATGGTGCAGAATGAAGGGATTGAATCTTTTTTCCTATGCCCCGGATTTACTTATGAAGCTGCGGCGAAGGTAAAGAAGGCTGTTGGTGATAAGGTCTCTGTGAATATCACCAAAGCAGACATGCAGGACACGATGTTAGGGATTCAGATGCTGCAACGGGAAGGTATCCTCCACTGAGGATACTGGAATGGAGATCAGCCGGGAGTAATATTATAAGGAACTGGGAATGGAACCGAGAATAGGTGTCTTTATATGTCACTGCGGCAGCAATATCGCCGGCACGGTTGATGTTGAAGATGTCGCCAGCTTTGCCCGGGGGCTGGAGGCCGTGGTGGTGGCGCATGACTACAAGTTTATGTGCTCCGACCCGGGGCAGGAGCTTATAAAAAAAGACATAAAAGAGTTTAATCTGAACCGCGTCGTGGTCGCCTCCTGCTCACCGACGATGCACGAGCCTACCTTCCGTCGGGCTATTCAGGAAGCGGGGTTGAATCCCTATTTCTTTGAGATGGCGAATATCCGCGAGCATGTCTCGTGGGTGACCGAGGATAAAGAGAAGGCCACCGAGAAAGCCAAGGCGCTGGTCGCCGCCGCCGTCAGGCGTGTTTACTATCACCAGCCGCTGGAAGCGCGTGAAGTTGATATTAATCCCAATACTCTGGTGGTCGGCGGCGGTATCGCCGGTATTCAGGCCGCCCTGAAGATTGCCGATTCCGGGAATAAGGTCTACCTGGTCGATAAAAACCCCAGCATCGGCGGGCATATGGCGCAGCTGGATAAGACCTTCCCCACCCTTGACTGCTCTGCCTGTATTCTCACCCCGAAGATGACGCTGGCAGGCTCCCATCCCAGTGTCGAGCTGCTTACCTACAGTGAAATCGAAGAGGTCTCCGGCTATGTCGGCAATTTTAAGGTCAAAATCAGGAAGAAGGCGCGGTATGTTGACCTGGGTAAGTGTACCGGCTGTGGCAACTGCGTTGAAATATGTCCCGTCAGGGTGCCCGATGAATTTGAGCAAGGCCTGAGCAAACGCCCGGCCATTTACAAGCCCTTTGCCCAGGCGGTGCCCAACAAGGTGCTCATTGACCCGGAGAACTGCCTCCACCTGAAGGGTCTGGCCAAGGGCAAAGATGTCTGCCGCCTCTGCCAGAAGGGCATTGAGAAAAAGGGTATTATGGGTTGTGAGACCGGGGCTATAGATTTTGAGCAGAAGGATGAGACCATTGAGGTGGAGGTCGGCGCAATAATTGTCGCCACCGGCTTTAAGCTCTTCGACCCCGCAGTTATTTATCAGTACGGTTACGGGCGGCTGGATAATGTTTATACCAGTCTTGAATTTGAGCGTCTGGTCAACTCGGCCGGTCCCACCGGCGGTGAAATTGTGCTCAAGGACGGTTCCGAGCCCCAGCGCATCGCCCTTATCCACTGTGTCGGCAGCCGGGACGAGCTGTACCACGAGTACTGCTCCCGGGTATGCTGCATGTACTCCATGAAATTCGCCCATCTTATAAAGGAGCATACCAGTGCCGAAGTCTATGAGTTCTATATAGATATCAGGAGTTTCGGTAAAGGCTATGAGGAGTTCTACAACCGCGTTCTTGAGGAGGGGACGGTATTTATCCGGGGTAAGCCCGCCGAAGTAACCGATATCGCCGAGACCCCAGAAGAAGAAGGCAAGCTGATTATTCAGTTTGAAGATACGCTGATAGGTGAGCAGCGCCGCCTGCCGGTGGACATGGTCGTCCTCAGTTGCGGCCTGGAGCCGCGCCAGGATATAGAGGCGGTCGCCCGACTGTTCAATATCAGCCGGAGTGCCGATGGCTTTTTCCTGGAGAAGCACCCCAAGCTCGACCCCGTGGCTACCATGACCGATGGCATCTTCCTGGCCGGCTGCTGTCAGGGCCCCAAGGATATACCGGATACGGTAGCTCAGGCTTCGGCGGCCGCTGCCGAGGCCCTGGCTATGATAAGTCGCGGCAGGGTGGAGATAGAAGCGGCTACGGCTGTAATCAATGAAAAGCTATGCACCGGCTGCCAGCTCTGCAAATCCATTTGTCCTTACAGTGCCATCTCCTTTGACGAGGACAAAAAAGTGTGCCGGGTTAATGAAGCCCTGTGCAAGGGCTGCGGCGCCTGTGTCGGCGGCTGCCCCAGTGATGCCATAAGCCTCAGCCACTATACCAACGAGCAACTCCTCGCCCAGATGGAAGGTGCCCTGTCCTGAAAAGCTTGACCTTGTCCAGAAGATATAGTACTATTGGGCGATGGGTCAAATATCGCTGTCCATTAATGGCACTCAAGTTACCGCCAAAAGCGGTATGACCATTCTGGAAGTCGCCTGGGAAAACGGAATCGATATACCAACCCTGTGTTATCTGGAAGATATGCCCCCCGTTGGCGCCTGCCGACTCTGTGTCGTTGAGGTCGAGGGCTCCCGGACCCTGGTCGGTTCCTGTCATACCCCCGTTACCGAAGGTATGGTTATCCATACCCATTCCCCTAAAGTTTTACAGACGCGTAAGATGCTGGTGGAGCTTATGCTGGCCAGCCACCCCGATAGCTGTCTGGTCTGCGACGAAGCCAACCGCTGTGAACTCCGTAAGATAGCCGCTGATTTGGATATCGGACTACCCCGATTCAAAATAAGAAAGCACTATTATCCTGTCGAGGATGAAAACCCCTATATTATCCGTGATATGTCCAAGTGTATCCTCTGCCGGCGCTGCGTTACCGCCTGTGAGAGCGTAAAGGGCAGGAAGATGTTCAGCGTTGCTTACCGGGGCTTTGACAGCAAGGTGGTTTACAGCCTTGACCTGCCGGCAGGCAGTGAGGAAACCTGTAAAGACTGTGATACCTGCATTTCATTATGCCCCACCGGGGCTTTAATGAAACCTGGAAAGATTGGCGAGGCGAAACAAGGAACCGCTTTATTCGTGAAAGGGTGAGTACTCATCTGGTAAAAGGGGAGAGGGATGAGCAAGAGAGTTTCTTCCCGGAATAAAGCTCCACAAAACCTGCTTATAGCGCTTAAGGAAGCGCAAAGCAGGCATGGCTATCTGCCTCACGACCTTATGAGGGAGATAGCTGAATCCCTTGATGTTCCGGTAAATGATGTCTATGGTGTCGCCAGTTTTTACTCCTTTCTGGTCACCAGGCCGGCGGGCAGGAACGTAATCAGAATCTGCAAGAGCCTGCCGTGCTATCTTAAGGACTCTCAGATTATCATCGAAACCGTGGCCAGGGAAATCGGGATTGGGCCCGGTGAGACCACCCCCGACGGCCGCTTCTCTTTTGAATTGACCAACTGCATCGGCCTCTGCGATAGAGCCCCGGCGATGTTGATAAATAATGATGCCCACGTTGACCTGACCCCGAAGAAGATAAAGCAGATTTTACAGAAGTATAAATAATACCCAGTTACTTTAAGGAGGCCTCCCCGTGCCGCAGGTAAAAGTTGTCTTAAAGAATTGCGGGGTTATTGACCCGAGGCTGATCAGCACATATCTGGATGTGGATGGTTTTAAAGCCCTGGAGAAAGCCCGGCGTGAGATGTCCCCGGAAGAGGTAATAAATGAGGTTAAGGTATCGGGACTGCGCGGTCGGGGCGGGGCAGGCTTCCCCTGCGGTATCAAGTGGGAGGGGGCGCGGAATTCGCCGGGAGACGAGAAATACGTTATCTGCAACGCCGACGAGGGGGAGGTGGGCACGTTTAAAGACAGGTATATATTGGAGAACGACCCCTTTACCCTTATTGAGGGGCTGGCCCTGGCCGGTTATGCTGTCGGTGCCAGCGAAGGCTATATATATCTGCGCGCCGAGTACCATTACTTACTTGATTTGCTTCAGGGGGCCGTTAATCAGGCCAGAGAATCAGGTTTTCTGGACGGCTTTGATATCAATATCCGGGAAGGTGCCGGCGCCTATGTGTGCGGTGAGGAATCTGCGTTGATGGAGTCCATTGAGGGACGGAGGGGCGAATCGCGCTACCGTCCCCCGTTCCCGACCGTCGCTGGATTGTGGCAGAAACCGACCACCATCAACAATGTGGAAACGCTGATGAACATACCCCAGATAGTGCTCAATGGCGGTAGCTGGTACTCGAAGATGGGCACGGAGCGGAGCCAGGGCACCAAGGTCTTTTCGGTTAGCGGCGATGTGGCCAGACCGGGTGTCTATGAACTTGTGCTGGGCAGTCCGTTAGGGGAACTGGTTGATGAGCTGGCCTTGGCGAAGGATGCCAAGCTGGTGCAGATAGGCGGTGCCACCGGTAGAATTATCCCCTATGACATGATGGATACACCTCTTTCGTTTGAGAATATCCTTGGCGCGGGTGCCGTTACCGTGTTTGATAAGAGCCGGGATGTTATCGATATCGTCTACAGGACTATGGAATTTCTAGCGGAGGAGTCCTGCGGTAAATGTACACCCTGCCGGCAGGGGACCCAAGTAATGGTTGAGATAATGGAGAGGTTCAGCCGGGGTGAGGGGAAACAGAAAGACATCAGGGTTCTGGAGGACCTGTCGGAAACGATGATGCTTTCTTCTCTGTGCGGCCTGGGACAGGCGGCGCCATTCGCTTTTTTGGATACTCTCAAATATTTCCGGGATGATTATGACAATCGGATTCAAGGCAACTGAGGGGGTAGCATAACATGAAAACAATCACGGCTCAAAAACCCTTGGAAGAAATTATGCAGTATCTCGACAGGTGCCGGAGTGTATATATTATCGGTTGTGGCACCTGCACCACCCTGTGTCATACGGGTGGTAAAGCTGAAGTCATCGAAATGAAGGATAAACTTCAGGCCGGCGGCAAGGAGGTCACCGGATGGATGGTGATACCCACGGCCTGCGATGAGCTCACCGCTGATGCCTTGAGGGAAAACGCTGTCGATATCGCCAAGGCTGATTGTATTCTGGCGATGACCTGTGCCATCGGAGTGCAGACCATCAGCCTGCATCTCAAAGAAGCCAGGCCGGTTTTTCCGGCACTAAACACCTTATTCCTGGGTACGGAGGACAGCCAGGGCCACTTTATTGAGGCCTGCATGCAGTGCGGCAGTTGCGTTCTGGGGAGGACAGCGGCTATATGCCCGCTCGTAAGATGCGCTAAAAGCCTGCTGAATGGACCCTGCGGCGGCTCCGCTGACGGCAAATGTGAAATATCACCGGATATCCCCTGTGCCTGGCAACTGATTTATGACCGTCTGGCTGAGATGGGACGTCTCGACGAGATGGAAGAGATTGAGCCGGTTAAAGACTGGAGTACCAGTTCTTCCGGTGGCCCCCGGATGGTCGATGTTGATTCCGAGTGTGGCGTAATATCGGCCAAGGCTGAGTCTGAACCAGAATCGGCTTGAGGTTACTCCCCTTTGGTGACGGCTACCAGAGTAAAAATCGAAGGGTAAATATTCGCGTATAGTACTGCCATGAGCGATAAGGTTCCTGCTATACAGGAGAACGAACGCACCCCTGAGGAAGAAACATTGGTAATGCGCCTCAGGGTATTCACCAATATGAGGTGGTTTGCCATCCTCGGCGTTATCATCGTAACCCTGGTGGCAAGATATGTATTTCATATTGGTTTTCCCCCCTTGCCGGTATATATCATCTGTGTCTTTATTGCTCTGTATAACCTGGTGCTCATACAGCAGGTCAGAGGACTCGGCAAACTATCGCCCGAACTGGTCATTCCGCGAGTCAGGCTGTACGGATATGTCCACATTTTACTTGATATGTTTACCCTTACCGTCCTGCTGCATTTTACTGGAGGGATGGAAAACCCTTTTATCTTCTTCTTTGTTTTTCACATTGTCCTGGCCAGCATCGGGCTCAACTACCGGGTGGTTTATTTACTGTCCACGATAGCCACCGCGCTGGTATCGCTGCTGGTTGGCCTTGAATACGCCAGTATAATACCGCATATCAATCTGGAGGGATTCGTTATGCCGACGCGATATCAGCAGGGGAGCCGTATTCTGGCAGAGCTTGCTGCCCTGGTGGTTTTGCTCTATGGCACTACTTACGTGACCACCTCCGTTGCCGGGGAGCTGAGGAAGAGGCAGCGGCAGGTGGTGGCACTGCGGGAGCGACTGCTTAAAGAAAAAAACGGGGAACTGGCGCGTGCCTCCGGTGAGATAGCCAAACTTGAGGAAGAAAGGAGCCGTTTTTTACGCTTCATCGGCATGGCCGCTCATGACCTTAAGGCACCGCTTACCGCTATTCAGGGTTTCCTGTGGGTAATGCTGGGCGGCTTTGCCGGAGAAATCTCGGAGAAGCAGAAAAACATGCTGGAACGCAGCACCCGCCGCATCAGCGAGCTTCTTACATTGATTAGCGACCTGCTGGATATTCCGCGTATTGAAACCGGCCAGATTGTCCAGGAGATGAAAGAGGTTTCACTGCGCCAGGCGATTAAAAACTCCCTTGAGAGTCAGCGCAGTCTGGCTCAGGAAAAAGGAGTCAGAATTAAGGTGGAATTACCCGATGGTCTTCCCAAAATCAAGGGTTCGGCTTCGCGATTGCAGCAGGTGGTAACCAATCTGGTGAATAATTCAATAAATTACACGCCGGAAGGCACGATAACCATCAGGGTACAGGAGCGGGCCGGCGACCTGCTGGTTGAGGTTATGGATACCGGCATTGGTATTCCTTCCGAGGATATGCCGCAGCTATTTGAAGACTTCTTCCGGGCGAGCAATGTGGAAGCTAAGGGCACAGGTCTGGGATTGTCTATAACCAAGAGGATTGTTGAAGCTCATGGCGGCAAGATATGGGTTGAGAGTCCCTGTCCTGAATCTAACACCGGCTGTAAATTTAGTTTTACCATACCCAAGATAAGTAAAGCCAAGAGGAGACAACGTTCATGAAAGCAGGAACAAATCTGGAGAAAATACTGGAGAGTGGCAGGTTTGCCATTACTGCTGAGGCTGGCCCTCCCAAGGGCACCAGTGCGGCGGTGATACAGAAAAAGGGCGAAGTGCTTCGTAACTGCTGTGATGCCGTTAATATTACCGACAACCAGACAGCTATTGTGCGCATGTCCAGTCTCGCTGGATGCGTACTGTTGAAGCAGGTGGGCGTGGAACCAGTGATGCAGATGGTCGTCAGAGATAGAAACCGGCTGGCGCTGCAGAGTGATATACTGGGGGGTATAGCGATGGGAATCGGTAATTTCCTCTGCCTTTCCGGTGACCACCAGAAATTCGGCAACCATCCTACCGCCAAGGGTGTCTTTGATATTGATTCCATTCAGTTAATCCAGATGATGAAGAAGATGCGGGACGAGAAGCAGTTCCTTTGCGGAGAGGAGATATCCGGAGATGTTCCTATTTATATTGGCGCCGCTGCCAATCCCTTTGCCGACCCCTTTGAGTTCCGGGTCAAGCGGCTGGCAAAGAAGGTTAAGGCCGGCGTCGACTTCATCCAGACCCAGGCGGTCTATGATGTGCCCAGATTCGCCCGGTATATGGAGATGGTCTGCGAGAAGGGACTGGATAAACAGGTTCACATCCTGGCTGGCGTTATCCCTATCAGGTCGGTAGGTATGGCCCGTTACATGAGGGACTATGTTTCCGGAGTGACTGTGCCTGACGAAATAATAAACAGGTTGGAAAAGGCCGAGAAGGCTAAGGAAGAGGGTGTGAAAATAATACTGGATATTATTGAACAGATAAAAGAAATTCCGGGTGTGCATGGCATACATGTTATGGCTGTAGGCTGGGAGGATATTGTCCCGGAAATGGTAGAGAAAGCTGGACTAATGCCCAGACCTATATTATAATAAGGAGGTAAAAATGCCTGGCAAAATACTTGTTGTTGATGATGACCCCGATATTCTGGACGCTGTAGCTATGATTCTTGAGTCTCAGGACTATCAGGTGGTTACGGCTCGTGATGGCATAGAAGGCCTGGCTACTTTGAAGGCGGAAAACCCGGACCTGATGATTCTTGACCTGATGATGCCCAAGATGGACGGGTTCGCCGTATGCAAGGAGCTTCAGGACCCCAGGTGGTCAAAGTACAAGAATATACCCATTTTAATCTTGACCTCAGTCAGAGAGGAAGCCAGCCGGCGGCGCTATGAGCTGGAGACCGGACTTGAGCTTGACGTGGATGATTATGTTGAGAAACCCATGTCTCCAGATGTCCTGCTGAAGAGAGTCAGCACGCTTATTAAAAAGAGAAAACCCTGATATTAATTCGGTCATGTTCATTCATGAAGGAGGCGATTCTAAGTGGAAAGGAAAGCCAAAATCCTGCTTGTTGATGATGATGC
>CAZPQB010000090.1:0-10186 GCA_964588605.1 uncultured Dehalococcoidaceae bacterium | reverse complement strand
ACAAATCCACCTAAAGACAGCTCGCTGGCTCTTCGGAAGGAAAAAGAATCGGTGCTACCAGAGTGGCTGGAAGCCGATGTGGCTGAAATCTTCGACGGCAATATCAGGGACCGGAAGATATTCATGGCTGGAATGAGCGTGCCACTGATGGGGCTCCGAATGTTCGGCGAGACAATAAAACCCCTAACCGATCTCCTGTCCGCTTGGCAGAAGGGGCAGGCGGAGGCCGCCAGAGCCATGCAGGGCAGCGGTTATGAGACAGCTCAATTGGCGGCTCAACAAGTGATATCCCAAGTAATGCCGCAGATACTCGGCGCAGTCAAAGACAATGCGGTAGCCGCTTCTCCCGACCCGGTGGGTTCCATGATGACCCGAACTATGGAGCCCTATTTCCAGCAGATGATGGGGAACCTAATGGGTAGCTTCATGCAGTTCGGCCAGAATCCGGGGATGATGCCCGGCATGACACCACCGGGCTTCGTACCGCCGCAAGGAGTCCCGCCTAACCCGGCACAACCAAGTAACAAAGCGGGTCAGCCAACACATGGACATAATACACGGGTCCCTGGTGTAGAAAAGGCAAGCAAAGACGAAATAGAGGAGGCATTCGATGTTTAGTCAATTTCAGGAACAAGCAAGGCAGATGGGCACCAGCGGAGAAATGCTGATAGACGCAGACCCCGCCAAAGAGTTCTTCCGCGTGAAGCTGCGTAATATACAGCCCGAAAACGCCGGTCCTCAGTTCACCAAGGGTATCGTCGAGGCTTTATCTTTCTTGGCAAAGTCCATGAACCTTACGGTCAAGGAGCATATAGCAGGGGAGGAAGAGCCAAGTGAATAGTCAGCAGGACAACTACAAGGAAGCTATAAATCTGATCTCGGTCTTGGTTTTCATCGGACTAAGCGAGATGGTGAGAACGCTGTCAGCCCATGACATTGAAGAACGGCTCGGGCGGAAACTTACGGATTGGGAGTGGCAATATTTTCTGCAAGAAAGTAACCGAAAAGCGGAACTGGAATCCCGGCAGCGAATAGTAAGCCAATGGCGGCAACAACTGGCTGATAGACAAATTATTCATGATTTTGTGTGGGGAGAGAGGTAATCACAATGGAAACAGAGCTTCGACCTTTCCGTGGCGGTTTCAAGCGTCCCTTTGGCGCAGGCTGGTTCATTCGGGAGTACCTTCGGGGCAACGGCCCCGAGGGCTCCACCAGGATCGATCCTGAGCGTGGCGCTCCACAATCGGACATCAACTACGAATATAAAGTTTCTCTGGCTACAGCCACAGCCCGCACCCGAGCCGAAAAGAGAATCAGTAACCTTGTGCTCGCCGGAGAGGATGTTACCGAGGAACTAGCGGAGAAGATATATCAGCAGGAGTTAAAGAAGATATCCCACAAGTTTACCCGCATGCGGTATCATTCTTTCCTCAAGTATTTCGGGACGCTGAAAAAACTGGGGTGGGTCGAAGCAAGCTCGGAAACGGAGAACTCGGCGATGCAGGACCATTATCCTGAAGCGCCGGATAGGGTCTACTACCGGCTGACAGAGGCTGGCCGGAAAGCTACCGATGAGGAGTGGTCAAACCCGCTCTTTACCATGTATCCCGAGATAGGGGCGAACCACAAATCGAGGAACACCGGCTGGCCTCACCGGAAGGTGCAGAGGGACGATAGGGGATAAAACAATTGCAAGAAGGAGTTTGACAATACTACTATAACTCATGCTAATCTATTTAACCTAAGATTTTTCTTGTTAACAAGATTAACTACCCATTGTGCTTCTTCTGAATAATAAACGTATTTTGTGGCGGCGCTAGTCGTTCTTCTGTTAAATTCTCGTATAATGTGATCTTTTGCCGATATATAACCTTCTCGCACGTTTTTATGCCATGTTGCCCATAGGGTTATAGTACTGGATATGGGGAAAGTAATTTCTGATTCCGGTCTTCCTATCCCGAGTCCTTCGAAGAAAAAAAGGGGATTATCATTTGTAAGGAAGGGTTGTTTTTTATCAGAGGTGAAAAACACCCAAGTCATGGTAGGGAGTATTGTACGAATCTGAGGCAAAGCATCCGGTTTGAGATTCTGATACCATACTTCGATAGGAAAATCATTTTCGTATTTGAGTTTTAAAGAGGGTAATTCTTGTAAGCGCTTTTGAAGAATAGCTTCCTTTGATGGATGCTCTGAAATAAGTCGCGTTATCTCCGCCTTTACGTCATTAAATACTTTATCCAGCACTTCGGGAGCCTTGGCTTTTGTTCGCTCAAGCCCTTTAGGCACACGCTGTAACATGATAACCATATAAGCTGCGAGCGTATCCATGTCGCTTTGTGATATCGGTTGACGGTTGCGAATCCTGTCGAGGACTAGGTTAGCTGGTGTCTCTATCTGGTCTGCCAGGTATTCTTCAACACTTTTAGGCCAGCGATTATTCTCATTTGCGATGGATTTGATAGAAGTACTGAATTTCCGAGTACTGCCCTTCTCGTAAACCCAGATGTTCGAAGAGTCTGTTGATTCTGTGAACCCTTGGAGATAGTATTGAGGAATGTAGTGTTGTCCCACCTTATGCTTTCCTTCATCTACTTCAGCTTTGTCACTTCATCTGTCATTTCGGGTTTTCTTGATAGGAATATTATATTCAGCGATGACAGGACTACGACCAACTGCTGTTCGTCCAGTTGGTCCTGACCAATTCGAAGGAGGTAGCGTTACCTCGAAAGCAGAATAAATGCACTTGAAATCATCAAGGATGGAGTATCTTATTTTGTCCATCTCTGAAGCTGCTTGGCTGGAAATAAAGAAGACTGGGCAATCAGGATTTTGACATCCACATGGCTTAATTCCACCATCTCTCAAATGTTGGTCGTATTTTGCTCTCAAGAGACTCAACTTTTTCTCAATCGTGGAGAGAGTAGTTCGAATTCTTGGGTCTTTCACTTGGTGCCTACTAGGTATTCTCCGAATTTCTGTTCCATCTCTGAGTCGATGGACGCCTGTATTGAGAGCCTCAATCGTATCTGTTATCGCTTTCTTAAAAGCGGGAATTGAACTCTCTTGATGGAAAGGCGTATAAAAGGCGGGCCTATCGAATAATCCTGCCATTGAGGCTAAAATCTCAGCGTCCGAAGCGGGTTCAAGTTGCGATACAAAGGTTCCGATTTCAGAAGGGGAATCAGGAAACTGTTCACCTTGTACAAAACGTTTAATCAGAGATTCAGCTTCCGCGCGTAAGCGTTCTTCGAACTCTTGCCCAGACCATACATCGCAGAAGCGAACACCTTTCTTGGAAACGTATGCCTTCGTCTTGTCCCTGAAGCTTGCGGATATGTTTCCTCCCGAGACAACCAAGAACTCACCTGGCGTCCCCTTAGGGCCGGATAATACAAGATCCACGTCATGGATAATCTTGCTTAGTGTTAGCCTTTTCCTATTTGCACATTGAATACAGACTGTCTTGTGCCCATCGTCATCACTTTCACCCCAGATATCACGCCCAAGGTCTGTACCGACCTGACCATACCATTCTAAACTGCACCAACGACGAGTACGAAGCATATAAGCAAACACCAAGCGCTCAAATTGGGTGCCACTAAAATCTTCAAAGTGTATCGGTTGAGTTAATGAAGCTGGGTTCATCGCATTAGTTAACCTTGACCTCTGTCCTTATTACGGCCATCTTCATTTGGTGCGCCTGTAAATATTTTATATCCTTCTTCTTTAAATTCATTCAGACGGTCTTCAAGAGAATCCGTTAATAGCTCATTAGAAGCTAGGCAGTTTGCCGCCTCAAATAGTAGTTGAACTTGGAAAGCAAATAAAGTTGTCATATTTTTTCTAAGCACGCTTTCATTAAAGTGCTGAATCGTTCTCCAGCTCCCTGACTTGAAATCAATCAAGTGAGATAGAGACTCCGGCGCAAAAGAGAAATGGGAAGCATGTTGATTCAGATAACTGCGCAATTTTTGGAGTTTCCCCTGAATACGCTTAGCTATTTCTCCTGCCGAGGGTAATCTTTCCTCTAGTACTTCATCTACTCTTTGAGGATTCTCGCGGAGGTACGTTAGAAGCTCAACACATTCAATCAAAGGACGTAATAGCGCTCCCGACTCTTGTGCGAGGCCATCCAGCGATAGACTAAATAGACCTTGCGCAATATTGCGAGCTTTAACTAGAGTGAGACCGGTAATTCTATAAAACGCCGTATCTTCCGACTGAAAGACAACTAGCATTTCATCGAGTAAAGAAAAGCCTTGATAAATTACTTCTGATTCGATTAGTAATATCGATTCAGTAGCGGTAATAGCTTGTTCCCTGGTTTCCCATATCGACATCTTTGTTTACTCCAACGGCCACCCAGGAATCAATTCGTCAATCTCTTCCATAAGCCGCATGGTCTCTTTCAAGGCTACGATTATCTTCTGATATTGTACCCGTTCATCATAGGTTAATACCCTGCCTTTGCGGTCCTTGAGCCACTTCTCGCATACTTGGTAGCCGCCGATTTGAAATTCCCAGACCTCCGGCGGTACACCCTCGAAATACTGCTCTTTGTTGATATTAACCCTTTGCTTATTTGCATCGTAGCTTATTTTCTCCACTTTGTTGGAGCCGGTAATCGGGAACTTCGTTATGGGATTATTCAGAGCAGGTAATTCCATAAGGTGTAAGGATACAAGCTCGGCCCCTTTCTTTGCCAGCGCCTTGAAGAGATCCTTATCCGAGGTAAGCGGCAAGCGTGGAAAATCTATCTTCAGGAATTCGGCGTATCGGCTACGGTAAGTGGGCGAGTGGAAAACAGCGTAGGTGTAATCGAAGATATCCTCCGGGCCGAAAGTTTGCTCAAGGTCTCCTTTACTGTCATCTATGAATGTTAAACCGAGCATATCCGAGACAGCCTTGATGAACTCAAGCTTGAGATTGGGGCGGCGCTTTCCACCTTCGAATTGCATTTCACCTTCGCTAGGATAGATGTAAAGAGGTAACGCGCTATCAATTGTTTTGAGCGAAACTGCAACGTGTTCGACTATATCCTTAGAACATACAATATGCTGCCATGCGCCCACCGTTTCTACTCTGCGAGGACATACTAAAGCAAGATTAGCATTTTGTAATTGATGCATTACTTCTGGACGTGAGCGTTCAATTACTTCCTTATGGTAGAACAATGGCCGGATATCAAAAGGCCGATATAAGCAGCTGGTAAAAGCTTGCTCGTAGTTGTCATCTTTTTTTATAGCTTTGCGAGCATTAGTAACATTCCATGCTTTGGTATCTTTCAGGTTAAACTTATATTGGATTTCATCATCGCTAAGACTACTATCTCGGAACTCTTTAATACGATCCCTCAGGTTGGCTTCGTCAAAATCTATCACGAACTCGTCTCTGGCAGTAACAATCCCTACGCTATTGACCGGAAAAATATCTGTTACCTTCCAGCCCTTTTCATATTCCTCAGCTTCGGCTTCGTCCATAGGTACAAAAAGGTAAAACGGGCTATGGGGTTCAAGTTCATCCCACTCTGTGTCATTAACACTCTTCTCGGATAATACTTTGTATTTGCCCTCTCGCATGCCCCATAGTTCGGAATAATGTACCTTGGCTGATTCTGTCTTATCCGACTCTTTTACCAGCAGACAAATGGCTACTCCTTGTTGAATATCAAAAACGTTTTCATCCTTACTACCATCTGGGGAAACCTCTTTTTTCTTGGAATTGCCATGCAGGTTAAAAATGTAAATATCGGTAAATGTGTTTATAAGAGACTGGCGCATGCCACGAAAGGTCGGATTGTCAAGATAAGAGTGATTAGTAATAAAACCAAGAACACCCTGTCCGGTGCGCTCAATACGCCACTGCCCAAAGGCAAGGAATTTCACATAGTCGTCCTGTAACCATTTTGGATTTTTCTCTCCTAGTGGCTTACTATCAACCGTCTTGTATCGTTCTACCAGTTCTTTCGCCCAATTTCCTTTATTGGCCGAATGCCCGGAATACGGTGGATTGCCTAGCACTACCATGATAGGCTTTTCTTTTTTAATTTCGGCAGCGGCGTTAGCTTCGTCGCTTATCCACTGAGCAAAGAGAGTCTCCGAATGTTTAATAGCTTCATCCAGCGTGTTGGTCAGGTAGACACCCAACCTTTCATCGCTATGAAATTTATAACCGGTTTCTTGGAGTAAAAGCCCAAGTTTGAGATGAGCCACGGCATAAGGTGCCATCAGCAGCTCAAATCCAAAAAGACGTTTCAGTAACTTTTCGGCTACGTAGTCGTTCCACATACCTTCCTGCCCGGAGAAGGTTTGGTAGATTTCATTAATGACCATGTAAAGGAAGGTGGCCGTGCCGGTGGCTGGGTCGAGTATAAGTGTGGTTTCATCTGTAAGCCCCTGCGGTTTATCGAAGCGAGTCTTCAACAGGTGGTCGATGGAACGGACGATATAACTGACAACCGGCTCCGGGGTATAGTAGACACCTCGCATCTCCCGCACTTTCGGGTCATACGCAGTCAGGAACGTCTCGTAAAAATGCACCACCGGGTCTTCCTTGCCGCTGTGTTTGCCGAAGTTATTCAGGACGGCGTCCATGTCTGCTTGCGCCAATATCTGCGCTAGGTCATCTACCAGCCAAGCGATACGGTCGTCAAGCTCAGGTCCGGCGATAGTGTTGAACAGCTTACGCAGAAATGGGTTGGTCTTCGGCAGCAGGTAGGCGGCATTCTGGCGGGTAAAATCTTTACTATCAGGAGCGGTACATCGGGCAGCGAATAGCCCGTAAGTAATGGTCTGGGCATACATGTCGGCAAAATACTCAGGCGATAGATCAGGGATGAGATTGTCGCGGAAAGCAGCTAACTGGTTATGGAGACTGCCGGTAGCCTCTTCCTTCTTAAAAGCTTCTATAATCAGGTCACGGATCATGTGGGCCAGACGAGCCATCCGTCGGGCAAGCTCCTGCGGTGTACCCACACTCTCAGCCTTATGCTCAAAGAAAGAGGTAAGAAGCTCGGCAGTTGCTTGAAGGCCCTCTTTATCCTGTTTGATTTTACCGTCTTTAGTAGCTGTACCCAAGCGTGCCGACAGTCTTTTCTCACCGTCCACGTACCATCGGAATTCAAGATAGTCCGTCAGGATAAGATTAGTGAGCGATTTAAGGTAACGTTTAAGCTGGTCTGATTTCTCGGTGGCATCAAGGTTTATGCCGATATCCTTGGCTTCGATATAACCGATGGTAATTACGCCTTTTCTTACGACAAAGTCCGGTGCTCCACAGTCTATATGTTTTGGTTCGTTAGTGGCACTGATACCTGAAGCCAGACTTTCAATCAAGACTCCAAGCGCCGCACGGTGTGTATGCTCAGTAGCATCACCGTTTGCCAGCTTTTTCTCAATGGATTTAATATACTCATGCACCGGCTTCAAATCAGCAGCCAATTAACTAAACCTCCAGTGATGAACGACTCCTTATTTCACGATTGCGATAAAAACTTGGGCTACGGCAAGAAAAGCAACAACATAGCTTAAGATTCTAACCTCACGTGCCAATTTATTCTGCTCTCGACGAAGTATTTCCTCATGTATAAAATTCAATCCTACAACAGTGCTTTCTGCTAGTTTATCATACTCTTGCTTAAGTTCAGAGAGCGATTTTTTCTTTAACTCACTATACTTAGGAGCCATTGTCATTTGAATCTCCTTTAGCCGAAGCCTCTAATAACCTTTAGATTGGGAAACGGATAATGCTCAACATTATTGGTTAACAGCGGAGTCCCTAGCTGAAGGGCAGTTGCGGCAATAATAGCATCGGCTATACCGATCGTTGTCCCTTTCGAACGAAGCTCTCCCAATATCGTACCTGCCCGCCGGGCAATAGGGATATCAACAACAACGGAAACCAGACCATCGAGGAAAGCATTAGTATCCCCTTCCTCTCCGGTCTTCATACCTTGATATATCTCAAGATGAGTCAGTGTGCTTATCGCCAAAAGTCCTTCCCCGGCCCATTGTTCGAGTAATTTCCGGGCATAGTCACGACGCCTGAGAAAATCAATGACAATATCGGTATCGATAACACAGGAAACACCCTTTACCTGATTACTTTGCACTGATGCCCTCTAATCGCTGCTGCCGCTCCTTATCCGCTTCCCTGACAGCACGGACATATGCTGTCGAATCCTCAGGGGTTGCTAGGTCAGGGTGGCCTTTATCTTTCCAAGCACCGAAGCCTTTCTCCAAAGCTATCGTCTGTTTGCGGTAGGCCAGATAATGCTCTAGCGCCTCGGTAAAAAAAGCGCTTATTTCTCCCTGGGATGCGACCGTTCGTATTTCACCGGCCAGCTTTTTAGGCAAGGTAACCGACATCTTTTCTGTCTTTGCTTTTCCACCCATTTTCTTCCTCCCTTTGACAATACAATTATGGTATACTAATAATACTACCGATTATCCTACCTGTCAAGTGTGGTGAGATCTTGAGTTGTAAACTTATTATTGGCTACCAAAGATGGGTTGGCTAAACAAGCTATTAGCTTGATGTTATTTCCCCTTTGTGATGGTTCACGGAAGCAAGCACAGTCGCCAAATAATGAACGAGTGAAATTGCTTTTAAGCTATTGTTGCGAGTACCGTATGTAGTTGATATACCATGTAAGATGGAATGCCTGTTGAAGGTATTGTCAATGGAATCTGATTCGTTAGTGGAGGCTGAGATAGGAGTGGTTATTCTGAGAGGTTCCAACAAGGCAGCCATAATAGTGTCATTAGTAGACATTTTTTCAACAAATTTTGCGGTTCGCGGCTTACCATCGCTCTTGCCAAAGAGCGTTTGACCTATCGTTTGAATACAAATACCGTCCGCTTGAGCAAGAAATACGGGTACGGAAAGACTATATTCCTCTCTTCGATGTGCAGCAAAGGCGCTGACCATAAGGTGTGCTCTTGCTGGTAATTTGTTTTTCAAATCTTCCTGAATCTGATCAATTTGACCTGAGTAATAGGTTTCCATAAATCGTTCTATTTGCTTCGTATCTCCGGAGCTTAGCAGTTCAAGTAATTTATTGAGTGAAGATAAACTCATTTCCAATGAAAGATACCAACCCCGCTTTGCCAAGGATGCAACAACATCCCGTGTCAGTACTGGTAATTTTTCATTAATTTCAAGTATTTTTTGAAAAGCCTGTATGAATGCATTTACTCGAACTTGTAGGTTTGCTTGGCTCTTTGCTAGTGGGCTAAGCGTTTCTTGCAAACGTTCCTGAACTCGGACAATCGATTCTCCCACTATCTGAGCAGCTTCTGCAAAATGAATCACTTGACTGCCTATTAGACTGAATAGATGCTCTAGTTCTTGCTGGTGCGATTCCTGATTCATAGTACTTGGTTCACCACATGGTCTTCTTTTACCTGCAATTATAGCATAGAGACTGCATTAATTATGCTATTTTTTTAATCACCGCCGGAGGGGTAGGGGGGTGAGAATGGAGCTACTTCTTAAAAGTTCACAAAAAGCAATTTTGTTGGACAATGAAGCTGGAAAACACGTTTTGAACGTGAGCACTTTACTAACTGAATATCGGAAGTCCAGAGCCTTGCCTTGTAGCTGGCAATAATGATGCCCTGCCTAGCGGTAACCAAACAGGGCAAATCTAACAGAGGGAGCGTGTCCACAATGCTAGACATTCAGGAATATAACACACGGGTTGACCAGTATCAAGGCAACGGCAACGGCGGTAATGGTAATGGCAACGGTAACGGTTATGGTCAATTGCAAGGCGATTGGTCTATGTTCTATAAGGTAGCAAAGGGCTTCACCAAACGGGTAAGACCAGAGGATAGGCAGGACTTCTTACACGACCTCTTGCTCACGATGCACAAGGTCAAAGCCAAGTATGACGCTATCGGTAAGGAACTGACGGAAGCGGGACTGATACGGGTAGCCTGTTATGAGGTAGCCCAATACTGGCGAAACAAATACAGGCGGATAAACGGGACTGATTGCGGTCGGTGCAGTAACGAGCAACGGCGTAAATGTAAAGAAAAAGACCTGTATCGTGAATGTCCCAAAGCCGTCAAGATAGACAGTCTTGATAAACTCATTCAAGATAGTGAGGGCAATCAGATAGAGCTGTATCAGATGATAGCCGATAATAACGCCGTTGATGTTTCGGATAGACTTGACGCAAGGC
>CAZPQB010000089.1:0-10191 GCA_964588605.1 uncultured Dehalococcoidaceae bacterium | reverse complement strand
GTGGGGGTCACCAGGGCATCGTACTTCTCGAAAGCCCCGTCGAACTCCCGCCTTATCAGGGTGCGCACCTTCTGCGCTTTGACATACCAGGCGTCGTAGTAGCCAGCGGACAGGGCGTAGGTGCCCAGCATGATACGCCGCTTGACCTCCGGCCCGAAGCCGTTCTCACGCGTCTTCTCCATCGACTCCCACATGCTTTTGGCCTCGTAGGAGTAGCCGTACTTTACGCCGTCATAGCGCGCCAGGTTGGCCGAGGCCTCGGAGGGGGCGATGATATAGTAGACCGCCAGGGCGTAAGGGGTGTGGGGTAAAGACATCTCCTCGACTTCAGCGCCAAGTTCTTCAAGCTTGCCGATAGCCGCCTGTATCGCCGCGTTCACCTCTGCCTGCATCCCCTCGACGAAGTACTCTTTAGGCACGCCGAGGCGGAGCCCTTTCAAATCAGCCTTCAGGCATTGGGTATAGTCGGGTACTGGCTGAGGCACCGAGGTTGAATCTCGTTTGTCATCGCCGGCGATGGCATTAAGCAGCCGGGCACAATCGGTCACGTCCTGCGTCATCGGCCCTATCTGGTCGAGCGAACTGGCGAAGGCCACAAGTCCGTAGCGACTCACCCGTCCGTATGTCGGCTTCATGCCGACCACGCTGCAGAATCCCGCCGGCTGCCGGATACTGCCACCGGTATCCGAACCCAGCGCACAGATGGTCTCGCCGGCCGCTACCGCCACCGCCGAGCCGCCGCTGCTGCCGCCGGGCACACGGCTCAGGTCCCAGGGATTATGGGTGGGGAATAGTGCCGAGTTCTCCGTCGACGAACCCATGGCGAACTCGTCCATATTGGCCTTGCCCACGGTCACCATGTTCTGCGCGTTGATTTTCTCCACCACGGTTGCGTTATAGGGAGGCACGAAATTCTCAAGCATCTTTGAAGAGCAGGTTGTCCGTACCCCCCTGGTGCACATGTTGTCCTTGATGACTATCGGGATGCCCGTCAGCGGACCGGCATTACCCGCCGCAATAATCTCATCAGCCCGGCGTGCCTGCTCCAGCGCCAGTTCGTCGGTAACCGTTACCAGGGCATGTACCTTCGATTCAACCCGCTCGATGCGCTCCAGGCAGTCTTTAACGAGCTCCGTTGAAGATATTCGTTTCTCCTTTAGCTGCCTGCTTGCCTCATGAATGGTCAACTGCATGGTCAATCAGTTCACTCCCACTGCTTTATTAAATCGGCAAATTCTTCGGCCTCTCTGACGCTCAGCAGCACCGAATAGTCTTTATTGGTCGGTATATATACCACCCGCGACCGGTCGGTCACGAACAACAACGCCTTCTCCTTGTTTGCCAGCTTGAACCAGCCCGCTGAATAACCGGGCAGCCCGGCGCCGTTCGTCCGCCATTTCGGCTTGTACTCGGCGTCCGCGTTCAGATTAATAACCCTGACCCCTTCCGCATTGATATCCCCGCGGGGGATGAAACGGCCGTAAAGGCCGGGACCGATGCGCAGGCCTTCGTCGCTTACCGTGAAGTTCATATGCCTCGACGAGTAGCCGATGAAGATAAACAGGACGATAACCGCGATAAGAACCAGGCTTATCGCCCAGATAAATATATAAGGTCCCGAGGAAGCCGGGATAATACCGAATGCCTTCTCCATTTTCACGTAAGCCTCCCTGTGAAAGTCTATTCAAGCACCGCCCTTACCCTGAAGCAGTCTCCCTCCCGCTTCGGTGCGTTGGCTAGGATATCATCCGGCGGAAAAGAAGGAGCCACCTCATCGTCCCTCATGATGCTCTTGAGTGCCACCGACTGTGCCGTCGGCGGGATATTTTCAGTATCCACCTCCTGTAATACCTCGAAGTTCTCCAGCAGGTGAGATAGTTGCTCGCTGAACCGGGTAATCTCGGCTTCGGTCAGTCCGATTCTTGCCAGTCTGGCGATATGCAGTACTTCTTCACGACTCAACTTCATTGGCAACCCCCGGGAAAGTATTTTTTGGCGGGTATTTTACTCGCCAATTATATCATTCGCCTTCCGCCACCCGCAACAGAATACCCCCCACCCCCTTCCATCTTATCTATTCCCACCCACCGCCCTCGTATCATTCGTGTCTAATCCGCAAATAACCCCCCAACCCCAAAATCCTTCTCCTTCTCTCTTTAGCAAAGGTAGAAGATGTTGGTGCCAACTCTTAAATCTATGTCTTACTCCAATCTGTCTCCCTCCTTGATAAGGAGGGATTAAGGGAGAATCACCCCCACCCAGTCTCCCCCTTTGAAAAAGGGGGACTAAGGGGGATTTTCACCGTAGAAAAAGGGGGCGGGGGGTGCAACTTTTGCGGGCTAAGCCGCGGAAGACACAAGGGTGGGCCTGGGTGGGAAAATAAAACCGGCGATTGGGGTGGTGGAGTATTTAGGAGAGACACCAGCCTCTCTTCATTTCCCCCTTTCGTAAAGGGGGATTTTTAGATTTTACCCATAAAAACCATCGCTGGGGGGTAAAGGAGGCGGCGTATTTTTGATTATTCACGGCACTGGCCATTTATAAATAAAAGTTCCAATTAGCAAGATTCCCATTGTAAAAATTCCCCCTTCCTTTTCTAAAGGAAGGGGGTTAGGAGGATAGATTAGCATGTCCCCCAATGGGGAGTAGTCTGTGGAAAAAGGGACACAGGGGGTAAGGGAGACACAGATTCAGGCCAGACCCTGGATACAAATCCCACCCCAGTTCGCAATCTCACCCTGAAGACTATATAATGAAAGTGAGAGAGAAATCCCGTTTGCAGGGATTAAGGAGGCAAGATATGGCGGAGAGGGTGATGATATTCATTGACGGAAGCAACCTGTACCATTCCATAAAAAATCATTTCCACAGAACCGACATTGATATTGGAAAATTCTGCGGAAAACTGCTGCGGAGACGACAGCTAATAAGAATCTACTACTATAATGCCAAAGTGGGACAGAAGGAAGAGCCTGAGCGCTACAAGCAGCAGCAGGCGTTCTTCGCGGGTATTGATGCTATACCATATACCGAACTACGGCTGGGACGCCTGGTTTATAATAACTGGCCTAACATACCCCCCTATGAGAAAGGGATTGATGTGCAGCTGGCCACCGATATGTTAACCCATAATTATAAGAATAACTATGATGTGGCTATTCTTGTTGCCGGAGATAGCGACTTTGCTGGCGCCGTCCAGGCGGTCAAGGACAACGGGAAACACGCTGAGGTTGCCCTTTTCGGCAAGCAGGGTACTTCAAGGCCGTTACGGAACGTCGCCGACAGGGTAATAACCATCAACTCCAAGTTCCTTAAGGACTGCTGGAAATAAACAGCAACTGACCGAGCTGATGAGGGATAAAGCCAGGAAATCCAGAGGTACCAAGGCCCGATTCAACGCACGAACTCCCCGGGAAGAAGGCGCCATTATCAAAGACTGGGGAGGGAGAATTCCGGTAGCCCTCATCTACCCGAACTCTTACTATCTGGGTATGTCCAATCTGGGAATCCATGCCATCTACAATCTGCTCAACGGATATCATGATATCGTCTGCGAAAGGGTATTCTGGCAAAAAGAGAGCCGCGATAAAAAGCTGCCGATTGTATCCATAGAATCAAGGCGGCCGCTCACCGACTTCGCCGTTCTTGCCTTTTCCGCATCGTACGAACTGGACTATTTTAACGTTATTGCTATCCTTAAAAGGAGTGGCATTCCCATATATGCTGCCGACCGCGATGAAAGATACCCCCTGGTCATTGCCGGAGGCCCCTGCATCACCGCCAATCCCGTGCCGCTTTCTCCCTTCTTTGATTGCCTGTGCATCGGCGAGGCCGAGCCGATTCTCCCCCGCATGCTCCCCGCGCTGTCGGAGGGTATCGGCTGCAGACGAGACGAATTGCTCAACACATTATCTGCCCTGCCCGGTATCTATGTGCCTGCCCTCCCTGAAGAAACCCCCGTGCAGCGCCAGTGGGCAAAGAACCTGGATGACTTTGCTACTACCTCGGTAATATTCACGCCGGACACCGAGCTGGGTGATTTATTTCTCATCGAGGTTGAGCGGGGCTGCAACTGGGGTTGCCGCTTCTGCCTGGTAAACAGCACCTTCGCCCCTGTGCGCTTCCGTTCCGTGGACCGGCTGATGGAGCAGGCCAGGCAGGGACTCCGGTATAGAAAACGTATCGGTCTGGTGGGGCCGGCGGTTACCGACCACCCCCGGATTGAGGAGCTGCTTATTAGCCTGCGCCGGGCAGGAGCCGGGCTATCCATCAGCTCACTGCGGATAAGACCCCTTTCCCGTATAGTATTGAGGGAACTCGCCAGCGGAAAAGCCCGGACCATTGCTCTGGCCCCTGAGGCAGGCTCCGAGCGACTCCGCCGGGTCATAAAAAAGGAATTCTCTGAAGATGATATTCTGAAGGCAATAGATGAAGTGGCCAAGCAGGATATAAGACTGCTCAAGCTCTACTTCATGCTTGGTCTGCCTTCAGAGACTGATGAGGATGTTAAAGATATCATCAGGCTGACCCTTGCCGCCAAAGAGATAATTGACCGGCGGCAGAGCAAGACCCGTATCGTCCTTACTGTTACGCCTTTCGTACCCAAGGCCGGCACGCCTTTCCAGTGGCTCCCCATGGCACCCCTTGAGACACTGAATCGCCGCCTCTCTCTGCTCAGAAGTAGCCTGCCGGCAAAAGGAATCAAGCTAAAAGCAGAAAGCCCGGCCTGGAGTCAGGTTCAGGGAGTTTTATCCCGCGGCGACGCCAAGGTATCTGGGATACTGGCTGACGTAGAAGAGGTATCGCTGTCCGGCTGGCGAAAGGCCGTATCAAAGCACCACCTGGACATTGGTTACTATGTTAGCCAGAGATGGGATACCGCCCAAAAGCTGCCCTGGTCGGTAATAGAGACCGGCACCAGCATTGAACGTTTGCAGGGTGAGCTGGAAAAGGCTAAATTGTGAAGAGAATATATATCACGGGGAGGTATATATGGCATTCTTCTGGGGACTACTGGCGTGCATCGTTGTCGGCGTAATAGCGGAGTTTCATGGAATACGCCGGGGTAGGAATGACCTGGAAAACAAATCTTTATCACTGCTGTTTAAATTATCGGAACTGATTAAGGACGGAGATAACGAGAAAGCGCAGAAGATAATAAACAGATTTACATCAGGTGAGATGAAAATTCAGAATATTTCACTATTAAGTGAACTTGAATAATCCTGGGAGCGAATAAATACTAAGAATAATGAGAATTAGCTTCTTTTGCCATAGACCGGACTAAAATTACTCACTCAGCAGTTCTGTCACTATATTATTTATCTCTTTCCCATCCGCCCTGCCCTTCAGTTTGGGCATCAAATCTTTCATGACCTTGCCCTTATCGCCGGGACCCTGTGCCCCCACCTCCCCTATAACCTGACGCGCCGCCTCAACTATCTCCTCGCGGGTCATCTGCTGGGGTAGGTATCCCTGCAGGATAGCCATTTCCGCCTCCTCTTTCGCCACCAGGTCCTGCCGGTTACCCTGCTTGAAGGACTCGATGCTCTCTTGATGCTGCCTGATTTCCTTGGCGATAATACCGAGGATATCGCCATCATCCAGGTCAGCTTGTTTGGCGATTTCTGCATTTTTCACCGACGACATCAGCAATCGAAGCGTGGAACGCTTTACCGTATCGCCACCTTTCATCGCCTGCTTGATATCTTCAGTTAGTCTCTGTTTAAGGTTTGCTTCCTGCTCCATAAAAAACTTGCCAGTATATTTCTTCTATTGTTGCCTTTAGATTCTTAATTAAGCGGTTACATCCTACCGCCGGAAAGTTCTCATGCCTCTGGCGGCACCACGCTTCTTAGCTGCCTTTTTGCGCTTACGCTTTATGCTGGGTTTCTCATAGTGTTCACGACGGCGCAGTTCAGCCAGAATACCGTCCTGCTGCACTTTTCGATTAAATCGCTTGAGCAAACTGTCAAAGCTCTCTTCATCGCCAGCCGTTACTTCAGCCAACTAGCATCACATCCCTTCCAAGTTTATTATCTTTCTCTTTATCAATATTATAGGGGCTCCAGCCAGCCTGGCTTAAACCCCCAAACATAATCAAGATTAAAGAACACAACCTATAAATAACTATATTACATTTTAGTTGGCATCTGACGCTCTGTCAAGATAGGTAATACCCATAATGCGATACTTCAACCCTGCCGCATTCTTTTCATTATCTCGCAGGCCGCTACCATGCCTGAAGCCGATGCCTGTACCAGTCCCCGGCTGATGCCGGTGCCGTCACCGACAGCAAACATATTGCCCACCTCGGTTTCCAGACACGAACTCAGCTGCGGTCGGGAGGAGTAGAACTTCACCTCAACTCCATATAGCAGGGTGTCGGGAGAAGCCACCCCTGGAGCCAGCCGGTCCATTGCCTGAAGCATTTCCACCAGCCCGGTGAGGTGCCGATAGGGAAGAGCGAAACTCAGGTCGCCCGGGGCAGCGCTTTTCAAGGTAGGCTTGACCCGACCCTTTGCGATTCGCTCCGGTGTAGAACGATGGCCCTCGAGAAGGTTGCCCAGGCGCTGCACCAGCACCCCGCCGCCAAGAATATTGGCCAGCTTCGCCAGGTATTTCCCGTAAGCAATCGGCTCGTGGAACGGCTTGGTAAAATCAGTGCTCACCAGCAGAGCGAAATTGGTATTGTCACTCTTCCAGCCGGCGTAACTGTGGCCATTGACCGTAACCACTGGGTCACTGCCGCCTGTCGACTCCATGATAACTACGCCGGCCGGACACATGCAGAATGTCCTGATTCTGTCATGAAAATGCTTCGATATATACTCCAGCTTGACCTCATATAATACCCTTGTTAATTCTTCCAGCACCGTCACCGGTACTTCTACCCTGACACCGACATCAATAGGGTTGTTGTACATGGTTAGATTGAGTCGGCCAGCCTCTCTTGATAGCCAGTCAGACCCCTCCCTGCCCGGCGCCAGTACCAGGTAACGGCAATAGAACCTGTCCCCGTCCTCGGTCTCAACACCCCTTACTTCACCTTCATCCACGAGTATCCTGGAAGCCATCGTGCCCAGTCTAAAGTCCATTCTGGGACTGAGGAAATCCTGCATATTCTTCAGTACCGAATAGCAGTTCTCGGTACCCATATGCCTGACGGGCGTTGGTATCAGGCGCAGTCCCGCCAGACTGGCTTTCCGACTAATCTCACCGGTATCATTACCTACACCGTAAACACATTCCGTGGCCCCAAATTTGAGATACAAATCGTCCACGTATTTAATCAGGCCGTTGAGAGTATCTTCACCGAGATAATCGCCCAGCTTCCCCCCCACCTGCGAAGAAAGCACCAGCTTACCATCGCTAAAAGCACCCGCGCCACCCAGGCCACAGACGAGATTACAGGGCAAACATTGAATGCAGGAACCATCGGTATCCCGTACCGGGCAGCGCCGTTCACTGATATCTTTACCCTTCTCTATCAGCAGAAGGCTGCATTTATCTAATTGCGTCAGCTGCAGAGCCGCAAAGATGCCTGCCGGACCACCACCAACGATGATAACATCATAATTCCCGGTCATTACGCCAACCTTTCCCCCAAACACACGAAAAAGCCGAGACGGGCTTTCCGTTAAAAAGCCCCCCAGCTTTCGCCCGGCTGGTAAGTGTTTATTGCCGTCATCATTATATAAATGGCACACGGGCACGTCAAGGACTTCTTTCGCGGTTCTGTTTTCATCTGGTTTACAGTCTTCCATGACCCCTGTCCCTCCGGAGAGACCAGGATATGCAACCAAAATATCCTGATAGAGAGCTTTCTACCAAAGGAAATTTTAAAAATTTGGACAATTTGCCAGAAATTTCTACCGAAAAAGTGTTGACAATTGCCAATTGGCAAATTATAATGATGGACATGGATTACAGTAATAACGATTTAGGCCGAATACTCAAGCAGCAAAGAATAACGGTTCCTCTGACGTTACAGGAACTCGCCAAGACTTCTCACGTATCTTCATCACACCTGGGACGTATCGAAAGAGGAGAGCGTTTCCCATCAGCCCGTATCCTGCGTAAAATCGCCAAGCCCCTGGGCTTTGACGAGGATGAGCTTTTTACTCTGGCAGGTTTTCTCTCACCCCAGCCCGGGGTTGCTGAGGACAGCGGCTCACGTTACACTGCCCGACAATTAGACCCCTACGTAGCCAAGGTACTGGCTGAAGAACCAGCCGAAGTGCAGCGTGCCATCATTGGTATCCTCAGCCTGATAAAGAGTATTGCCAGAAGCATGGCCAAAGAGGAAAGCCTCAAAAAACCGGAATAACCTGCAGCGGCATACGCCTTTCACCATGAAGCTGATATTCAGCTTCCATAACTTGATGTAGAACACGAAAAGTGATACATTTTAACTGCATTCACCATCCACAGGGGAAGGTATCGGTATAATTGCCGCTATGGAAACGAAAGAAGAAGAATGGCTGAGATTTATTGATACCCTCAGCCATGAACTTAAGACACCGCTAACATCCATTATTGCCGCGGCCGGCCTGCTGGCCGAGGAACTTGAGACGACCGGCGACGAATCACACCAGAGGCTCATTCAAACCATCATCCAGAATGCCGGCACCCTGGAAACAAGGCTCGCCGAGCTTATGGACATCGTTAAGACAGGGAGCGGTAAAATCCAGCTGCAACTGGAGCCGGTAGATATGAAGTCACTGCTCCTGGGAAGCTGTATGCAGGTTAGCCCGCTCATCCAGGGTAAAGGGCAACGGCTGAATACGGAATTGCCCGCCTCCCTCCCCATAATCCATGGGGACGGGCAGAGGCTGGAGCAGGCGGTGCTCAACCTGCTGACAAACGCCACTAAATTCACCCCGAAAGGGGGTACTATCACACTGAGGGCACAGAGGCTGGATACCGGGATGTTGATAGAGGTACAGGATACCGGTATTGGCATCGCCCGAGAAGAGCAGGACAGACTGTTTAAACCCTACAGCCGCCTTGATTCTGACCGGCAACGCCACCCGGGACTGGGCCTGGGGCTCGCTCTGGCCAAACAGGTGGTAGAACTCCACGGCGGCAAAATATGGGTGGAAAGCGAACCGGGTAAAGGCTGTACCTTTGCTTTCTCCCTGCCGGCGCGGATTGTAAACTAAAGCTCAGGTACATTAAGGAGCAGCATGAAGGTTCTGGTTATTGAGGACGACCCCGGGATTATTGAGGTTGTCTCGCTGTGTTTTCAACTACGCTGGAGCGGTACCACCGTCATTTCAGCAAATAACGGCAATAAGGGACTGGAGCTTGTCGAAACCGAAAGCCCTGACGTCGTTATCCTCGATATCGGCCTGCCGGATGTTGACGGTTACCAGGTCCTGCGGGAGATACGCCGCTTTTCCGATGTGCCGGTTCTGATGCTGACGGTCAGAGGTGAAGACACTGATGTGGCTAAAGGCCTGGAGCTGGGTGCCGACGACTATATTACCAAGCCTTTCAGCCATATCGAGCTCATTGCCCGGGTACAGGCGGTCTTGCGCCGTGCTCAGGGACTGCCCGTCACCGATGAAGAACGTCCCTTTACCAGCGGTAAGCTATCTGTCGACTTTAACCGTAATGAAGTCTTACTCGATGGAAAGCTGGTCAAGCTTACCTCTATCGAAAGAAAACTGCTTTATTATCTTATCAGAAACGAAGGCCGCATACTGTCTCACGAAAGCCTGCTCACCAAGGTCTGGGGAGATACCTATGTCGACGCCAGAGACCTGCTTCGTGTGCATATCCAGCACCTCAGACAGAAACTTGAAGACAATACCGAATCGCCCAACATCATTGTCACCGAGCACGGCATCGGTTACAAGTTTATCCGCCCGAGCGGCAGCTGACGACCCGGCCCTCTCACCACAGACCACCTTATCCACTCGGTTTTAGTATCATTTTTTCTCCGTACTTCACCCGCGCAGTCTTATCCGCCATTCTTTATCAAAAGTTTACGACATTTTTATGAAATCTTTACCTTTCTTAGATGCTTTTTTATGAATCTATGTTACCCTGAAATGGTAATATAGTATTAGCTGTAATATAGTAATAAAGTACTATACCAGCCCGGAGAGTACGAATATGGAAAAGGTAAAAATTTTTCTCTCAGACCCCCAGGTTCTCTTCCGAGAGGGCATCCACTTCATACTC
>CAZPQB010000088.1:0-10326 GCA_964588605.1 uncultured Dehalococcoidaceae bacterium | reverse complement strand
CAACGACCTCCGGGTTATGAGCCCGACGAGCTACCACTGCTCTACCCCGCGCCGCTTCTTGAGTATATCCTTTTTAAAGATGATATGTCAACCTTGAGCCTGCTGACGCTTCCGGTGGCTTTCAATATAGCGCCGGGCGAACCTGTCCCGACCCAGAACCAGGTCAGCCGATAATATCGTGGGCCTGACTTTGGCCACATCCACGATAAGAGCAGTCGCGCCGGCCGTAATAACCATAGACACAAAGGCGTTATTGAGCAGGGGGCGGTCAGGCATACCGAAGGATACGTTACTGGCTCCCATGGTAATATTCACGCCCAGCTCTTCCTTAATACGGCGAATAGCCTCCAGGACATCCCTGCCTGAATTGGCTTCGGCACCGATGGCAAAGGCCAGGACATCAATGACTACATCCTCGCGCGGGACACCGGCCTTCTCCGCATTTTCCACGATTTTGTGGGCGATTTTCACCCGGCGCTCCGCGTCCTTGGGAATCCCTTCATCATCCTGTACGAGGCCAACAACAGCAGCCCCATATTCCTTGATGATGGGTAATATTCTCTTAAGGGAGTGTCCTTCACCGCTGACCGAGTTGACCAGCGGCCTGCCCTTGTAGACCTTCAGGGCGGCTTCAAGGGCGTCGGGGTTGGGACTGTCGAGGCAGAGCGGAGCATCGACCGCCTCCATCACCACCTTCACCGCCTCGGGCAGGACGGACACATCGTCCACACCCGGGGCATTGACATTGATATCAATAATATCGGCCCCGGCCTCCACCTGGGCGATGGCCTCGCTGCGGACAATTTCCAGGTCGCCGGCTTTCAATGCCTCCTGCAACTTTTTCTTGCCGGTAGGATTAATACGCTCGCCGATGAGCACTGTCGGCCGGTCAATAGAGATGATTACTTCCTTTTTGGCACTTGATACCTTAGTTTCCATTGGTCTACCTCTCCTATTTATAAACACCGTATTCTTTGGCGGCCTCCATCATGGCACGCAGAATATCCGGGTTTCCCTGGTTCATACCGGCAGCTCCGGTTAATATGTAGCCGCCGCCCGGAGCACAGGTCTCGATGAGCTTGCGGCAATGTTCCTTAACATCGCGGGGGGTGCCGGTATGCATCATCGATACCGGGACATTGCCGGCGATACAGGCGGAGTCGCCGAGGACTTTCTTGGCCCTGGCCATATCAATTTCTTCAAAGTTCCATACAGTCGAGCCTCTGGGCAAATCCCTGATAACTTCGAGTCGCGCCCCGTATTTTCCCTCAGCAAAGGGGTAAGGCACGAGTCCTTCATTAATCAGGCCCATGAGCACCTTACGAAAGGAGGGCCAGTAGAAGGTCTCGAACTGTTTGGGGGACATGAAAGTTTCGTTGCCTTTATGCAGGGGCATAAAGACCACCGGGGAACCGGAGGCATCAGCCCTCGCCATGGCCGACCTGATGGCCATAGGTGTCAGTTTCTCCATGGCTTCAAATAGCTTGTCCGGCTGGCGGAACATATCCATGATAGCCCCCTGAGTTCCGCGCAGTATGTCGGCAATCATGTCATAGGGAGCTCCACTGATACTGCCACTCCTGAAGTTGGGGATTCCAACGGTCAGAGATATCCGGCTTACTTCGGCAACGACCTTCAGCCATTTCAAGGTCTCTTTACCGGCTTCAATCATGGTTTTAAAAGCAGCCTCGACATCCGGGTTACCTAAAGAGGCGTAATAACCGATGGGTATACCCATCATGCCCGAGAAAGGAGCCAGCTTGCGGAACGGCTCGAAGGCTCCGACGACCCGGGGTAAAAAGATTCTCATCCAGAAATCAGTGGGATTTTCCAGAAAAGCATCATACTCATCAGCCTTTACGTACTCCTGTTCAACGTACTGATAGAGAGATATATTGTCGGGCAGGCCGTGACCCGGCCACTTGTGCAGCCGATGGCCGGTCATCTCAAGCACCTTACCGGGGAGCACCAGACCAGGGCCGGTACATGAATCCATTTCAAATTCATTGAAGAATTTCAGGTAGGCCTCTTTTAACTTGTCATAGTCATACATGACCGTCTGGAGATTCATCCCTGCGTAATAGGCCGGGAAAACCCCCGAAGGCAAAAGGACCGGGACACGGTCAGGTTCCTCCAGCTTGATGGCTTTGATGAACCTGGTCGTACGTTCTTTATAAAGCTTTTCGGCTTCCGGGCTGATAAATTCAACATCAGGGGCGAGCCAGCGTTTGAACCGCTCTTCCCGCTTCTGCTCCGGGGTTAATTTAGACCAAACTTCAATTCTATCTATATCCGGGGGCAATGCCGATAAATCAGCATACGCAGACAACTCCGACCAATTATCTGATGCATTCATATCTAATGTCTCCAATAATTATTCGTTATTTATACACGCCATATTCCTTGGCGGCGTCCATCATGGCGCGCAGATTTTCTATTTTACCGGTGTCGACGCTGGCAGACGCGCTCAGGATGTACCCGCCACCCGGGGCGCAGGCCTTGATAAGCTTGCGGCAGCCTTCCTTAACGTCCTGCGGCGTACCCATTATCACGGTGGAAACAGGCAGGTTGCCGGCGATGCAATTGTTCCTGCCGACGGTTGCCTTTGCTTTAGCCATGTCCATGTATTCGAAATACCAGACCATCGACGCCCTGGGCATGTCCTGGATAACCTCAAGGCGAGGTATATAGTCACCTTCGGCAAAGGGCAGGGGCACGAGACCTTCGTCAATCATGCCGAGGAGGAGTTTTTTGAAACTGGGCCAGTAGAAGGTCTCGAACTGCTTGGGGGACATGAAGGTCTTATTGCCTTTATGCAGGGGCATTATGATGAGTGGCGCCAAAGCCGCATCGGCCAAGCTGACGGCCTCCTCGATGGCGATGGGGATTAGCCGCTCCATAGCTTCGTGAATTTTCTCCGGCTGACGGTACATGTCCATGATGATGCCCGTGGTGCCCCGGCACATATCGGTCAGCATGTCGAAGGGGGCACCGGAGAAGCCGCCCCCGAAAGCCGCGTAGCCTCTTTCAATAGCCTCCCGGCCAACCACGCTGATAGTATCCATCCATTTCATGACTTCTTCGCCGGCTTTAAACATAGTCCTGTAGGCCTGCTGTATACCGGGGTCGGCGAAGCTCGCCAGGTAGAAAAGGGGAATGCCGACGAAGGCCGTGAGGTGAGGCAGCCTGGCAAGCGGCGCGAAAGCCCCCGCCTGGCGAGGCATGAAGGTCCTGAGCCAGAAATCAGTCGGGTCCTGGATTAACTTATCATACTCGTCAGCCTTGATGTATTCTCTTTCGACAAACTGGTAGGCAGCGACATTATCGGCGACGCCGTGACCCGGCCACTGGTGCATGTAGTGGTCAATCATTTCCAGCGCCGGTGCCGGCAGGACAAGGCCGGGGCCCATGAAGGTATCCATATCGCCGAAGTCATCCATGAACTTCATCCAGGCATCCCGTTGCTTTTCATAGTCATACATGACCGTCTTGAGGTCATAGCCGGCGTAATAGGCCGGGAAATAACCTACCGGCAACATGCACGGTACGCGGTCGCTCTCCTCCATCTTGATGGCCTTGATAAATCTCGTTACACGCTCTTTATAGAGCTTTTCGGCTTCTTTATTTTTGAATTTTACGCCAGGGGCCGCGAGCCATTTTTTATATCTCTCTTCCCGCTTCTGCTCCGGGGTCAGTTCCTTCCAGTTCTTTACGTTATCCATCTTTTTTACAGCCTCCGCCAGTATTTTTACCGGTGAAAATCAAACTTACTCCGATAGTTTTACCTGCCTAATATCATATTATTTATAAACGCCGTATTCTCTGGCGGCATCCATCATGGCACGTAGATTTTCTATTTTACCGGTATCGATGTGGGCCCCGCCGGCCAGAATATAGCCGCCGCCGGGGGCGCATGTCTCAATGAGCCGGCGGCAGTTTTCCTTCACCTGCCCGGTTGTGCCGGTCATCATCAGCGAGGTGGGTACATTGCCGGCGATGCAGCAGACATTGCCCAGTATCCTTTTCGCCTCGGCCATATCGGTCTGGTCAAACCACCAGACGACGCCGCTCCGGGGTGCGTCGGTAATCTGCTTCAGGCGGTTAGTGTACTTGCCCTCGGCGAAGGGCATGGGCACGAGCCCTTCGTCAATCATGGCCAGGAAGACACCCCGCAAGGTAGGCCAGTAGAATTCTTCGAACTGCTTATCGGACATGAAGGTATCATCGCCCTTGTGCAGGGGCATGATGCAAAGGGGACAGGCCGTCATCGGGAAACCCTTGATACTCGCCCTTAGCATGTTCAACTGGTACTCCATGGCCTCATGTAGCTTCTGCGGCTGGCGGAACATATCCAGGAAGATACCGCGGGTACCCCGCAGCACATCGCCAAAGTGGTCAAAGGGGGCCCCGGTCATGATACCGCCACTGAATAAGGAAGGATATCCCCGGGCTAACACGATATTTCTGACCTCTTCTTGGGCTGCCCGCCATTGCCTGTATTCCCCGGCCAGGTCCATCAGGGTCTGGAAGGTCTTGCGTATGTCCGGGTCAGCCAGCGCGGCGACCCAGGCCTCACCCATCATGAAGTAGTTGAGGGGTGGTAGCTTCCTGAAGGACTCGAAGAGACCTATCGTGCGGGGCATGGTAACCCTGAGGGCATAGTCAGTGGGGTCCCTCATAAAGAGGTCGTACTCATCGGCCATCATGTATTCGCCCTCGACAAACTGGTTCATCGGCGAGTCATCGGGCAGGCCGAGGCCCGGTAATTTATGAATCCTGGCATTAAGGGCTTCCGATATCTTTCCCGAAGGGATCAGCATGGGCCCGCTGAAGGTATCCATGTCCCCAAAATCGTCCATGTATTTTATCCATATATCACGCGCTTTTTCATAGTCATACATTATAGTACGGAAGTTGGCTCCCGCATAGTAGGCCGGCGAATTACCCGTGGGCAGCATCACGGGTACGCGGTCGGGTTCCTCCAGCTTGATGGCCTTCATAAATCTGGTAACACGCTCTTTATAGAGCTTTTCGGCCTCGGGGCTGACGAATTTCACGTCTGGCGGGTTGAGCCACCGTTTAAAGCGCTCCTCGCGTTTTTCCTGCCAGGTCATCTCTTCCCATTTCCTGGGCGTTTCCATATTTAAATAACCCCCTGTTCTGGCTGGGTCAGTAGACGCCGTATTCTTTAGCGGCATCCATCATGGCATGAAGGTTATCGGGGTTGCCTATATCCATAAATGCTGCTGCCGTCAGGATATAGCCGCCACCGGGGGCGCAGGTCTCGATAAGCTTGCGGCAGCCTTCTTTGACCTGCTGTGGTGTGCCGGTGCACATCATCGAGACTGGCAGATTACCGGCAATACAGGCGTTATCGCCGAGGACCTTTTTGGCTTTGGCCATATCCATCCGCTCAAAGTACCATATCATCGAGCCCCTCGGCATGTCCTTGATAATCTCCAGACGCTCTTCGTAGCTACCCTCGGCGAATGGCAAGGGCACGAGGCCTTCGTTAATCAGGCCCATGAAGACCTCCTTTAGAGTGGGCCAGTAGAATTCCTCGAACTGCTTATTGGACATAAAACCGCCGGTTCCTTTATGTAGGGGCATGAATATAACCGGACACCCGGAGGCGTTGGCCTGAGATATAGTATCATCAACAGCTATGGACACCAGCCTAGCCATAGCTTCGTGCAGTATATCCGGCCGCTGGAACATATCCATCATTACCCCGTGTGTACCCCTCAGCATATCACCGAGGAAATCAAAGGGGGCTCCGCACATACCACCCCAGATATTGGGCAGGCCGGCCTGCAGCGCCGTCAGACCGACTTCACCGACGACAGACATCCACTTCATACATTCCTGACCGGCATCCAGGAGTGCCTGATAGGCCTTCCTGATTTCCGGGTCACCGAACTGGGAAATATACCAGACCGGTATGGCGACAAAGGGGGTTATCGGACTCAGCTTCTTAAAGGCCGAAAAGGCGCCGGCGGAGCGAGGTAGAAAGTACCTCATTAAGTAATCGGCCGGGTCTCTGATGAGGGCATGGTATTCCTCAGGCAGCATGTATTCGCCTTCAATATATTGATACATCGGGGCATTATCGGCGAGGCCATGCCCCGGCCACTTCACCAGTTTATAGTCAATCATTGCCATAACGGGGCCGGGGAAGACAAGGCTGGGGGCGATGAATGAATCCGTATCAAAATCATGCATAAACTTGAGCCACGCGCGCTTAAGTTCATCGTAATCATACATAACCGTTTTGAGATTAACCCCGGCGTAAAGCGCTGGGTAGAATTCCACCGGCAGCATGACCGGCACACGGTCGGCTTCCTCCAGCTTGATGGCTTTGATAAACCGGTTAACCCTTTCCTTGTAGACCTTTCCGGCTTCGGGGCTGGCGAATTTAACATCAGGCGAGAGCCAGCGCTTGAACCTCTCCTCCCTTTTTTCCTCCCAAGACATATCCTCCCATTTCTTTTCCATTTTTATCTTCAGAGCCTCCTCTCCTTTTATTTTCAAGGGAGTTATGATACTCCCCGATAATTATCCCCGACTTTATAGCTTCTGATTTCTTTATCTATACACGCCGTATTCCTTGGCGGCTTCTACGATGGCCTGCAGGTTTGCCGGGTTACATTTATCGATGCCTGAGCCGAGCGAAAGGATATAGCCGCCGCCCGGGGCACAGACCTCGATGAGTTTACGGCAGTACTCCTTGATAGCCTGAGGCGTTTGCGTGTACAACTGTGACGCCAGCACATTACCGGCGATGCAGGCGGAATCACCGAGGATTTTCTTGGCCCTGGCCATGTCGGTCTGCTCAAAGGTCCAAATGACCGACGCCCGGGGCAGGTCCCTGATTATCTCCAGGCGGGAATTATAGTTACCGTCGATGACCATCATCGGTACGCAGCCTTCGTTAATGACACCCAGGAGGAACTTCTGGAATGTCGGCCAGTAGAACTTCTCGAACTGCTTGACGGACATAAAGCTGTCATCGCCCTTGTGCATCGGAATAAAAATAAACGGGCTGCGAGACATATTGACCATATTCACCGCCGATTCGATACTCCGCCGCGTTATTACCTCAAGGGCTTCGAGGAGCTTTTCCGGCTGCCGGTATATGTCCATGACCGACCCGTAGGTGCCCCGGAACATATCAGCTACAGTGTCATATGGTGCCAGCGCGATACCACCCATCAATGGCGGGAATCCTTCTTCCAGTGAAATTTGAACGCATTCATCAACAATTTCCTGGAATTTAGCGTTTTCCTGGCTGGCTTTCCAGATAGCCTTGAAGAATTTCTGGAAACGGGGGTCCTGGCACATAAACATGAGCTGCTGGGGCAGCCACTCGTAGGAGGAAAGGGGGGGGATATTGGCGAAAGGCTCGAAGACACCCCATGTCCGCGGGAGGAAGTACCGGAGGCCGAAGTCGAACTGGTCTTTAAGGAAGATATCATATTCATCGGCCTTCATGTACTCTTTTTCGACGAACTGGTGCATGGACTGGCTGGACGGCAGCCCGTGCCCCGGCCATTTGAATACTTTATAATCGAGGATTTCATAGACCTTCCCCGAAAACAAGCCGGGGCCATCAGCTGCGTCCAGGTCATAGTCCTGGAGGAATTTCCTCCAAGCCGGTGTTATTTTCGAGTAGTCATAAAGGACTTCTTCCAGGGTAAAGCCAGCGTTATAGGCAATGATGGAACCGGATGGTATATGAACCGGAACGCGGTCCGGTATCTCCATCTTTATGGCCTTCATCATGCGGGTTGCCCTGGCCTTATATTTTTTCCCGGCTTGGGGACTTTTGAATTTTATACCAGTCGGCTTAAGCCACCGCTTGAACCGTTCTTCCCGTCTCTCTTCCCAGGTCATAGCCGACCATTCTTTTTCCATTCCAGTCCTTTCAGATACAGCAAATCTTATTTACGAGCGGATTTAGTGAAAAAAGAGCTCGGTTAAGCGCCGCTGGTTGGTCAAAAAGTGATTCCTCTTATTTATACACGCCGTATTCTTTAACAGCTTCCATCATGGCACGCAGGTTATCCGGGTTGCCCTTATCAATGTTGGCGCCTCCACCCAGTATATAACCGCCGCCCGGGGCGCAGACCTCGATGAGCTTGCGGCAGTGCTCCTTGACCTCCTGGGGTGTACCGGTCATCAGCAATGACGTAGGCACATTGCCGATGAGACAGGCCCTGTCGCCCAGGACTTCTTTGGCTCTGGCCATATCCGTCTGGTCAAACCACCATGCCACCGAGGCTTTCGGCAATTCCTTGATAATGTCCAGACGCGTATTGTAGCTGCCCTCGGCGAACAGTATCGGTAAGATGCCTTCGTTGACCAGGGCCATGATGACCTTTTTGAAGGTAGGCCAGTAGAATGTCTCGTACTGCTTCTGGGACATGAAACCGTCAGCACCTTTGTGCAGCGGCATCATTACAAGAGGCGGACCAGATTCACCTACTGAAGATATTGCCGAGTCAATAGTCAGGAGCGCTATTTTCTCCGTTGCCTCCTGGAGCTTTTCGGGCCTTTGGAACATATCCATCATTACGGCCCGTGTCCCTCTCAGCGTATCGCCGAGGGTATCAAAGGGCGCCTTGGCCAGGCTCGCCATCACGCCCGGAAATCCCAAAGCCATCGCCTCCTGGCTGACTTCCATGACCGCCGACATCCATTTCATACTTTCCCTGCCAGCCTCTAATAAGGCCTCAAATGCCGCTTGAACGTCCGGCCGGCCGTAAGGCACGAAAGACATGATGGCTATCTCTTCTATAGTTGTAAAAGGGGGTATATAACGTAAAGGCTCAAAAGCGCCAAACACGCGTGGTAGGTAGATTCTCAACCAGAAGTTGGAGGGGTCTTTGATGAGGGCATCATACTCATCCGCCTTCATATACTCGCCTTCAACGCATTGATATGTCGTGGTATCACCGGATATGCCATGGCCGGGCCAGCTGTACAATTTATAGTCGACAGCCTCCAGGGCCCTTCCCGGAGGAACCATGCCGGGTCCAAAAAACATATCCGAGTCGCCGAATTCATAGAGGAACTTACGCCAAGTACGCTTCAGTTCATCATAATCGTACATGACCGTGCGCAGGTCTGACCCAGCGTAGTATGCCGCGAAATTACCGGCCGGCAGCATGCAAGGGACCCGGTCAGGTTTTCCCAGTTGAAAGGCCCTGGTGAACCTGGTCGCCCGTTCTTTATAGAGCTTTTCGGCTTCCGGGCTGGAGAATTCTACACCCGGCGCGGAAAGCCACCGTTTGAACCGCTCTTCCCGTTTTTCATCCGGGGTTAATTCGTTCCATTTCTTTTCAGTATTCACTTCGCACCAAGCCATCCCTTCGCCAGAGCTACCGCCGCCATGGCGTCCTTACCATAGGCGTCCGCTTTGGCATATTTCCTGACTTCGTCGTCCATCTGACCGCCGCCAATCATGATTTTTATCTTATTCCTCAGTCCGGCGGCCTCTACAGCCTCCACTGTTTCCTTCATGGCATCAAAGGCGGGCGTCAGGAATCCGCTCAACCCCAGGATGGGAGCCCCGGTCTCCTTCATCTTTTTTACGAATGCGTCAACAGGAACGTCGACGCCCAGGTTGTAAACCTCAAAACCGTTTACATCCAGCATGAAGTCAACAATATTCAAGCCGATATCGTGAATATCCCCGGCCACCGTGCCGATGACAACCTTGCCCAGACGCTTGGTTTCAACCGCCTTCGTCAGGTACGGTTTAACCAGTTCGCTTATCTGCTTGAGGAGCTCACCCGAAAAGACAAGCTCTGGCAGAAAGTATTCACCGTCGGCGAAGCGCTTGCCAACAATGGCCATAGCTTTCCGGCCGTCCTCCAGAATTTTCATGGGGTCCTCTTTGGCTTCAAGTCTCTGCTTGACCAGTTCCAGTACTTCGCCTTCCTTTAAATCGGCTATCAGATTGACTAAATCTCCAGACATATTTTTCTCCTCCTTAAATTAAACGGTATGCTTGAGATAGGCTTGGTCTGCCCTTTTTACCGGTTTATAATCGGTAAGGTTACCTGCCCACCGCAGTATATCAAAGCCATAGTATCAAGTCAAATACAGGTGCAAATACATCATTATAATGGCATTTTGTGAGAATACCCTGCGGGGTTCTGGAGAAAGGACATCTACTGCACTCAGAAAGGTGGTGTGATTGCGGGTCTCCTGAAAACCAACCGCCCGTTCTTTACAACCATAGTTTTTTGAGTTAAAATAAATACGCTTTTGCGGGTGTAACTCAGCGGCAGAGTGCTTGCTTCCCAAGCAAGACGTCGAGGG
>CAZPQB010000087.1:0-10334 GCA_964588605.1 uncultured Dehalococcoidaceae bacterium | reverse complement strand
CGACCCGAGTGATATAGATTACCTGGGGGCGGAAATTTCGATAGACATGGGCAAAGAACATGAAAGATATGTCTTTGATAAGCCAACCGCCGTCATATGCCCTAAAGGGGTACCACATAATCCAGTTATTGCCAGATATGTCGATAGGCCCTATGCATTCTTCGTGATTGGGCTCTCCGGCGACCATAAAACCACATACGTAGATTGACTCTTTTTATTACGGGGGAATTCCTATGCTATAGCTATAAGGACAGTTAAAAATGATTTAACGATTATTGCCTTCGGGCTTTAATATACTTTAGCGGTCTAAAGTGGAATATAGGCCGTGCAGGTCTCGAACCTGCGACACCCTATCACACATCTCAAGCTTTTATGACCCAACAATCTACTATTATCCTTATTACCCCGTTCTTATTACTATGAGTTTTTCCGATAGTCATAGAATGTTTGGCTATAATTACTTGGGTGATTAATCGCGATAGTTCTAATTACATCATGACTTCTCTTACGGCGGCTTTAATATTCTCTCTGTCAGGCAGGGCATACTTTTCCATGGGGGGGCTGTAAGGAATCGGTACATCAAGTCCGCATACACGCTTCGGAGAGGACTTCAGACATTTAAAAATCCTATCATCTTCTACTACCAGTGCCGTGATTTCGGCGGCTACCCCGCAGGTAATACAGGCCTCATCAACCACTATTAGTCTGCCAGTCTTGACTACCGAAGCCTTGACAGTTTCCCTGTCAAAAGGATTGAGTGTGCGTGGGTCAATTATTTCCAGCGATATTCCTTCCTTTTCCATCTCTTCAGCCACGGCCAGGGTTTCGTGCACCATCTTAGCGAGGGCTACAACCGTAACGTCATTTCCCTCCTTTCTGATAACAGCCTGGCCGAAAGGAATCGTATATTCACCCTCCGGCACTTCGCCTTCCATGACATCCAGCGCCATGTGCTCGAAAGAGATAACCGGATTATTGTCTCTGATAGCTGTTTTTAGCAATCCCTTCATATCATAAGGCGTAGCCGGCAGGATAATTTTCAGACCTGGGACGTTCATATACATGGAGTAAGGGCTGATTGAATGTTGAGCGGCGAATGATTTGCTGGCACCTACGGTCATGCGATACACGATAGGAAATCTGGCTTGCCCACCGAACATGTAGGTAATTTTAGCTGCCTGATTGACGAACTGGTCCATGGCTACGAATCCGAAGGTTGCCATCCTTACATTGACCACCGGTCTGAAACCTGAGCCAGCCAGTCCTATAGCCGCACCGACAAAGGAGGATTCGGAAATGGGCGTCTGTCTTATCCTCGCCTCGCCGAACTCCTGTCTTAAGTCGAGTGGTATATCCGTGGACAGGTGAATGGTCTTTTCGTCGCGGCGGAACTCCTCCATCAGTGCCTCAGATGCCGCTTGCTCATAGCTTAGCTTTCTCATGTTTCCATACCTCGTATATTATCGTTTCACTCAAGAAGAAAAGACGTCCTCAAGGGCATCTTCCGGTGCGGGGAGAGGACTTGCCAGAGCGTAGCCGACGGCATCTTCAATCCGCTGCATCACCCGGGCGTTGATTTCTTCGAGAGTCCGTTTCGTGACAATGCCTTCTTCCAGCAGTACCCCCTCGAACCTGAGTAGAGGACATTTTTTCTTCCAGGCTTCAATTTCCTCGACCGGTCGGAGGTCCGGCATGCCGGGTGCCTCAAAGTGACCGCGCCATCGGTAGGTCATAAACTCCAGAAAAACAGGACCTTCCCCGGCCCTGACCCCGGCCACCGCCTTTTCCGTTGTCTCATAAACATCCACGACATCGTTTCCGTCAACCACAAAGCTCGGTATGCTATATCCTCCGGTAGCTCTCTCCGAGACATGTTGCAGACCCGTGGCGTACTTAACCGGGGTATTTACGCTGTACAGGTTGTTCTCACAGGCAAAGATAAGTGGCAGCTTCCATATCGAGGCCAGGTTCATAACTTCGTGAAACTCGCCTTCATTGGTAGCACCGTCGCCGAAAAACAGCACCACAACTCTATCACCGCCCTCCAGCTGGGCCGCCACCGCCGCTCCCGCGGCAATAGGCAAACCAGCGGCTACAATCCCGTTGGCGCCCAGCATACCGATGCCGAAATCAGCGATATGCATCGAGCCGCCTTTCCCCTTGCAATAACCGGTTTTACGACCATATATTTCCGCCATCATGCGGTTAAGGTCAGCACCCTTGGCGATACAGTGCCCGTGACCTCGATGATTGCTGATAATGCAGTCATCTAACCGTAGATTGGTACAGACACCGGTTGCCACAGCCTCCTGACCGATATAGGAGTGTACTATACCTGGAATGGCCCCACTATGGTAATCTATCACCATCCTTTCCTCAAAACGTCGGATGGTCAACATTATCTGATACATATCGACCAGTTTTTTCTCTGATATCGTCATGGCGTCCCCCTGTTCTTCTACTTTATTAAAGCTCGGTTATGTTAGTTGTAATTATCTTTTGGTCATTCTTCGATTCATGATTGTTTTTCGATTAGCTCAAGCGTGATATCGTCAGGCCCCTTAAGATAGCAGACACCCCATCTGCCTTTGCCGTCATTACCTGTTGTCCAGGTCGGCGGATTGCGGAATTCAACCCCTTTTTCCGATAAGTCATTATACATCCTCTGGACATCATCTACGAGAAAAGCGAGATGGCTAACACCGGCGTTATAGGTATTTAAATCAAGTTTTGTGCCCCTGGGTTTAACATATTCAATTAACTCTATATTTTGCTTATCGGGAGTCTGCACCAAGGAAATACGTAACTGGGCACCAGGTATCCCTATAATTTTCTGCACATCCTCATTATTCACCTCCATAACCGGGGTTGCTCTCAACCCCAGGAGGTCACAGAAGAAGTGAAGACTCTCATTGAGATTACTGACAGTAAAACTAAAGTGTTCAACCGACTTTATCATTTGTCTTGCCTCCAGCAATATTTTCCTTTTTTCCGCAAGATTACGGCAAGGCGCTATCCTTAATACTTGAGAACCTAACCTACCGAACTTGACCTACCCCCAATAGCGATATGAATTGTTAAGTCACAACCGCAGTTAGGATAGCATCAGGAGGTGGAGGAGGGTAATTCGTGGCATTATGCGGTCGTATTTGATTATAGTCTCTTCTCCATTGCTCAATCAAGACCTTGGCTTCTTCAAGAGTCGCGAAGATTTCCAGGTTCAAAAGCTCATCCCGAAGCTTACCATTAAAGGATTCAATATAGCCGTTCTCCCAGGGACTCCCCGGTTCTAGCTACATCAAACATCCAGCCCTTTGACAAACATGTTACCCGCACTTAAAATACAATCCGAGGCAAACGTGATGGCAGCCTCAAGAAAATCAGACGGGGGAGACTATGAAATCGATATTAATGATATTGTCAAAATCGCCATTACTAGCAAATATGACCCTCTCAATGATATTTCTTGGCATCAAGCTAGCGATTAAATGGACAGCAATGACCCATCCATCATTCAAGAACCGTCTCAAAGAGAAAAATCTTACCGCACAAATGAAAGTTCAGGATAATTCAGTAGGCAGGTACTTTACCTTCATTGACGGTAAGATTATTTCAAAAAGTGGAATTCATTCCAGCCCCGATGTTTCCGTGATTTTCGGCAACGCTCCTGTGGCTGTGGAATTCCTCATACCACCTAGGGATCAACTATCCAGCATCAATGCCATGAAAAATTTCAAATTAGGATTGGAAGGTCCCGATGAGTTGTCCTGGTGGTGGATGGAGACGCTTAGTCTCATGCTAACAATCGGCATAAGATATGGGACGGGTATGGGTAATGGTGTGAAAAGATATACCAGTAATACTAACGGAGGACCAGTCTTTGTTTATGTGAAAGACGGTAAAATAATACGAATCACACCTATCGACTTTGATGATAGCGATGCGCCTTCCTGGACCATTAAGGCCAGGGGCAAAACGTTTACCCCGCCACACAAGACCACCATATCGCCCTTTACGGCAGCCATGAAATCGCTGGTCTATTCGCCAGACAGGATATTATACCCCATGAGACGGATAGATTTTAATCCAGGCGGAGAACGTAACTGCCAGAACAGAGGGATATCCGGTTACGAACGGATAAGCTGGGATGAGGCCACGGATATTGTCGCCAATGAGATAAAACGAGTTAAGAGAGATTATGGTCCGGGTGCTATTATGAATGGTAGCGGCTCCCATCATCTCTGGGGAAATCTGGGCTACTGGTTAAGTGCCAGACTCAGGTTTTTTAACTCAATCGGCTTCACTAACGTCCACCATAATCCGGATAGCTGGGAGGGGTGGTACTGGGGGGCCATGCATCACTGGGGGCACAGCATGCGGCTCGGTGCCCCCGAAAGCTACAGCACGGTGGAAGACTGCCTGAAAGAATGTGAGATGGTGGTACTCTGGTCGTCTGACCCGGAAACCACCAGCGGCGGTTACGCGGCATTTGAAGGCACCGTACGCCGACAGTGGTTGAAGGAATTAGGCATAAAAATGGTACACATCGACCCCTACTATAACCATACGGCTGCCTGGCTCGGCGGCAAGTGGTTCGCTCCCCGACCAGCAACGGGAAATTCTCTGGCTCTGGCCATAGCCTATGTCTGGATAACTGAAGATCTCTATGATAAGGAGTATGTTGCCAGCCGTACTGTCGGCTTTGAAGAGTGGAAAGACTACATCCTGGGCAAGGAAGACGGGATACCCAAAACACCCGAATGGCAGGAAAATGAGGCGGGAATCCCGGCGAAAGATGTCCGGGCTCTGGCAAGAGAATGGGGCACTAAAAAGACATACCTGGCAGCCGGGGGTTGGACCGGCCTCGGTGGCGCCTGTCGCAGTTCCAACGGAATTGAGTGGGCCCGTTCCATGGTCTGTCTCATGGCGATGCAGGGCCTGGGCAAACCCGGCGTGAATACGGGTTGCATGCAAATGGGGACGCCGGTGGACACCCAGTTTTACTTCCCGGGGTACGCCGAGGGAGGCCTGTCCGGTGACCTGGAAGCTACCGGCCTGGGGGTCAGTCTGTACCAGCGGATGCCCCAGCTCCCCACTGTAAATACGTCACATTCGAAGGTGCCCAGGCTGTATATCCCCGAAGCTATTCTGGAGGGTCATACTTCCGGTTACCCGACCGACGCCAGGACCATTGAAGGCCAGTTCATAAAGTTCGAGTTTCCCGCCCCAGCCCACCCGCCAATAAAGATGTATTACAAATACGGCGGCTCTCATTTCGGCACGATGGTCGATACAAACCGCTACGTTAAGGCTTACCAGTCTGATAATCTTGAATTCGTGGTAAATCAGTCCATCTGGCTTGAAGGCGAGACCAAGTTCGCCGATATCATCCTGCCTGCCTGCACCAATTTGGAACGGTGGGATATTGGCGAATGGGCCTGCACCGGCGGGTATATTCCACATCTATACACTCAATTGAACCACCGTGTTGTTGTCATACAACACAAGTGCATAGAGCCCCTGGGTGAATCGAAATCAGATTTTCAGATTTTCCTCGAGCTTGCCAAAAAACTGGGATTTTCGGCCCTCTTTTCCGAAGGTGCGACCGAATTTGACTGGTGCCGCAGGATATTTGATAGCAGCGACCTCCCCGAACACATTTCCTGGGAGAAATTCGTTAAAAAAGGCTACTATGTTGTGCCTGCACCCAAAGAGGAGGCAAGGTCGCCTATCGCCTTCAGATGGTTTGCCGAGGATAGACTAAAAGACACTCACGAGGTATCGCCGCTGCCGGGAACCTACACCGAGCAATGGGGGAAAGGGCTCCAGACGCAATCGGGTAAACTGGAGTTTGTTTCTTCAAGCCTGAAGAGGTTTGATCCAGACGACCCAGAGAGGCCGGTTATGCCGAAATATGTCCCCTCCTGGGAGGGGCATCACACCGCGGAACTCACTAAAAAGTATCCGTTACAGTTGATTTCTCCGCATCCCCGGTATAGCCATCATACCCTAGGAGATGCCAAGGATAGCTGGATTAATGAGGTCAAAGACCACCGGGTCTTGGTTGATGGTTATTACTACTGGATTGTCAGGCTCAATCCGGAGGATGCCGAGGAACGGGGAATCAGGGGGAATGACCTTGTCAAGGTTTTTAATGACCGTGGTGCAGTTATTTGCTCCGCCCAGGTCACCGAACGCCTCCGCCCCGGGACGGCTCACTCGTATTGCTCCTGTGCTATTTATGAGCCGGTAGGTGAACCAGGATATTCGGCAGACCGCGGCGGGTGCATCAACCTGTTAACCCCGAGCCGGCCAATAATCAAGAAATCGCACAGCATGGCGTCAAATTCATGCCTAGTGCAAATAAAAAAATGGACGGGGGAAGAGAGCATAAAATGAAAAAATGGCACATGATAATCGATGTGGAAAAATGCCACGATTGCAATAATTGCTTCCTGTCCTGCAAGGACGAATATACAGACAACGATTGGCCGGGATATTCGATGCCTCAACCTGACCATGGACATAGGTGGATGAACATCATGCGGAAGGAAAGGGGGCAATATCCTATCGTTGATGTCGCCTACCTGCCAGTCCCTTGTATGCATTGCGATAATGCTCCCTGTATCAGGGCAGCAAAAAATGGGGCCGTATACAAGAGGGCTGACGGAATCGTCATCATTGATCCAGATAAAGCAAAAGGGCAAAAAAATATTGTCGATTCGTGTCCTTACGGGACCATCTGGTGGAACGAAGAGAATAATGTACCGCAAAAATGCACCTTTTGCGCTCATCTCCTGGATGAGGGATGGAAAGAGCCCCGGTGTGTTCAGGCCTGTCCTACTGGAGCGTTGAGCGTGTGTTGTGTTGAGGATTCTGAAATGCAGGGCGTCATCAAAGCGGAGAAGCTGGAAGTCTATCAACCGGAATACAAAACAAGCCCGCGTGTCTATTATAAGAACCTCTATCGTTTTACCAAGTGTTTCATTGGTGGCAGTGTTGCGGTTCACGTAGAAGATAAAGACGAATGTGTTGAAGGTGCCACGGTAACTTTATTCGGAGCCTCAAACGAGAAAATTAATGAGTGTGTGACCGATAATTATGGTGATTTTAGATTTGATAATCTTGAAGAAAATAGAGGCAAGTATACAATTGAGATTGTTTACCCCGGCTATGAAAAGAAAACACTTACGGTTGACTTGAAAACGAGCCTTAATTCGGGAGTGGTCTTTCTATAATTCCTTTTATGCAGACACTTCTGATTTCTAAGGTATCGAATAGCTAGCTACCGTGTTACGCGAGAGCGAAACTAAAAACCCTGGGAAATAGCCCTACCTTTTCATCCCGCACTCTCTGCAGACTCATAAGTCTTTTGTCGGTGGTTCGAATCCACCCGCTGCTACTTAATTTTTCTGTACTATATATTGACCTTTCATTGCGAAAATAATAAAATCAGGGTGTCGGTTGACCTAGTGTCTTGACACCCTGATTCTTTCAAAACTCCCCAAATCGGGCGGGCTTTCTGAATCAAGTAGGCCGTACAGGTCTCGAACCTGTGACACCCTGATTAAAAGGCAGGTGATAATTTTCTCCCGATTTTTACAATTTATGAGTGTAAACCCTCAAATAATAAAGCCCTCTTTTTGACGAATCAGGTGTTCTTTTATTTGACCTGTTTTCGTCTTCACCTGTTAACCAGACAATAGCACAGTTAACCATTATTTTCAAGGTTCTGCAATTCCATCTTATTAAGGACCATTGGATTTTACAATATACTTTAATGTGATATTATGGATAATTGTTACTTAGCTAAACAAACCACCGTGCAATCAGGAGACTTGAGGCTACAACTCCGCAACCTCACTTCTTCTTTATATTATCCAGACGCTGCAAGTCAGCTCTTCCGGCTACTAGATCAGCAACTTTGTGCATGGTGTTAGTGCATATCACCAGAAAGTCGGCACCTGCTTGTTTCAATCATGTATCTGCCTTAGTCGAAATATCGGTAGCATCATCCCAGCGTGCCACATGCTGAGCCAACTCTATCTCTTCGAAGACCAAACTATATAGCGCTAGACGAGCTGAATGAAAACCGCCGAGTCTGTGAGAAACCCTCCGTTGATAAGCCGGTAGTATTCGAGAGTCGAGTTCCAGCTCACCCCTCCAATTAGTCCAATTACCTCCATGTGACACCTCTCACATAGCCTGCAAACTACTGTAAGGCTATTATTTTACCTGCTCCGCTATCGATATAGTCTTCTCCATATTCTTCCCTGAACAGTTTTCGCGTCTCGTCTCCGCTGCAGTGGCACGGAGCTACCTTTCTCACGCCTAACTGGCGGAATCCTTCGATCACAGATTGAATCTGATGGGTGGATGCACCAGACATATGAAAGCCACCAATTACCAAATATACAGGCTTCTCTGCCAGCATATCCTTCGCTTTGCGTACGATATTCACGACACCGGGATGAGCACAGCCGGTGATAACTACCAGACCCTGGCTGGATGCTACTATTAATGACTGCTCCTTTATCCCATTTCCCAGTTCGCCAGTAGTATACAAACCGGTAAAAAATTCTTCATCTTCAGATACCTCTACCACCTCTGCTCCAAACGACCTTGTCTCGTCCTTGAAGCTACTTGGAAATGACTCTGGCAAGTAGACGATAACACGGCTGTTCTCTTCTAGAAAGCCATTGAGCCCTCCGACATGATCTCCGTGGATATGTGACAAAACAATAACATCAACCTCCTCTGGATCAATCTTCATCTTTTTCATGTTACCGAGCAGTGTAGCACTATCACCGCCAGTATCGAACAGGATAGTCTTCTCCAATCCTTCAACTAAACAGGAGAATCCCCACTTCGTTTCTAGACACGAGTCATACTCATTGTTGTCATACACAATAGTTAGTCTTATTTTGGCTCCGGACTCAGCGGTGGGCTCGGGTAAAGAGGTATCAGGTAGAGGTGGTGTCAATGGCGAGCCTGGAGTAGGCTCTGGCTGAGCGCACGCAGGGAGGATGGAAAGTGCTACCATCAGCAGAATTGTGCATCCCCACTTCATTGCCGACCCCTCAAACCGCGCCAGCAAAAGATACGTTCAAACTGGACTCTAAAAAGGTGCTCTCTCAGCAACCTAATGCAACACATTGTCTATCTTCTCGCGCAGCGACAGGGGCTTGAAGCCAAATACCTTCTCAACTGCGTCAAGACTGGTGATATTGTCTCTGGTAAGCATGGCAACCTGTGCTGCAGTTACCGGAAGTGTAAGTCCCAGTTTCTCTCCCGTCCGGGCTACAAAACGCATCAGAGGCACCGGGATATGCACTTTTCGGCGTCTTACTTTAAGCATCTCAATGATTAGGTCAACGATCTCTTCATATGCGTGATACTCGGGACCACCTAGTGGAACAGCCTGATTGTTGATTGTTTTCTCCTTAACTAACTGTGCAACGCAGGCAGCAACATCCTCTACAGAAATCAACTGAAACCTGGTCTTGCCCGAACCGATTACTGGCACCAGTGGTGTCTTCTTGATAATTCCTGCCAGCACGCTGATGAAGCCGTCACCTCTGCCGAATATCACCGACGGACGCAGAATGACGAAACCTATGCCACTGTTCCTCACTTCTTCTTCCGCCTGCCATTTACTATAGAGAAGTGGGAAACGCTGGTCGGGGCCTGTGCCAAGATTGCTCATGTAGATAAATTTTTTGACTCCCATCCGTTTTGCTGCATGCAGCAAGTTCTTTGTACCACCCAGGTTTATCATCTCGAATGTTGCCTCTTTCGTCTCCCTAATTATGGCTACCAGATGCACTACAGTCCTAACGTTCTCTAACGCCTTCTCTAGCGAAGTCACGTCGGTGACGTCCCCCTGGCAAGTTTCAATATCGAGTCCAGCCAGCGGCGTCAGGTCTGACGTGGGTCTCACCACACATCTGACCTTCAGCCCCCTAGAGCATAACTCTCTGACTATGTGTCTGCCGACAAACCCGGTACTGCCAGTGATGCAGACAACTTCTCGTTCTTTATCTTGCATCCTCGTTCAATCTCCAATTATCGGGATAGTTACTTCCCTACTCGCATCATGATTGGGAGCATCAGTTACAAGTACCTGGATGGTGCCTGTTGATGGACTATTGCTCGCCTGTAACGTCACGAGAGCCATTTAGCTGTTGGGAATCTACGTCCGGACTCTGAGTGACTGAAGAGCCACTACATAGGCGGTAGCCCACAAGTACCTGTACTGCAGGTAGGACAGCTTATGTCTGAAGGCTCGGATGAGCTTGAGCTAGGGCTGAAAAATGAGGAGAAAAGCCGTTTGG
>CAZPQB010000086.1:0-10394 GCA_964588605.1 uncultured Dehalococcoidaceae bacterium | reverse complement strand
GCTCACACCGCTGCGAGGTAGCTGATGACGGCATCAACAGCCTGCTGGACAAGGTTGACACCCTCATTATCATTCCTAACGACCGCCTGCTGGCCCTCTGCGACCAGAAGACCGGCGTGGACAGTGCCTTCAGGTTGGCCGATGATGTGCTAAGACATGGCGTGCAGGCTATCGCTGAAGTTATTACTACCCCCGGCATGATTAATCTCGACTTTGCCGATGTCAAGGCTGTGATGAAGGATGCCGGACCGGCCTGGATGTCCATCGGCAGGGGTTCGGGACAAAACAGGGCCACTGATGCCGCAAAAGAAGCGCTGGCCAGCCCGTTACTGGATGTTTCCATCGAGGGTTCCAAAGCGGTTCTCTTTAACATTGTTGGCGGCAGCAGTCTCACTCTATATGAAGTCAACCAGGCGGCTGATGTCATCAAGGCAGCTGTGGACCCTGATGCCAATATCATCTTCGGTGTCGCCAATGACCCGACCATGGATAATGAGGTGAGGATTACCCTGATTACCACCGGATTCATTAATAAGCTAACCGGGACCACCAAGAATGCTGAGGACGAGTTAACGACACTTCTCAGAGGTCTGAAGTCTGAAGAGGAACTGGATGTCCCCTCTTTCCTGCGCCGTCCGCTGTTCAGTCACCGGCGCCAGACGACGACTCCGGAGGCAAATACCGCCAATCCTACACAGAAACACTATGCCTGATGGCTCCAGAGAGTTGGTCTCCGGAATAGCAATTTACTAATGCAATAGGGAATGGTAAGGTCAGGTGGAGCAGGTAACGGTGCTCGGTAGTGATTATTGGCGAGAACGTACCGTGGCGTTTACCTACTCACCTGCCTGTAAAATAAGAAACGGACATAACTACAAACGGGGGGACAGCCATAAAGACTAGACAGAGTCCCCCGTCGGTATGAGCGTTTTCGAGGCTGTGGGTGATTACCACTCACAGCCTTTTTGTTTAGCGGGATATCATCTGATACTTCACCTGTATACCACTTCGCTCAAAGTAGAAGAGTTTAGAACACGCTGTATGGAATGTCGGTTTATTGACAATTCTATTCCAACTGGTTATCCTATTATTTAGTTAGTTAATTTCCTGATATTTAACATGCCTAACGCCGTGTATGCGAGTAATTACGGGCAAAGCCAAGGGACACCGACTGAAGTTCCCGAAGGGGACAACAACCCGTCCGGCAACAGACCTGGTACGGGGAGCCATCTTTTCCATTATAGAAAATGTTGCCAGCGACTGGTCACAGGTCCTTGATTTGTTCTCCGGCAGCGGCGCCCTTGGTATTGAGGCTCTCAGTCGCGGTGCTGGATGGGTAGACTTTGTTGAAAGAGAACCACGTTGCTGTGGTATAATTAAGGAGAATTTAGAGAAGACGAAACTATCAGCACAGGCCCACGTTTACTGCTGTGATGTCTTCAAAGCTCTCACCTTTCTCGATAAGGAGTACAACGTTATACTGATGGACCCACCCTATTCTAATTCGTCTATAGGCGATTTTATAATAAAACTGGCAAACTCCAGACTGGTCGGCCCATACTCAACGGTAGCGGTAACCCACTCACCCCGCCTACCCCTAAATTCAAGCTACGCTACACTAAACCTCATCAAAGAGCAGCGCCATGGTGACAGCTGCATCTCAATATATCAAAAGGAGGTTACGCCTTGACCATCGCTCTTTACCCTGGCAGCTTCGACCCGATAACCAACGGACATATTGATATCGCTACCAGAGCTTCCAGGCTTTTCGATAAAATTGTCATAGGCATCTTTTCAACACCGGAAAAGCGCCTTACTTTCTCCATTGAGGAGCGGGTAGACCTGGCGAAACGCGCCGTAGCCCATATAGCCAATATTGAGGTGAAATCATACACCGGAATAACGGTTGATTTTGCCAGGCAAATCAACGCCCAGGTTATGGTGAGAGGGCTGAGAATGAGCGCTGACTATGAGAGAGAATTTGAGATGGCCATGCTGAACAGGAAGCTTTATCCCGAGCTGGAGCTTGTCTGCTTCATGGCCAGCCAGGAGTACCAGTTCCTCAGTTCCAGCTTAATGAAAGAAGTCGCCAGTCTGGGCGGGGATATTAACAGCCTCGTGCCGAAACATGTCGCTGAAGCCCTGAGAAATAAGGGGGTCAGCAAGTAAAATAAAAAGCATATCCAGAAAGGGCTATTGAAGGGAAATTCTTCAGGGAAAAACTCAGGAGGTAAATTGAATGGCTTACAAGATTACGGATGAGTGCATTAGCTGTGGAGCCTGTGAGCCGGAGTGCCCCAACAACGCCATCAGCGAGGGAGAGACTACTTATGTAATTGATCCCACAAAGTGCACTGAGTGCGTCGGTTTCTATGATTCATCCAAGTGCGCCGAAATCTGTCCGGTAGATGCCTGTATGCCCGACCCGGACCATCCCAGAAAATAAAGCGACGGCTACGTAATTGGATAAAGCTCCATACCGGTTAGACCCTAACATATATTGAATACGAGCCGGGAATTACCCGCTAACATAGATTTTAAGCGCCATTACCCTGTTATGTCATAACATGGGTAGGGTTTGATACTTGCCTTCTATTGCAATAGGGGGCTATTTGTCTATCAGTTCCCAGACACTTATTACTGGAAAAAAGAGCGGACTGAATCAAACTCGGCTGGTAATAACGCCAGCACGATGGGAAAGCCGTCCAGCAGTATGTTTGCCAGGGCTGAACCCGATACAGCGTCGCCGATACCTAGAAATTTGACCCACATGGTAAGCAGCACTCCACAGAAGACGGCACCCACTATAAAACCGAGGATGGCACCACCCAGGCGGTTTACCCAGCCCAGCAGAATCGCCGAAGCAAACCATTTTATCACCGCTGCCAGAACAGAAGCGATTATCATCACCACGATAACAATAATGGCGAAGGCAGCTACTTTAGCCCAGCCGGAGTCGGAAATAAAAGGCAGTACTTCCGCTAACGACCCGGAGTACCTTCCCGCCAGAACCACGCCAACCACAATCCCGACCAATGACAGGAGGGCCTTAACAATCCCGATTTTCAGCCCTACCAAAGTGGGGATTATCAAAATAATAATTAATATTATGTCAAGCCAACTCATACCCACCTACACAATCGGTGACTGCCGATTCAATCCATTCTACTACTCATAGTGCAGAGCGTCAATAGGATTCAACCGGGCAGCCCGCATAGCAGGATATATGCCAGAGATAAGGCCAATGAAAACGGAAACTGATATAGCCAGACCGACAATATCTGCCGACACCACGGCATTAATGGAGATACCGGCTGCCTCTGAGAACGTGGAAATCAGCCATGATACCGCCCAGCCGCCGATAATGCCAACGGCACCACCCGACAAGCTCAGCATGGCCGCCTCCAGCAGGAATTGAAGCAGGATATCCCGTCTCTTGGCGCCAACTGCCTTGCGAATGCCTATCTCCCGGGTACGCTCAGTTACTGATACCAGCATAATATTCATAATGCCGATACTACCGACTATCAGGGAGATGCTGGCGATGGCGCCCAGAAGCAAAGTAAGCAATCCGGTAACCTCCTGTATCATGCCCATCATCTGCTCCTGAGTCATGATAAGGAAGTCCTCTTTTCCTTCCTCGGTAATGCGGTGCCGCTGCATCAGCAGTTCGGTAATGTCCGCAGCAACGACATCGGCAACTTCAGTGCTTTCTATCTGGATGGCAAGCTCCTGAATAGCGTCCTCCCCGCGGACAGTCGGCCCCGGGAACAGCCTTGCCTGGTACGTGGTAATGGGAACCACGACTACTGCGTCCATGCTGACACCCATCATCTGACCGCCCTTCGCTTCGAGGACGCCGATAACGTTAAACGGGCGTCCGTTAACCCTGACCTTTTTCCCCACGGCGTCATCATCACCAAAGAGGTCTTCAGCGATATCACTTCCCAGCACCACCACCATATCCCGGGAGGCCACTTGCCGGTCGTTGATAAACTGCCCATATTCCGTCGGGTAGTTCAGCACCAGCTCAAATTCCGGGGTAGTAGCTTCAATAAAAGCGACCGTGCTCTCATCACCGGTAGCCACTTCAACATAGTTTTCGATTACAGGCGCCACGGCGACTACCGAAGGGACACGCTCGGCGATAGCCTCAGCATCGCCCAGAGTAAAGCTGTAAGCAGACATTCCCATACTCGCCAGTCCCTCTACACCGGGCGTCTTCGATGTTACATACACAAGGTTGGTGCCCATCTCCTGTAAAGTAGAGGTAATGGATGCTTCCGCCCCCCTGCCCACCGACATCAGGGTGATGACCGAACCCACGCCGATAATAACACCCAGCATGGTCAGCGAAGAGCGCAGCTTATTGGCAAACAGTGACCTTATAGCGATGAAAAAGGACTCGACAAACTTCACTATTCATCTCCTCGATATTTCCGGTTGACAATTCGCCTGTTATTTAGTCTTAATATCCTCAATAATCTGACCATCCAGTAACCGCACGATGCGTTTGGCCTGAGCGGCGACATCCGGCTCATGCGTAACCAGCACGATGGTGATACCCTCCTTGTTGAGCTGGCAGAAGATAGAAATAATCTCGGCGGTGGCATTGCTATCCAGGTTGCCGGTGGGCTCATCCGCCAGAATTAGAGACGGGTCGTTCACGAGCGCCCGGGCGATAGCTACTCGCTGCTGTTCTCCTCCAGAGAGCTCCGAAGGTTTGTGATGAGCGCGCGCCGCCAGGCCAACGTGCTCCAGTGCCTCCATGGCCCGTTTACGCTTTTGCCCACCGCCGCCGTATACGAGCGGCAGCTCTACATTTGATACGGCAGCGGTACGCGGCAGAAGATTATAAGTCTGAAAAACAAATCCTACCTTCTTATTTCGCATTTCAGCCAGTCTATTATCATTTAACTGGCTGACATCAATTCCCTCAAGGGTATACCTGCCGGCAGTCGGCTTATCCAGAAAGCCAATGATATTCATCAGGGTGGATTTCCCCGAGCCGGAGGCGCCTATAAGCGCTACCATCTCTCCCTGCTGTACATCGAGAGTCACTCCCCTGAGCGCGGGAACCTCCACCTCACCCATGCGATAAATCTTGGTTATATTTTCCAGTTTAATCATGTTAATATCCTGTGACAGAGATGATATTTCCTTCTCTAATGTCTAGAACATGCTCATCGACGCTGACTTCACACGAACTTCATAAACTATCGTCTCACCTTCTTCAAGGCCACTCACAATCTCAGTCCTGAGTCCATCGTCCAGACCGACAACGACCACCCTTTCCTGAATTTCTTCATTTTCCATAACCTTGACAACCGTCTGACCCTGGTCATTCTTATCGACGGCGCGGCTCGGTACCATCAGGACATTATCGTGTTTTTCTGCGACAATTTCCGCGGAGGCACTCATACCGACCTTAATACCGGTATTAGGGGGTGCATCCAGGTTTACCCTAACACTATACAGGACCACACCACCCTCCTCTTTGGGCACGGGATATACAGAGGATATCACGCCCTGAATATCTACATCCTGCAGGGCATCGACGGTGACGACAGCCTCCTGTCCCAGCCGTACCAAGGGAATATCTATCTCATCCACTTCTATTACCAGCTCCAGAGAGCCGGGGTCAATCAGCTGAACCACAGCCTGGGGAGCCATGGACGGCGATGGCATAATATCTCCTTCCTTAACCAGAACCATAGCTACGACGCCATCAAAGGGGGCAGTTATGGTGGCCTCATCGAGCTGTCTCTGTGCTTCGTCCAGAGACAAATGGGCTAAATCTACCGATTGCTGGGCCTGCTCAATGGCTTGCGCCGCTGATGTGACCTGCAGCTCCTGCATCGCTATATCATCAGCCAGATCGTCGAGATCTTTCTGGGCTTGCACCAGCGTCATCTCCGCCATTTCCACCTGCTTCTTCTTAATGGCTACTTCTTCGGGGTCATAGCCCTGCACTATGGCATCATATATGGCTTCAGCCGCACTCAGTTCCGCCTGGGCACGGACAATAAGCAGTTCAATACCTTTATCCAGGGCATATTGTAGAAAAGCCTCAGCCTTATCTATCTCTGCCTGCGCTGTCTGGAGATCGGGCCAGGTATGAGTCTCTTCAGCTATGGACAGAGCATACTCAGCTGTATCCAGATTTATCTGTGCGTTAAGCACAGCCAGCTTCAATGCATCTTCCGAGTCCACAATGTTTTTCAGGTTATACTCGGCCGTTTTTTGGGCTAATTGTGCCTGTACCAGGGCTACCTCTGCCTGCGTGAGAGTTAATTTCGCCTGGGTTTTCGCCAGCTCCAGAGAACGGGTATCGAGCCTAGCCAGCACATCACCACTTTTCACCTCATAACCCTCAGCAACCAGTATCTCATCCACCTTACCAGCGCTACCAAAAGTCAATCTCTCTTCCCGGGAGGTCTCAATTTTCCCACTGCCGGCGACACTGACCGTCAAATCGCCCCTAGTTACCTCAACCTTCTGCTGGCTGACCCCTTCCTGATCACCCATCGAACCACAGGCCGACGTCCAAAGCAAAGCCAGCAACGTTATCAATAAAATCAAACCCGATACTATTTTCTTTTTCATCGGTTCCCTCCGAGCTTCCTTATATGCATTCTGTATTTCAAATCAGCGTCCCTAATGATTACTCTTACTGAGTATCAGTTTCAGTTGAAGTCTTGCCCGCCTTTTCTCATAGCGTTCCATTACCATCGGAAACTGCTTTTCCAGAAAAGCGTACCTATCCCGCATTTCCTCAAGCCACTGCTTTCTGACTGAAGGCTCGTTCTTCATCAATTCCAGGCCCTGTTCGGCAAGCTGGCGGAACATTTTTATCTCATCTTCGATGCCGCGTTTTATTGTCTTCCGCAAAGTATCCTTACTCAGGCGGAAGTGGTCATGTCTGGACCCTGGGATGAGAAACCGTTCAACTAATCCCATCTGAACAAGGAGACGTACCGTAGTACTTATTGACCCCTTGCTTGCCATGAGTTCTTCCGCCAGTTCCGACGGCGACTGGTACGGTGGTTCGGAGATTAAAAGCCAGCCAAACATGCGACCAGCCATGCGGGGAAGTCCGGTCTGCTCAAAGGCAACACCGACTTCTTCCACGAAGGTCCTTTCTTCATTATTTAAAATGTCAGACATCTCCACACCCCTAAGGAATTTTCATATATTATATTCTATTCTATATGTTTTGTCAATACTGAATATTAAATATATCTAGTTGATTTGATAAAAAGGTAACTAATTGAAAAGCAACTGATTAAGAAGATAGACTTTCCCCTACCTAGCTCCCCAACTCCCTAGCCCGCTCATATGCCGCCCTGACCGCCTTTCTAACGAGGTCGGTAAAGCCGCCATCCTCAAAGACCTGCAAAGCACGCTCAGTAGTGCCGCCGCGAGAAGTAACCTTCTGGCGGAGTACGGCGGGTGTTTCTCCTGATTCCCGCATCAGGTGGGCTGAGCCAAGCATCGTCTGTGACACCAGTTCCTGAGCTTCATCCTGAGGTATACCTATCTGCACCGCCGCTTCAATAAGAGACTCGGCAAGAAGAAAGAAGTAGGCCGGCCCGCTACCGCTTACCGCTGTAACCATATCAAGATACTTTTCATCATCAAAGAAAATCTCTTTGCCCATGGCGCCAAGGATAGCCTTAGCCAGCCCCTTGAGCTCGCTAGTTACCGCGGCGGTAGCCGTCCAAGCGCTCACACCAAAGCCAACACGGGCGGGCGTATTGGGCATAGCCCGAACCATACGGCGGTGACCAAGCCCCTGGCACAGTGTAGCGGTTCTGACCCCGGCTACAATGGATAAAACGAGCTGGTTCGATTCAAGGCGACCGTTCAAATCAGTCAGGACTCCGGACAGGTTCTGTGGCTTGACCGCAAAAACAACCACATCCTTACCCAGAACGGCATCCCGGTTACTCTCCATCACGGCCACGCCGTACTGACTCTGCAACTGCCATCGGCGCACTTCATCTACCTCACCGACACAGATATCCTTCGACGTGCTCAGCTTTTTATCCAGTACCGCCGCCAGCATTGCCTCCCCCATATTGCCACCGCCGATAAAGGCTATTTTCATATTTACTTCACCACGAAATTCACAAGTTTGCCCGGTATGAATATCCGCTTGATCACTCCCCTACCCGCCAGATGTGGCTGTACCCGCGTCGACTCTGCAGCCAGACGAGTAGCTTCAGCCTCAGTGGTAGAGGCTGGAACAGTAATTCTGTCACGCAGTTTGCCGTTGACCTGGACTACCAGGGTAATCTCTTCCTCCCTCGTCAATGCCTCGTTCCATTCGGGCCAGCTGCGGTTATGAATGCTATACTCACACCCGATTTTCTGCCACAACTCCTCGGCGAGGTGCGGTGCTGTTGGCGCCAGGAGCAAGAGCAGGGTCTCTCTGGAGTCTTCCCAGGCCTTCTCAGAAACGATGCCGGTCTCTTTAACCTTCGTCAGATAATTGGTAAATTCCATAAGTGCCGCTACCATTGTGTTAAAGCGGATTCTTTCAATATCTTCGGTTACTTTTCTGATGGTCTGGTGGGTGACCCGGGTGAGTTCGGTCTCTGCTGCCGCCCGCCCGGAGTCGGTGTCTTTGCATATATATTTGTCAATCACCAGGTTCCATACCCGATTCAGCCAGCGACTGACGCCGTTGATACCGCTGTCGTCCCACTCACCACCCTGCTCCCAAGGACCTATGAACATCAGATAGGCACGGACGACATCCGCCCCAAGTTCAGCCACATACGCATCCGGATTAACGACATTACCCCTGGATTTGCTCATCTTCTGATGGCCGGAAATGATATGCCCCTGATTAAACAGGCGTTTGAACGGCTCGCTGAAATCAACTATTCCTATATCCCGGATAGCCTTGGTGAAAAAACGGACATAGAGGAGATGCATCACCGCATGCTCGGCGCCGCCGGTATAAAAGTCAACCGGCAGCCATAGCTTCGCCTTTTTCTCATCGAAAGCGGCTTTCTTTAGGTGAGGGCTGATATAGCGCAGGAAATACCAGGACGAGCAAACAAAGCTGTCCATGGTATCCGTCTCCCGCTTGGCAGGAGATGAGCATTTAGGGCAGGTGGTATTGACAAACGCTTCGTTGTATTTAAGCGGCGACTCGCCGGTAGGCTTGAACTCGGCATCCTCCGGCAGCAATACCGGCAGGTCTTTTTCTGGAACTGGAACCGTACCGCATTTCTGGCAGTATATCATCGGTATCGGTGCTCCCCAGTAGCGCTGCCGGGAGACAAGCCAATCACGGAGTCGGTAACTGACAGTACGTTTCCCCCAGCCTTTCTCCTCCAGGTATTCAGAAACCGCGTTGATGCCGTCCTGATTGCCACTGAACTGCCCGGAATGAATCATCGCACCATAGTCCGCATGGAAAAGCATATCACGATAGAACTCGAGGGTATAGAGCATTTCCATAACAGTCCGCATGTCGCGGACATTGGGCTCTATTGCCTTACAGCGTTTCAGTATCTCTCTTTCCGCCTCGATTGAGTCAAGTGACATCGTTTCTACGCCGTCTTTGCCCACGAAGAAAAACCTCCAGGCGGAACCGACTATATCATTCCAGCTATCCGGCAGCAAGTAATTCTTCACTAGTTCTATGTATTGTTCTATCTGAGTTTGGCCGTACAGTGTGATGAACTGGCCACCGATTTTCGCCTCAGTATAGCTGAACCCCGCCTTCTTCAGCTCTTCTTCAAATCCTTCACGCATAGAGCCGGGGAAAGCAAAGCTCCTGGCGATGTTGTCCGTGCGAGCTATAACCGGGATAATAGGCAGACCATATTTAAGGGCAAAGGCAAAATCACGCTCATCGTGGGCGGGTACGGCCATAACTGCGCCGGTGCCATAGCTAAAAAGCACATAATCGGCAATCCAGATGGGCACTTTATCTCCGTTAAGACGGTTGATACAATAAGCCCCGGTGAAAACGCCGTCCTTTTCTTTTTCCGTGGAAAGCCGTTCAATCTCGCTCTGACGTCTCGACCTGGCCACATAAGCCTCAACCTCGGGCTTTTTATCGGGCGTGGTGAGCTTTTCCACCAGGGGGTGCTCCGGCGCCAGCACCATAAAGGTAACACCGAATGTGGTATCGGGTCGGGTGGTAAACACCCTTATCTCTTTCTCATCAACACCGGGATGGTTCAGTCCGAACGAAATCTCGATGCCATGGCTTTTCCCCACCCAGTTCCGCTGCATTATCTTGATGCGCTCCGGCCAGTCGATACCATCAAACTCCAGAAGCTCATCGGCATAGCTGGTTATGCGGAAGAACCACTGCTCCAGGTCGCGATGGATAACGGGGGTTTCACAGCGTTCACAAACGCCTTCCCCCA
>CAZPQB010000085.1:0-10520 GCA_964588605.1 uncultured Dehalococcoidaceae bacterium | reverse complement strand
TCCGAACACCCGGCCGTTTTAACCCCGAACAATCGGCCGATTTCACCGAAATTCGCAGTCTACCTGCATTTCGAAATCCATGATTCGTTTTCTTTCTTTACTAAACCTCAAGAATTACCTAGCAATTTGGTTATCTTAATTTTGTATTCTTAGTTTTCGGGTAGCCTCATGGTCAATCTCAAACGTATCAGATTTCACCACCACTTTATATACCCTTCTTGCCATTTCAAGCGATACCAGCTCATTCCTAATATCTGCCCTTACTGCTTCAGGGTCTCTTTCTTCAGGTTTGCCAACCCCTGCACCACCTCCACTAAGGGTGACCAAATGGTCGCCAGATTTTAACTCTAAAGGCAGATGCGGTTGTAAAATATCTATTTTTTTATCGTCTCTGACAATGTATGCCCGGTTGAAAGGTGTGGCCTCACCTCCCTGTTGCCCCTCGGCTTGAGTAGAGAATCCGCTCCAAGGCCCCCCAATAAAATTGCATTTCCCGCCTTCATTGATACCTTCCCAGATTATCCCAGGAGCACCACGCCATTTTCCGGCACCGTGTGAATCGATCCTGAACTCATATTTCTCTATATCCCAAGGAAATCTGGCCATTTCTTCTTCGGCATCTGTTTTACCAACCACTCCCAGTGTTCCCATATCACAAACACACTGGTAACCATCATATCCTTTCACCGCTCCAGCTCCGCCGGCAGAGCAGAAAGACGTGTAAACATATAATTGTTCACTTTGTTGAGTATTTCCTACTATTAGTGGGGAAACTAGTCTAGAGTAGGGAGTAATCGCTCGGTCCGGTAATGCCTGAGACAATAAAGATAGAACGGCTTCAATAACCAGACTGCCAGTAACAGCGGGCGCTCCCGCTACAAGTGCGCCGGGCTTACAATCTACTATGGTCCCTTTCCTCGTCATTACGTGTATATGTTTCATACTACCTTCATTATGATAGGCGGCTAGGTCTTTACCCAAAAACAGGAACGTCGTACACAAGACATTACTTAATGTCTGCTGGTAGTAGGAATTAATCATTCCAGTGACCTGGTTATCTGTTTCGGAAAAGTCGAAGATCAATTCACCGTTTTTTATGGTCAATGTGCACCTTACATATATCGGACGCCCCATTGTAGACCCATCATCATCGGTTTTAACCTCTGCCGAATAGGTTCCTTCAGGCCACGTAGTAATTTCCGACCTGACTGCTTTCTCGGTTCTTTCAATCATTTCCTCAATAATGGACAGAACTGTCTGTTTGCCGTATTTGTCCAACAGTTCTATCATTCTTTGCTCGGCAACTGTGGTGCTTCCCATGAGTGAAGTCATTTCTCTTCGCATCATATCAGGCAAACGGTTGTTAGCCAGGATTAACTCAAGCACTTCCTCTCGGTACTCGTTATTATCAACCACTTTTATTAGTGGTATGTTTAGGCCTTCTGCGATAGAATCAAATGCAAGGAAATGGCTCCCAGCCTGAGCACCGCCAGAATCAGCCACATGCGTACCCATACAGGTAAAGAATACAATCTCGTCTTTGTAAAAAATGGGGCGAATAAATACCCAGTCAGGTAAATGGACGGCACCATCCAGGGGATAATTAGTTAAGTACGTATCTCCAGGCTTGATACGCCCTGAAAATTTCTCCTTGACTCTCTTAATTGGAAAAGTACTGGAAATTAATCTTGGGGGAAAGCCCTCCGGAATAGCTATTACCCTGCCATCGGCATCCCATATACCGTAAGCCATATCATGCAGCGTTACCACCAGAACGTTTGTGGCAGTACGTTCGGCAGTGTATCTCATCTCTCTGCAGACACGCTGTATATAATGCCATATTGTAGCTATGGTGATAGGATCTGTCTTTTTAGTCATATTTTTTTACTCTTGACGTCATTTTGACTAATACATGCTATTAGTTATCGTATTAATTCTTCCAAGTATATTTATTTATTATTCATCTGTACTTCAAGACATTCGGACGGATACAACTTACCGTAAAATCAACTTAATCTACATAGCCACCTCCTTCATAGATGTAATTTCAGCATTATTTCTCGCGGACCAGAATATAATTACCATATGCATCGACCGTGCATATTTTACCAGCGGGAATAACAGTAGTCGTCGTTGGTTCCTCAATGATAGCGTTACCTTTAACAATATTACCAGCTTTAAGCTTCAACCCATCATAAACTGGAGTCTCGACAAGACTGTTGCCAAAATAACATTGCCTCTTTATAAGTAATGCCAGTGAAGCGTCTTTGGTTCCAGTGGCTATTTTCTTAATTGGTATCTTTTGAGATTTTATTTTGACGGTTAAGCGTAAATTTATCATCTCAATCGGTACCCAGGGTAAAGAAAAGGTAAAGAGTGCTTTATGAAGCTTATGAAACTCCTTTTCCATGTTCTTGATATCTTGTTCGTTAATCTCGCTATCGGGTAATTGGATCTCGAGCATATGGTACTGTCCCTGGTACCTTGTTTCGATCGATTTCTCGAGGCTTAAATCTTCCAGAGATACATTGAATACTTGGATATCTTTTAAGGCTTCGGCGAGCATTTCCTGATAGAGTTTGTTGATTATGTGTAATTCTGCTGTGGCGGTTTTGGAAAGGTATGAGCGCAAATAGTCTCTTCCGATATCCAGAAAGAACATGCTCCATGCGCAAAAGGATGATGAGAACCTGGGAACGATAGTTTTTTTCATACTGAGGATATCGGCGACAAAAGCCCCACACAAAGGTCCGCCTCCACCCGTGGATAACAGATTAAAGTCTCTGACATCGTACCCTTTGCGGGTAGAAATCTCGCTGATTGCATCGGCCATATTGGAGTTGACCGTGTCAAACATTGCCTGGGCAGCTTCTTCAATTCTCAACTTTAAAGGTTCCGCGATTTTCTTCATGGCCGCTCTGGCTAAATCAGCTTTCAATTTAATTTTTCCGCCACAGAAATTGTCCGGATTGATGTATCCCAGGATTACGGCAGCGTCCGTAACGGTAGGCTCGGTTCCTCCTTGGTCGTAGCAGGCGGGACCCGGATCTGATGAGGCGCTCTGAGGCCCGACTCGAAGCAATCCCAGAGTATCTAGCCAGCCTATGCTGCCCCCACCTGCACCGATGCTGATTACATCAGCCACTTTGATGCCTATGCGGTCGTCTCCCAACCACTTTCCTATTATTAAACTAACCTGCTTATTCTTAACAAGGCTGGTGTCCCAAGTGGTACCGCCCATATCTCCGATTAAGAAGTTATCTTCATGAATAACATTACCCAGATGAACAGCGCCGGCAGGTCCGGCGGCCGGACCGGAGCCCGTGAGGTAAACAGGTTTATCAATGATCGCGGACACGGATTGAACAAACTGGTTGGCTTGGACAACTAGAAGTTGATTCGTAAAACCATGGTCTTTCAACTTCGCTTCCAATGTAGTCAAGTATTTTTTAACGATAGGACCAACACTGGCATTAATAACACAAGTGTTTTCTCTTTCATACTCGCCCATTTTGGGAAGGATAGCACTTGAATAGCTTACAAAGATTCCATCCAGTGACTTTTTACAAATTTCGGCTGCCTTAATTTCGTTGGTTGGATTAGTATAAGAGTTAATAAAGCAGATTGCGACGGCTTCTATTTTTTCCTTCTTTATTTGTTCAATAACTTGCAATAGTTCCTCTTCATTTACCGGCTTGATTATTTCTCCTGAAGACTTAGTTTTCTCATCAAGGGCAAACCTGAGGTAACGGGGAATAATTGGTTCATAAGGTGGAATGAAGGCATCATACATAGACTTGGTTTCGATTTTCAAAGACCGACGTATTTCTATAATATCCCGAAAGCCTTTAGTGGTAATCAAAGCCGCGCGTGACAGTTTTCTTTGCACCAGGGCATTAGTAGCAACTGTGGTACCGTGTACGATGTATTCTGTTTGTTTTAGGAAGAGGTCTAAAGAAATCTGATAATAGTTAGCGGCTTCTTTAATAGTATTTATTACTCCCTCAGAAAAATCCCATGGTGTTGTCGGATTTTTAAATTCATGGATATTACCTGTATCATCAAGGACTATGCTTTCAGTGAAAGTCCCTCCGGTATCAATACATAATCTGAACATTTTTCTAGCCAATCCCTCTATTTTTTACCGATGATTATCCGCCGGTAATTAATATCAATATTAAGTTTCTATTTTTAGTCTTGACTTTCGCTGCTTTTGAATTATTTGGATCTAGGGGAAATTTGATCTGCCACTCTGGTATGCCTAGTTCATTGAGCACCCGACCTCTTAATTTCCAGAGATATGATACCAAATATTCACGCTGTTTCTTGGTCAAAACCGAAAAAATTCTTTTATCAGTCTCGTTATGGAGTGATTGATTGAATACATAAAGTCCCTTTTTAGTTAATTTCCCCTCGACCTTTGATCTCCCCGGGTCTTTATATCTTGTTATTAGTCCTTCTTTTTCCATCCTTTTCAGCATTTCAGTTACTGAGTGTAGTTCCCGAAAAAGCAGGCGCGCTATCTCAACTGTTGTCGCATGACCCCGTTATGTTGATTGGGACCCCAACGGTGAGAGGAACCCTCAGAACCTTTTGACCGAACTGAATTCCGGCATAATTATCGAGCAAATCATTTATGGCTGCAGCAGCGCTAAAAGGAATTCCACATTGATTTCCCACTAATTTTTGCCTCACATTCGTAGAATTATAACTATTTTCCTAATACGATACCCGCCGGATCTATTTGTTCACGAAGTATTTTAAGATAATCTTCGGGAGGTTCAGGACTTGTTTTTATTGTGTCAGGAATAATGATCTCAAAACCACTATTCTCTTTCACATCTTCTACACTTATACCTGGATGCAACGAAATTAACATAAGCTTTTTTGTCTTCTGGTCGAAGCCATAGATACCTAACTGAGTTATAACCCTATAGGGACCAGTTCCGGCAGGTAACCCGGCTTTTTCCCTAGCACCAGGACCATCTAAATAACCAGGGCTTGTTAGAAAATCGACTTTTTCTACGAAGGTCCTCTTGGTTTGATTAGCAATTATTATTATAAGCCGTTGTGCGAAAGAAGCCACGTCATTAGCTCCACCACTCCCGGGTAAACGGACTTTAGGCAAATCGTGTTCACCAATAACTGTGGTGTTAATGTTTCCATATATATCCATCTGGGCGGCACCTAGGAAGCCGTAATCTATGTATCCCGCCTGCGCAAGCGACATAACGTCATGCATGCTAGTTGCAGCTATACCTTTAAAATAAGTCCTGGATTCTCCAACAGAAACGGGCAATTCAGGTATTTGAGCACCCAGACCACCTGCTTCAAATGCTATGAGTAAGCCAGGTGCAGTCGTCCTTTGAGCTAACATCGTTGCTATTATGGGAAGTCCTGTGCCGACGAAGACGGATTTGTTATTCTCTAGAATCATAGCACCAGTAAATGCCAGGAATTCCCTCAAATTGTATTTTCCACTGACAAACATATCGTTATTTTCATCCTTTTTATATTTATTAACTCTCTCCTGAATTCCGCCATGGAGCAGTCATTGGCTCTTGGAGAAATTCCCTCCTTTTTAAATAATCTAAACGCTCACTTCCTACGTAAGATTGTATATAATCCTCAAAATTATCGACGCTTAAAACATATTTTTGAAGATACTTATCCGTCCCCTCCACAGTTTTACTCAATTTGAGCCATTCTGCTATCTGATCTTCATCATAGTAATACATTTCAGGCATCTCACAGGGGTGTGAGCCAAATGGGACTTCAACAACGGCATCCACTACGAAAAAGGGGATACTTGTTCGCCAAGGTTCTTTCCTAATGATATCATTGTCTACTATTTTTTCCGTGGTGATTATTAATCTTCTGGCACATCGTGATAGTTCAAAGTCCTCCACTAGAATACCATCGATTTGAGCGTTGCCATAGATATCACAACGATGCACGTGAATAAATGCCACATCAGGGTAAGCCGCAGGTATGAGATTGATTGGTTTACCAGAGAAGGGGTCAGTTACTACTTTACAGCAACTGTAATTACCAGTGTCAGTACCAAGTAGATTACGACTAGGAATGAAGGAAAGTCCCATCATAGCGGCCAACCATCGCCATTGATATCCAGCGTTGCTGGTTTCGGCGATTACTTTGCACTGGCCGCTTTCTACCATTCTTCTTGATGCAGGAGACAATCCCCTTAATTCATGGCCAAAGGAATAGGCGGCTTCAACTCGATTGACACAACCTGCGCCTATCAGAATATCGAGGTCATGGACTGAAGTTTTACCAGCCATAAAGAGATTACGCTTCCTCTGCCTGATTATTTCATAAATTATTGCCATCGATACTCTTATATGCCCAAATCCTCCGCTTGCTATGAAATCTCCATCATGCACGAATTTAGAGACGGCCGCCTTTACGGATGTCGTTTTATCCTTGAGTTCTCGAGACTTGTTTTTTAGCACCCATTCCCGCGCATCATCAGGGTCATACCAGCCGATAAGCTCGCCTTTCCCCTCCTTGATTACTTCCATGCCATCATCTCCTTTTAGCAGTTAGCGTCTGCAGTCACAACTATCAAGCCATCCATAGTCGATGTTATAAATTACTTAAGCTTCATAACAGTATAAAGCTGCTAAGATATGATTGAATGCGCAAGCTATTTTTCTCAGACGATAGGAACTAATAATTGACCTTGTCAATACCCTTTAACTTGAGTATCTCTCTTACTTCGTCAGGAGTGGCAGGCTTTATACTCATTTCATTTGCTATTTTTACAATCTTTTCCACCTGCTCTGCACTGCTCTTTGCTAATCTGCCATAACCTGCGTACAGGCTATCTTCGAGTCCTACTCTTACATGCCCACCCATAGCTAGAGTAGCGGCACCAACCGGTATCTGGTCTCTACCTACTGCTGCTACTGACCATGTGAAATTACCAATAGTTTCACGGGTACGCTCGTATACAAATACCAGGGTGCTGATAGTTGCCGGCATACCGCTAAGAGCGCCCATAACGAACTGTAAATGCACCGGGGTATCTACGTAGTTACGGTCAATCATGTATTTTACAGCGCTAATCTGGCCTATATCCCATATTTCCAGTTCGGGTCTTGTATTATTCTCCCGGCAGGCCTGACTGTATTCACGCATCATCTTATAAGTATTTTCAAAGATAAACTCCTCACGTTTGAGAAATTGCTTCTCCCATTCAAACTTAATTTGATCTTTCATCCTTTCATATACCTGTATTGCAGTACCGCTTAATGATCCACAGTTGAGAGTAGCTAATTCTGGTTTGAATTCAGGGACAACTTTGATTCTCTCATCGGGAGTACCGGCACCACCGGTGGTGATGTTAATAACAACATTGCATCTCTTCTTAATGTCTGTTACGATTTCCCGAAAGATAGCAAGACTGGGAGTCGGTTCCCCAGTTTCAGGTTTACGTGCGTGAATATGAACAATAGCTGCTCCGGCTTCCCAGGCTTTAACCGCGTCATCGGCAATTTGCTTTGGAGTGAGGGGAAGATATTTTGACATGACAGGTGTAGCACCTTGACCGGTTACCGCCGCGGTTATGATAACCTTACGAAGGACTTTTTCTTCATCCATTGTACTTACACCTCCATTTAAAGCTACTACCCAGGCTCATTCCCGGCAATTAACACGCTTACGGTAGCTGCACCCGGCTCACCACCCTGGTTGTGAGTCAAGCCGAGATGGGGATTTTTTACCTGACGTGGGCCTGCTTTATCCTGTAATTGTTTATATACCTCGTACAGCATCCTGAGCCCAGTGGCACCGATCGGATGTCCGAAGCATTTCAATCCGCCGTCTGAGTTCACTGGTAACTCTCCCTCTAAAGTATAAGTTCCCGCCTCGATGTCCTCTTTTACATGTCCCCTCGGGCTAAATTGCAGGTCTTCCATGATAGTCAATTCGGTGATTGAAAAACAGTCATGTACTTCGGCGATATTTAGTTCTTTCCTTGGATTTTTAATTCCTGCTTCTTGATAGGCTGCTATTCCGCAACGGTATGTTTCCTCAACATGAGCAAAATCATAGGTTTGGCTTATCCAGCCTTCCCGTGGGCCCTGGCATATCTGTACGGATTTAATATAAATTGGATCAGGCCTAAATTTTTTGGCTAAGTCAGCCCGGGTGATGATAGCTGCCGCGGCGCCATCGCTTACACCGCAACAGTCGAATAAACCAAGAGGATAGGCAATCATGGGAGCGTTCAATGCCTGTTCTAAGGTAATTTCCTGCTGGAAATGTGCCTTGGGACAGAGTGAGCCGTTATGGTGATTCTTTACCGCGATTTGCCCCAGCAGCTTCTTTCCGTCTTCATGAGTAAGGCCATGCTTGGCGAAGTATCCCGTCGCCATCATGGCGAAAACCGCTGCCGGCGTCTGTGTAGTAAGTCGATAACTCCAGGTAGCAATCGGTCTGGTCTGTGGAAGCCCGGAATAGCCTGTATCTTTCAATTTTTCCGCCCCGACCGCCAGGACTAAATCATACATCCCGGCCGTAACAGCATAACATGCTGCTCTTATTGCTTCTGAACCGGTGGCACAGGCATTCTCCACGTGTGTTACGGGTATATATGAAAGCTTAAGAGGTGCAGCCAGTATCTGCCCGGTCTCACCAGAAAATACGGTCCCCCACCAGGCAGCCTGGATATCCTTGGGGTCAATCCCGGCGTCTTCATAAGCTTCATAGGCTGCGTCGATTACCATGTCTTCCAAGCTTTGTTCCCAGTTCTCACCGAACTTAACACAGCCCATACCTATGATGGCCACTCTATCTTTTATACCGTCCATGTTAGTCTTTCTTTCAGCTAACACCTGGCGGGTTGACATTTCCACCAGTAATTATAAATACCGTCGACATAGTAAAGCTTTCTAAAGGTCATCTCCACCGGGATACCTACCTCGACCGTAGCTGGATCGCGGTCGGTCATATCACACATCAGCCTGCCGCCGCCCTCAAAGTCCACAAATGTCACGGTAACCGGAGGGTCGACGCTCTGTACTACATAATCGTGACTGAACGAAAAGACCCTTGCTGGCTTATCGAAGAAAGTATACGGTTCAAACTTGTCTTTCGTATGGCAAACCAGACAAACACGCTGTGGAGGGTATTGCGGTGTACCACATTGCCGGCATTTTGTTCCTGTAAGACGTAACTCCCATGGCACTTCTCGCCATTGAGCTACCGGTGACGGCCGGCGGGCTTCCAGCGGTGGGCGTGCCGCGGGCTGTATTTGAATTATTTCACGCCACTTTAAATACCTGCTGTAAGGGGTCAACATGCTTTTAGAGGGCAAATGCTTCTTGATACCTCTTCTATCTGCAAGGCGGGTAATGGAATCTGTTGTAGTTATCGAAAATATATCGCAACCATTCCCGTAGCTGACAAGCATTATTCTCTCTCCCTGATCTGCCTGCTCCAGGGCGGAGACGAGACTCATCAGGCACATGGCACTACCCGTATTTCCCACCTGTGCATGTAGTACATCCTCAACTTGACTCCCATTAAATCCCAGTTTCTGGGATAGTCTATTTAGCTGACGCTGATTGGGTGAATAGATGGCTACTCTGGTGAAATCTGCTGCTGTTAGATTTGTCTTGGTGAGAAAAGCACTGACACAATCGACCGTTACTTTCGAATAGCCCATGTCCGAGGCGAAGCGGTCTTCCGCGGTGCGGACGTAATTATCCCTGTCCGACCTCCAGATATCCTGGATTTCCTGATATTGCGAATAGTAATGACCTATCGTTGCAATTATATCTTGGTTACCAACCAACATGGCGGCGGCGCCATCACCGAATGTCATTTCGTCCGGGCCGGCAGGGTATCCCAAACGGCAATCTGCCACGCATACCAAGATATTCCGCCGGTTCCCGCTGTCAACGGCATCCATAGCAGCCTTCAGGGCATTCGAACCGCTTCTCAAGGAACAGGAAAAATCCATGGTTATGGACTCTTGCGGTAAGCCCAATACCGCGGCTATGGTTGCCGCAGTCTGTTTTTCCTTATAAGGTGCGGTGGTCGATGCAAAATATACCCCGTCGATTTTAGCCGTTTCAATCCCCTGCATGCAGTCTCTGGCGGCAGCTACGGCCATGGTAAGACTGTCTTCATCGTAGTTCGCCACCGCCCTTTCGCCTGTTCCGGCTCTCATTCCCCAGGCGCCGGCTATTTCAGACCTGCTCAATCTGTAATAGGGTATATATGCTCCGTATGAAATAATACCTGCCATTAATCTATCTTGCCTCAGTCTGGATTAAGTATCAAGTATATTTCTAACTGAAAGAAAACTGGCTATTTTTTCAGCACTATTTCGCCCAAGCTGACATCCTTCTTGGTTTTAACTCTAATACTCCTCGGCTTGTACCCGGTAGCCTCTATTGCTAAGTTGTAGTCTACATTGTCAGCCAGTCCTTCGAACTCAAAATCACCGAAACCGTTGGTCTTCGTTGAGAGGTTATCTCCATTGCTGCTTA